>JANMWB010000141.1:0-1720 GCA_031393705.1 Thermoleophilia bacterium | reverse complement strand
CCGAACTGGTGCTCCACCCGAAACCGCACATCCGGCACGCGCTCCCGATAGGCGGCGATGTCCTGCCTCAACTGGGCGAGGCGCCGCGCTCGCTTGACCCGAGATGGCCGCGATAGGTCGGCGACACCAGCATGTCCAACTCGCCGAGGTCGGCCTCGCCGTTCCAGACCGCAAGCAACCTCTCGAACGTCTTTCGATCTGAGCCCTCCCGGGTTTCGCGGAGGCTGTTTTGATTGGTTCCCTCTTTTCGTCAAGAGGGGCGGTCTCTGGAACCTAGCGTCTTGCATGCTGCTGTTCGAACTCGGCCGGCGGGATGCCTGCGAGTGAGGTATGGAGGCGCTCGTTGTTGAACCAGGCGACGTACTCGACGACGGCGAGCTCGAGCTGTGTTCGGGTGCGCCAGACACGGTCGCGGATCAGCTCAGTCTTGAAGCTGTCGACGAAGCTCTCCGCGGTCGCGTTATCGAATGCATCCCCGACCGAGCCGATCGAGGCGAGCACGCCGTGGTCGTCAAGGGTCTGGGTGTAGTCGAACGAGGTGTACTGGCTGCCGGCGTCGCTGTGATGGACGAGCGCGACGTCGGCTCCCGCGCCGCGTTGGGCGAGCGCCATCCGCAAGGCGTCGAGGACGAGGTCGGTGCGCATGTGCGTCGCGAACTGCCAGCCGACGATCGCACGGCTGTAGGCGTCGATCACGAACGCGAAATAGACGACGCCCTCCCAGCAGCGCAGGTAGGTGAAGTCGGCGAACCAGAGCTCGTCCGGCCGGCTCGCGCTGAAGTCACGCTCGACGAGATCCGCGGGCCGATAGGCATCCCGGTTCGCAGACGTGGTCCGCCACGGCTTGCCGCGCCGTTTGGCGCCCTGGATGCCGTTGGTGCGCATCAGCCGCTCGACTCGGCCGCGGCCGACAGGCTCACCGGCACGCCCAAGTGCCTTCCACATCCGCCAGGAGCCGTAGGCGAAGTAGTTGCGCCGGTGCAGCTCGCGGATCCGTTCGAGCAGCCGCTCGTCCTCGACCCGGCGGGCGGAACGCTCACCGGTCGCACGCTGGTAGTGCGCGGACGCCGACACGCCCAGGGTCCGGCAGATCGGCTCGACCCCGAAGCGGCCGCGCTGCTCATCGATGAACACGCTCACCTCGGACGGTGTGGATCGAGCTCGCCCGCGAAAAACACGCTCGCGGCCTTCAAGATCTCGTTCGTCCGACGCAGCTCGAACACCTCACGGCGCAGCTTGCGGATCTCCTCGCGCTCCTCGCTCGAAAGCAGGTCCGTACGGCGACCCTCGTTCGCCTCGACCTGGCGCACGTACTTCCGCAGCGTCTCCGACGGCACACCCAGATCAGCAGCGACATGCGCGACCGGCCGCCCCGACTCGAACACCAACCGCGTAGCACGCTCCAACAACTCCACCGGGTACTTCCTCGACCTCGGCATCACAAGACCTCTCCTTCCGCCAGGCAGACCCTGGCAACGAAGTCTCCGTCAAACCCGGGATGGCTCATAATGGGCTATGCCGTTCGCTCCAGTGGGTCGAGGGTTCTGCCGATGAGCCGAGGTCTCTGGCGCGAGGACGCTCGCTCACGTGAGAGCAAAGGTGTCTGACACCACCGTTGTGCTCGGCGGCCAGACGCGCCAAGCCGAGGTGTCAGACACCAGTTCGACCCGCTGGCAGCACCTGACGCTCAGGGTGTCTTCGCGAACGCTGGCCGGGCGAG
>JANMWB010000057.1:0-1633 GCA_031393705.1 Thermoleophilia bacterium | reverse complement strand
CTCCGAGACGGTGACGAACCGGAACCCGCGCGCGCGCAACTGCGGAATCAGCTCCCGCAGGGCGGTCACAGTCTTCGAGCGGTCGCCGCCGCCGTCGTGGAACATCACGATGCCGCCGGTCGTGCCGGGCGGGCTCGCCTTGCGCACGATCGTCGCGACCGGGCCACGCTTCCAGTCCTCGGAGTCGAAGTTGGCGAGCACAACGAGATACCGATTCGCTGCGACGCGCGCGAGCGCCCGCTCCTGCGACGGGGTGACCGCGTCACTCGTCGCGGAGTAGGGCGGGCGGATCAAGCGTGTGTAGCGGCCCGTGACGCCGACGATCGCCGCCTCGGAGAGCTCGAGCTGCAACCGGCGCTGCCATTCGGGCCCGTTCGAGAGCGCGACATGCGTGAACGTGTGGTTGCCGAGCTCGTTGCCGTCGCGCACGAGTTGCCGGACGATGTCGGGATGCCGCGCGACTTCGCTGCCGACGACGAAGAACGTCGCCGGGGCGTGTGCGGCGCGCAGCACGTGCGCGATCTGTGGTGTCCAGCGAGGATCGGGGCCGTCGTCGAACGTCAACGCGACGCGCCGGCCGGGCGGCGGCTGGCGTGAGACGAGTTTCCCCCCAACGGGCGTCAGGATTGGCCGCAGGCCGGCGAGCGGCGCCGCGCCGTGGGTGTCGTGCGGTTCGGCGCTCGCGCCGATCGTGTGCGTCGCGAAGCCCTCGAAGAGAATGAGCGCCGACACGACCAGCAGGCAGAAGCCGAGCAGCCGCCAGTGCGCTGGTGGCCGCCAGACGCGGCGCCGGCGGAGCGCGCTCAGGGCTTCTTCCCGTGCCCGAGCTTCTTGCCCGGCACGGTCGTCGTCGTCGTGGTCGTCGTGTGCTTGACGCGCCCGGGCGCGACCACGGACTTCCCGTGGGTGGTCGAGGTCGAGGTGTGGCCGGGCGCGACGGCCGAGTGCCCGGGGGACGTCTTCGTCGAAGTCGTCTTCGTCTGTCCGGGCGCGACTGCGGATTTGCCGTGCGTCGCGGCGGCTGTCGTCGCCGTCGACGGCGCCTTGGCAGTCGAGGGCACCGGCACGGGTGCGGGCAGAGCCGGCACGAGGTCGGCGGGCGTGGGCGCCACCGGCTTGGGTACGTGACGCAGAGGCGGCGGGCCTGCCGATGGGCGCAGGACGTTCCCGAGCGGGAGCCGCCCGACCGGGCCGACGCCCAGGCCGCCGAGGATCACGAGCGCAAGCCAGACGAGAAAGAGCAGGGCCGTCAGGCGGCCCACCCAGCGCATCCGCTTCAGGCGGCGGCCGCTCGCGTCCTCGAGCACGCGGCGTGGCGCTGCGCGCGGGGTCGGAGAAGGGGAGCCGGAAACGGACATGCGCTGCGAGTGTGCCCGGATGTGCCGCTTCCCACGCGTTTTGTCGCCGAATCGGAATACTGGTGGTCGATGGCGACCGTTCCTGCCAGCCGGCATTTGCTACGTGCGAAGGACCTGATCGACACGCGCTACCTCGATTCGCTCGACGTGCGGGCGCTCGCCCAGGCGGCGCGGCTCTCCTCTGCACACTTCAGCCGGGAGTTCCGTCGCGCGTTCGGCGAGACGCCGCACCAGTACCTCTTGACCCGCCGCCTGGAGCGGGCCGCAGCGCTCTT
>JANMWB010000051.1:0-2233 GCA_031393705.1 Thermoleophilia bacterium | reverse complement strand
CCGGTTAAGGCGGCGCGTTTGCGAGTCCCCCACGCTGGCTAGACGATTCCCGTCAGGTCACGGGGACACGCCTCTACGAGCTGGTACCTCCACTGCCCGTACTTGAAATCTCCAACGCCGGACCACCTCCTTTCCGCGGTTGGCTGAAATCTATCTGATGGGTCAGGACGGATGCCGGCGATCGAGAATTTCCGCCACGATGACCGGGTGCCGATCGTCTTTGTCCACGGACTCTCCGCCTCGTCGCGCTGGTGGCGGGCGGTCTTGCCCCTGCTCGGCGGCCGCGAGGCTCGCCTGCTCGATCTCCCACGTTTCGGTCGCCACTTTCGGCCCGAAAGGGTGACGGACTGGCTCGCCGCCGAGATCGAAGCCGAGGCTCCCGTCGTGCTCGTCGGGCACTCGATGGGCGGCCTCGTCTGTGCCTCGCTTGCCGTCGAGCGGCCCGAGCTCGTCCATGCCCTTGTCCTGATCGCGCCGGCCGGCGCGCCCGAGCTGCGCTCGCTCCAGGCCTACGCGCGGGGCCTCGTACGCACGTTCCTGTCCGCGCGCCCTGGCCTGATGCGCACGATTGCCGAGGATGCGATCCGAACCGGTCCCGAAGCGCTCCTGCACGGAGCGCTCTTCGCGACCGGGTCGAGCTTCGCGGGCAACGTGTCGGCACCGACGCTCCTGATCTGGGGGGCGCGCGACCGTCTGATCCCGGTCGAATTGGCTGCCGAGTGGCAGCGCGCGATCCCCCAGGCCCGGCTGGAGGTGATCGACGACGCCGCCCACGTCCCGATGGTCGAGACCCCCTCAGTGTTCGCCGAGCGCCTGCTGCACTTCCTCGACGACCTGGACGACGGCGCCGGGATGTGACCAGTCGACGGCGTGCGCTGCGCCGTGAACCGTGACGAGACGTCCGTCGACCGGAGCGGCGGCCAACTGCTCGGCCCAACGTTGCCCGCAGATCGGGTCGGCACTCCCGCGGACGACCACGACCGGCACCGAGACCTGCGCGAGCCGTTCGGCCATCGGGTGGCGCAACATCGAGCGGGCCGCTTGGAGAATGTGCCAGGGCCCGCGACGCGCGTAGTCGGCAAGCGCGACGGGCACGAGCGAGGGCTGCTCGCGGTAGCTGTCTACGAGCAGGCGCACGAACTGGGCGGGAAGGCTCGGCGCCGCCGGGTCCCAGGTGGGGCCGCTGAGAACGAGCGCGCGCACTGACTCCGGCGAGCGAACAGCGAGCTCTGTCGCGATCTGCGTGCCGAGGGAGTTCGCGACGACGATGGTGCCGGGCTCGGCGACGCGCGCGACGGAGGCGGTCATCTCGTCGAGCGAGGTTCCCTCCAGGTCGATCGCGCGGGCCCCCGGGAGGAGCGGCTCCAGACGCGCGAAGTAGCGACGGCTGAGTCCAAGGCCATGGACGAGCAAGATCACGTTGCGCGTGTGGCTTCGACCGCGTCGCGGACCCAGCAGGCGGCCAGATGGTCGTTGACCACGCCGCAGGCCTGCATGGCCGCATAGACCGTCGTCGGGCCGACGAACTTGAAGCCCGCCTGCTTCAGCCGCTTCGACAGGGCTGCCGATTCGGGCGTCGAGGCGTGCCAGTCGCCGTTCCCCGTCGGCGGCGCGTGCTCGGCCGGGGCATAGCTCCAGAAGAGCTCCTGGAGCGGCTCCGAGTCCCGCAGCGCGACCGTGGCGCGCGCATTCGCGATCGCCGCCTCGATCTTGCCGCGGTGCCGGACGATCGCTGCATCTGCCACGAGCCGCTCGACGTCCCGCTCGCCGAACTTGGCGACACGATCGGGGTCGAAGCCCTCGAAGGCGGCGCGGAAGCCCTCGCGCTTGCGCAGGATCGTCAGCCAGCTGAGGCCGGACTGGAAGCCTTCGAGGCTGAGCCGCTCGTAGAGCCCGCGCTCGTCGCGCACCGGCCGGCCCCACTCCTCATCGTGGTAGGCGAGGTAGAGGGGGTCGGTCGTCTCCCAGCAGCGAACGAGTTCCGTCGCTATTTCTCGAGCACCTCGACCTGGACGATGCCGTCCTCGACCGTAACCGGGTAGGTCGCGACCTTCTCGTATGCGGGGAGCGACAACGGGATGCCGGTTTCGAGGTCGAACGCCGAGCCGTGGCGCGGGCAGATCACGCGGCACATGTCTTCGTCCCATTCGCCCTCGCAGAGCGGGCCGTCGTCGTGCGAGCAGCGGTCCTCGAGCGCGTAGAGCTTGCCGTTGCAGTTGTAGACGCCGATCGA
>JANMWB010000031.1:0-13255 GCA_031393705.1 Thermoleophilia bacterium | reverse complement strand
CCCTCGCTCGTCGTCACCCGCACGACAGTGCTCGGAAGCGTCTCGATCACGCGCCCGCCTGACATGACATAGCGCCCGTGGACGTAGCTCAGGTCATAACCGAAGACGTCGACGCGGGTGATCGTCATTCGTCTGCCGGCGCTGCGGACTCGGGTTGCGGCGCCAGCAGATAGTCCCAGTGGTGCAGGTGCTCGTGCAGCGCCGCCTGGGCCGCGGCCGCGTCTCGGTTCTCGATCGCGTCGACGATGCGCGTGTGCTCGACGAGAATGTCGCGCAAGTGCTCGGGCGGTTGTGTGCGGCCCAAGCGCATGATCCGTGCGAAGCCGCGCATCTGTTCGAGAAGCCTGGCGACGATCGGCAGATTCGCGCTCTTGGCGATCAGGATGTGGAACTCCTCATCCAGGACGAGGAAGTCTTCTTCGTTGTACGCGTCCGCCGCGCGCCCCTGGCGCATCAACGTCAGCCGCAGCAGGTCGATGTCGTCCACCGAGATCACACGACACGCGGTCCCGACCGCAATCTCTTCCAGCGCTTCGCGGACGCGGAGAACCTCGTTGCGGTGTGCGGCAGAGAAGCCCCTGACGACGAGCTGGCGGCGAGCGCCGACTTCCAGCAAGCCCTCCGTCCGCAGGAGCTGCAAGGCCTGGCGCACCGGAGTTTTCGAGATCCCGAGCTCGTCAGCGACTTTGTTCTCCGCGATCACCGTTCCGACAGGTAGGTCGCCGCGCAAGATCGACTGACGAAGGTGGTCGTACGCCTTGTCGTTCAAGCTACGACGCGGTGACGATGCTTCAGATGACATAAGCAACAACCCTCGTTCGAGTCGCGGGACAGTACCGACCTTGATTCACGACATCCTTGCGTTTCATGCGGCAGCTCGCGGAATCGAAGCGATCAGCCGTTTTGTGTACGGATGTTCCGGCCGGTCGAGCACATCGTCGACGGGCCCTTCTTCGACGACTTTCCCCTGATAGAGCACGTAGACACGATCGACCACCTGGCGGACGACGGCGAGGTCATGGGTGATGAAGAGGTAACTGAGCCCAAAGTCCTCGCGCAGCTCCCGGAACAGGCTGAGGATCTGAGCCTGCACCGACACGTCGAGTGCCGACACGGGCTCGTCGCAGACGATCAGCTTCGGCTCGATCGCGAGCGTTCGCGCGATCACGACACGTTGCCGCTCGCCCCCGGAGAGCGCGGCCGGCCGACGTCTCGCGTAGCCCAAGGGCAGGCCGACCCGCTCGAGAAGCTCGTCGATCCGAGCCTTCACGTTCTCAGCCGGATAGCCGTTGACCTTGAGCACCTCGCGCAGCGCGGAACCGACGGTCTCGGTGCGGTCGAGAGACGAATAGGGGTCCTGGAAGACGATCTGAACGTTACGGCGCAACCGCGCACGCTCGGCACGCGTCAACCGCGAGAAATCGCTCGCGTCGAGGTCGTCGATGCGGATCGTTCCGGACGTCGGCGTCTCGAGACCGACGAGGCAACGACCGAGCGTGGTCTTCCCCGACCCCGATTCGCCGACGATTCCGACGCTCTCGCCCGCTCCCAGCGTGATCGACACGCCACCGAGTGCACGAACCCCGGCGCCCTGACGGCCGGCGAACACTTTCTCCAGATCGCGCACCACGAGAAAGGGCTCGACGTCTGTGGCCGCAGACTCCGCAGCTGCGGCAGGCGCCCGCACCTCACGGCGAACGCCCTGCATCTCGCCGCGGATCTCCTCGAGACGGACGCACGCCGAGAAGCGCCCGGGCTCCACCTCGCGGAGCGGTGGCCTTTCGGCGACGCACAGCGGCTGCGCCCACCGGCACCGCGCCGCGAAGCTGCACTGGTCCTCGACCTCGTCAGGTGCCGGCACCGAGCCGTCGATCGCAAGAAGTCGTTCCTGCCGGAAACCGGTTGCCGGTTCTGAGAGGAGGAGACCGAGGGAGTACGGATGCAACGGCTCCCGCTCGAGCGCACGCGCGTCGCTCGCCTCGAGCAACGCTCCGGCGTAAAGGACGTAAACGCGCTCGGCGACCGAGAACGCCACGCGCAGATCGTGCGTGATCAGGATCAGGCCCATTCCTCGCGACTGCTGGACGGACTTCAGGAGATCGAGGATCTCCGCCTGCGTCGTGACATCGAGCGCGGTCGACGGCTCGTCCGCGATCAGCAGCTCGGGATCTCCCGCGAGCGCAGCTGCGAGGGCGACACGCTGCCGCATCCCGCCCGACAGTTGGAAGGGGTAACGGTCGGCCGCAGTGGGATCGTCGATCCCGACTTCGGCCAGTCGCGCGATCGCCTCGTCTCTGGCCGCCGTCTTCCCCAGCGGATCCGCCCGGTTTCTGAGCACCTCTTCGAGGTGCCGAGAGCAGCGCAGAACCGGGTTGAGCATCGTAAACGGATCCTGAAAGATCATCGAGATCCGGTTCCCACGCAACCGCGCTGCTTCTCGCGCGCTCATGCGCAGCACGTCCTTGCCGACGAGCTCGATCTCGCCTGCGGTCGCCTCGACGCCGGTCGGCAGCAGACGAATGATCGCGCGCGCCGTCAGTGTCTTGCCGCTGCCCGACTCGCCGACGATCGCGATCGTCTCGCCACGGTCGAGGTGCAGGTCGGCTCCGGCGACGAGCGTCCGCCGGGTATGTCCCGACACGTACTCGACGCGGAGCCCGTGGATCTCGAGCAGACGCTCGCTCATCGCTACCGTCCCGTCCTGCCGCTGAATGAGAACCGGTCGTAGACCCAGTCGCCGATCACCGTGACCGCGGTCGCGAAGAGGACGATGGCGAGCCCCGGGCTGAGGACGCCAAGGGGATTCGCGAATAGCAGCGGTTGGTTCTCGGCGAGCATCCGGCCCCACTCCGGTTCGCCGGGAGAGGTGCCCAGCCCGAGGTAGGAGAGGCTCGAGAGCGCCACCAGAGCCAGTGCGAAATCGAGGGCGGCGTTGGCAAAGACGATCGGCGAGATGTTGCGCCAGATGTGGCGGTACATGATCCGGTAGCGCGGAATCCCGAGCGTTCGCGCCGCCTCCACGTACGGAAGTGCGCGCTGCTCGAGCGCCGCTCCCCGAAGAATCCGAACACCGCCGGAGAAATTGAGGAGGCTGAGCACCATGACCGCCAGCCAGTAGCCACCGCCAACGACACCTACGACGACGATCGCGATGAGCAGTCCCGGCAGCGCGAACATGAAGTCGACGAACCGCTGGACGACCATGTCGGTCGCACCGCCCATGTAGCCCGAGAGGATCCCGAGGAGGCTCGCGGCGATCAGCCCCGTGAGAGCCACCACGAGCGGGCCGGTGATGGCCGCCCCCGCGCCGGCGATCATCCGCGACAGGATGTCGCGTCCGAGACCGTCCGTTCCGAGCCAGTGGGCCGACGTCGGTCCGGCACTCGTATGGAAGAGGTCCTGGGCAGCTGGAGAGTCCGGCTCGAACAGCGAGCCGAACAACGCAAGCAACACGATCACCGCGACGATCAGCATCGACACGGTCGTGAACATCGAGGGAATCCGGCGTGCGCGCGTGCGACTCATGAACGAACGACGCATCGTGGCTGCGGCTGCGAACGACACCTAGCCCACCGCCTTCCCGAAGCCGACTCGCGGGTCGATGAACGCGTACGTGACATCGACGACGATGTTGATCAGGATGATCCAGGCTGCGATGAACAGCAGGAGCCCCTGGATCATCGGGAAATCGCCGTTGACGACGGAGTTGACGAGGAGCGTGCCGAGACCGGGCAGCGAGAAGACGGTCTCCACGAGCACCGACCCGGTGAGCAGCCCCGTCAGTAGCAGACCTGCTGCGGTGGTGACCGGAATGAGGGCGTTGCGCAACGCGTAGCGCACGGTCACGTGGAACCCGCTGAGTCCTCGCGCCCTCGCAAAGGCAATGTAGTCCTGTTCGAACTGCTCGAGCATGGCTGCCCGGGTGAGACGCATGACGAACCCCATCCCGTGCAAGCCGAGAACCAGGGCGGGCAGGGCGAGATGGTGCGCGCGGCTGAGCACCCACGTACCGGGACCGTACAGCGGGAACAACCCTGCCTTGAAGGCCAGGAAGTACAGCGCGAAAAGCCCGAGTGCGAACGCGGGCGTGCTCATGAAGAGCACGCTCACCGTGACGAGCAACCGGTCGAGGAACCGACCGCGCCGCAACGCCGCCAGCACACCGAGCGGAATCCCCAACGCGATCGCGAGCAGGATGCCGGCGGCGTTGAGAGTCAGGGTGACGCTGAGCCGCCCGGTGATCTCGTGTGCGACCGTGTCGTTCGTGATGATCGACCGACCTAGGTCACCACGAGCAACACCGGTGATCCAATGCTCGTACTGCACGACGATCGAGTCATTGAGCCTGTAACGCTCTTTGATCGCCTTGATCGTCGCCGGCGAGGACGGCAAATCCTGCAGAAGCGCGGCAACAGGCCCTCCCGGCGCGATGTGCGTCATGCCGAACGCTGCGACGCTGACGACGAACGTGAGCGGCACCAGGATCAGCAGTCGCCGCCGGACGTAGCGCGACAACCACTGCCGGCGGCTTGCAACCTGAGAAACGTGCGGGGCCGCCCCCCAAAGGGGCGGCTCCGCGAGCGGGACGTCTGGCCCGGCTACCACCAACGCCTAGTTGGCCTTGAGGTGCTGCAGCCAGATCTGGTTGTAGAAGAACGGCCCGAGCGACGACTTGAAGCTCCAACCGGACTTGACACCCCATGCACCAGGGAACATGAAGACCGGGATGTACGGAACATCCTTGGCGACGATCTGCATGACCTTCAGAGCGTTGCGTGCCGCCACCTTCAGATCAGGTGTCGCAAGCCCCTGCTGGATCAGGCTGTCGACCTGGGGATTCTTGTAGTTCGCCGAGTTCTCATACCCGGGCGCAGCATGGGAGCTCGTGTAGAGCAGATCGAGGTACTGCATCGGATGCGGTGAGTCGGGCGCCTGCCCGAGCACCTGGATCCCGAGGTTCGGCTTGTGGTCGAGGATGACCTGGAACCGCTGAGGCCCCGGCATCGGGTTCAGGTTCACCGTGATGCCGATCTTGCTCGCGCCTTGCGCCAGTGTCTGTGAGAGGAGCAAGCAGGCAGCGCATCCGTTCGGCGTATTCAGGGTCGTCGTGAAACCGTTCGGATAGGCCGACTTCGCGAGCTCTGCCTTCGCCTGCTCGACGCTGTAGTCGTAGCTTGGCACCAGCTTCAGTGCCTTGGTGATCTCCGCCTGCGGCAACAGAGCCTTGAGGAAGATCAGCGGCGGCAAGCCGGCAAGGACCTTGCCGCGGCTGGAGGTCAGCGCCTCGTTGATGCCCGGCTTGTCAAGCGAGTAAGCGATCGCGCGACGGACGTGCACGTCGCGGAAGGGCCCGTCCTCGACGTCGATCGAGAATCCGCGCCAACCGCCGGACACATACGTGCCGACCTTCAGCCCGGGTGCTTTCACCCACGTCGAGATGCTGTTGTTCGGCACCGCGAACGTGCCGTCGATCTGGCCGCTCTGCAACGCGAGAAGCCGTGCCTGCTCATCCGGGATGAGCGGGAAGATGATCTTGTCCCACGGGAACTTCGCGCCCTTGTAGAACGGGTTCCGCACGAGCACGACACGCGAGTTTGGCGTGAACTCCGAGAACATGTACGGGCCGGTGCCGATCGGCATGCCGCTCGGCGTTCCGAAGTTGGCGCCCTTCTTGAGGTAGTCCGCTTGCGAGTAGACGAGCCCCGGGCTCGCGGCCGGCGTGAACTGCCAGCTCGAGTCGGCCTTCAACAACTTCACGGTGACGGTGTTGCCCTTCGCCCCGATCGAACGGACGTTGCCGAAGAAGTCTCCCATCTTTGAACCCGTCTTCGGGTCGCGATGGACGTTCATCGAAAACGCGACGTCCTTCGCCGTGAGACGCGAGCCGTCCGAGAAGCGAATGCCGCTCTTCAGGGTGTAGACGTAGGTCGTGGGGTTCGTCGCCTTCCAGCTTGCGGCGACCGCACCGACCCCGCTTCCGGGCTGCCCGAAGGTCCCCGGAGCGAGAATGTGGTCCTGCACGAGGGAAAAGATCTCCGAGCCCTCGGCCGAGAAGTAGTAGGCGTTGAAGAGGCTGGCAGGGTTGGTCTGGATCGCCCACGTCAGGGTCCCGCCGGCGGCTCCCTTCGAGGAGGTCGTCGTCGAGGCGCCGGAAACGCCGGCTCCGGCGACCAGTGCAAGTGCCGTGAAAAGTGCGACCGCAGGCGCAAACCTCAACCGCTTGCGACGCGGGCCGAAACGATTGCGCCCATCGATCATCACCATCTGCCTCCTTGTTGGCGAACGCTGAATCCCGTCGTGGTCGTGCTCGAACGACGGGCGGTCTTTCGGCTCAGCCAGGGTGCTCCCGGCACGAGCCGTCGTCTCATCTCGTAACGTGCTGTCACCGGCGCCTCCTGACCACAACGGGAATCGTGTCTCACCCGTCGATGTAGATCTCTAAGTACCAGAAGAAATATCTTTGGTCGATTGGTATACTCTTGAGCGATGCTAACCGTGCAGGGTAGGACCGTCAAGATGGACGTTGCACCGCCGATCCTCACCCGATGAACCCCGCTGAAGCGCTCGCCGCCCGCCTGGCGCCGCTCTGGTCTGCTCCCGCCCCCTCGGGCCGCGAAGAGCACCTACGAACGATCGTGGCCGACCGCTGGGCCCCGCTCGTCGAGCACCTCGAGGTCGAACAGCTCGGCAACCTCGTCGCCCGCGTCGCTGGTGCCGGGCCCCGGACGCTCGTCCTCGCCCACCTGGACGAGATCGGCTGGGTCGTTCGCCACGTGGACGCGAACGGCTTCCTTTTCCTCGACACCGCGCAGGGCCGTCGGGGCGCGGGGCCCGAGCCCCGGCACATGGTGGGCCACCAGGTTTCCGTCCTCGGCCGCGAGGGAGTCGTCGCGGAAGGCGTGCTCGCCGCTGCGAGCGGTCACGTAGTCACCACGGAGCAGGCGGAAAAGCCGGTCGGCGGCTGGGATGACATCTTCATCGACATCGGCGCGTCGAGTGCGGGCGAGGTCGCAGAGCGCGGTGTCTACGTCGGTTCGAACGTCGTCTTCCGCAACCCGCCTCGCAGCATCGGGAATCGCATAGTCGGCGCCGGGATGGACGACCGGATCTGCCTGTGCGTGATCGAGCTGCTCCTCGAGGCGGTCGCGGGACGTGAGCTCACCTGTGAGCTGTTCGTAGCGGCGACGGTGCAAGAAGAGAACGGCTTGCACGGGGCACGGGCTCTTGCGAGAGCCCGTCGTTTCGATCGCATCATTGCGCTGGACGTCGGGCTTGTCGGAGACATCCCGACGGTCGGAGCCAAAAACTACGAGTGCCTGCTCGGCGCAGGCCCGATCCTCGCCCACAAGGATGCACTCGTTGCGTACGACCATGACCTCACGTGGGCTCTCGCCGATTGCGCCGACGCGGTAGGGGTGCCGTGGCAGCACGGGGTGTTCGCCGGGTACGGGTCCGACGGACTGGCATTCGTCGAGGAAGGCATGCGGACAGCGCTCGTCGGCGTCCCGACCCGCTACACGCACTCGCCGTTCGAGATGATCGACCCGCACGATGTCGACTCCACCGCGCAGCTCTTGACCGGTTTCGTCTCCGTTGCCCCATGACGACGATCACTGCCTCCGAGCTCCGATCGCTGCCCGGAGGATCGTTCGTCGTCGGAACCGACGAGCCGTGGATCGCGGGCGACGGCGAAGGCCCCGCTCGGCAAGTCGACGTCGCACCGTTTCGGATCGCGTCCCACGCGGTGAGCGTGGCCGCCTTCGCGCGATTCGTCGATGCATCGGGCTACGTCACGGATGCTGAGCGTCTCGGGTGGTCGTTCGTCTTTGCCGGCGAGGTCGATCGTCGGGCCACGGTATGCGGGACCGCAGCCGGCACCCCGTGGTGGATCGGGATCGAGGAAGCGAACTGGCGGCGGCCCAACGCAACGTATGACGCTCTGGAGTCTGCGGCCGATCATCCGGTCGTTCACGTCTCCTGGAACGACGCGTCAGCCTATTGCAGCTGGAGCGGGCTCAGGCTCCCAGCCGAAGCTGAATGGGAGTACGCGGCTGCCGGAGGGAAGCCGGGGCTCGTTTACCCCTGGGGCGACGACCTGACCCCGGCCGGTGAGCACCAGTGCAACGTGTGGCAGGGATCGTTCCCGAACGAGGACACGGGCGAGGACGGATTTCGCGGTCGTGCCCCGGTCGATGCGTTCGCACCGAACGCGTTCGGTCTGTTCAACGTGATCGGCAACGTCTGGGAGTGGTGCTCGGATGCGTTTCGGGTCAGTCCTACACATCGGTCACTGTGCTGCGCTCCGTCGTCGAAGGCCCTCGCGCGGGTGCAGAAGGGCGGGTCGTATCTGTGTCACGGGTCGTACTGCGCGCGTTACCGGATCCAGGCGCGCATCGGCAACGCTCCCGACAGCTCGACAGGAAACGTCGGGTTTCGTGTTGCCGGAGACGTGCAGTCATGAGCAAGCCGAACGTGCTCGTGATCGTCGCGGACGACATGGGGTACGGCGACCTGAGTCGCTTCAACGGCGGACGATGTAACTCGCCACATCTCGACGCGCTCGCCGAAGCCGGCATCTGCCTCACACAGCACTACTCCGGCTCGCCGGTGTGCGCGCCGGCCCGCGCGTCACTGCTCACCGGCCGGTATCCCCACCGCACGGGCGCAATCGACACGCTGCACGGACGTGGACTCGACCGCATCGCGCTGTCGGAGGTGACGATCGCCGATTGCTTCCGCGCCTCGGGCTACACCACTGGCCTCGTCGGCAAGTGGCACAACGGTGCCCTCGATCCCCGGTTCCACCCGAACGCGCGCGGCTTCGACGAATTCGCCGGATTCTCCGGCGGTTTCTCCGACTACTACTCGTACTGGCTCGATCTGAACGGCACCGAAGTCGAGGGAGACGGGCGGTACCTCACCGACGTGCTCACCGAGCACGCCGTCTCATTCGTCCGCCGGCACAGTCGGCAACCCTTCTTCCTCGTCGTCGCCTACAACGCTCCGCACTTCCCGATGCAGGCACCACAGGAACTCGTCGACCGCTATCTCGAGCGGGGCGAGACGCTCGGAGCAGCCCTCACCTACTCGATGATCGAGGCGATGGACGCGGGCATCGGCCACATCGACGAGACGCTCGCCGACCTGGGCCTCACCGACGACACGATCGTCGTCTTCACGAGTGATAACGGCCCGTATCTCGGCGAGGTCGCCGGAGTGAGCCTCGACCGCTTCAATTTCGGCCTCCGTGGTGCGAAGCACTACGTCTACGAAGGCGGGATTCGCGTGCCGGCGATCGTGCGCTGGCCCGATCGACTCGCAGGCGGCAGGCTTGTCCAGGAGTTTGTGCACTTCACCGACTGGCTCCCCACGCTCGGGCGCGCCGTCGGGGTCGAGCTGCCCGAGCGGGCGCGGCTCGACGGCGAGGATGTCCTGGCAGTGCTGGAAGGACAGCCGCGCGACGCCGACCCGGTGCGCTTTTGGCAGAACAACCGTTACGCACCGCGCATCGAGGGGAACGCCGCGATGCGTGACGGCGATTGGAAGCTCGTGCGGCCGTCGATCCCGGCGACGATGCAGGTCACCGATCCGGACCGCGCCGTCGACCGGACCCTGAACAACAGATGGCCTGATCGAATCACGTCGGTCGACGACTCGCCGCTGCCCGAATTCGAGATCGGCGTTCCTCCCGAGCCGCTGCTGTTCGACATCGCTGCGGATCCGTTCGAAGAGCACGACCTCGCAGCGGTTCATCCGGAGCGCGTCGCGCGGATGAGTACTGCCCTCGAGACGTGGTTCGAGGACGTCGAGGCAGACCGAGCCGCGATCCAGAACGGCTAGGTCCCGATTTTTCGGGCGCCATGAGAGAACGCCTCAACCGCGCCGTACCTGGCACCGCGGACCTCATCGCCGGGGTGACCGTCGCGTTGGTGCTCGTTCCCCAAAGCGTCGCGTACGCGCATCTCGCCGGTGTTCCGGCCGGCGCAGGGCTCGTCGCAGGCGCGATCGCCGCGCTCGTCGGGGCGCTCTTGACGGCGTCGGCGCATCTGCAGTCGGGGCCGACGGCGCTGACGAGCCTGCTGACCTTCGGCGTCGTGTCTCATGCGGCGACAGCGGAAGCCGCGCTTCATCGCGCGATGTTGCTGGCCATCTTGATCGGAGCGATTCGAGTCCTCCTTGCGATCGCGCGAGCGGGGCCCCTTTCATTCTTTATTTCCGAACCGATCCTCGTGGGCTTGCTCCCCGGCGCGGCGATCGTGATCGCCGCCTCGCAGCTGCCGTCACTCCTCGGCGTCCGGGTCGACCCGACTCAGGGCATCTTCGAGGGAGCCGCACAGGCCCTGGGACACCCGAGCGCGTGGAACGGGTTCGCACTCGCGGTGGGCGCGATCTCGCTCTGTGCGTTCCTCGGATCTCGAGCCGTCTCGCCGCTCGTCCCCGTCGTCGCTTTCACGGTCGCCGGCACGGTCGTGGCGAGTCACGCGTTCGCGTTCTCGGGGCCGACAGTCGGCGCGATCCACGTGCACCCGGTCCCTGCACTCGACGCGGTTCCCTGGGGTGCCACGGCGTCGCTGCTCCTTCCGGCACTGATCATCGCCGTCGTCGGGTTCGTCGAGCCGACGATGATCGTGCGTTCGATGTCGGAGGAGGGCGACGCGCGCTGGAATCCAGATCGAGAGCTGTTCGCGCAGGGGATGACGAACCTCGCCTCAGGTGTCGGCGGTGGCTTCCCTGTCGGCGCCTCGCTTTCGCGCAGCGCCCTCAATCGTGCCGTCGGAGCGCGGTCGCGCTTGAGCGGTCTGGTGACCGGCGTGGCGTTGCTGGCTTTCCTGCCGGTTGCGGGCCTCCTGTCGCCGTTGCCCGAGTCCGTGCCCGCTGCGCTCGTGATCGTCGCGGTCCTGCGACTCGCAAACCCGCGACCTCTTATCACCCTCGCCCGCTCGTCACGCATCCAACTTGGAGTTGCGCTGACGGCTCTCGTGCTGACGATCGCGTTGACACCACGCCTCGACTACGCGATCGGGATCACCATCGTGCTTGCGATCGTGATTCATCTCTGGCTCGAGACTCGCGTCCCGCTGCAAATCGAGCACGACGGTGATCGGCTCGTGCTTCGCCCGGCTGGTGTGCTCTGGTTCGCCTCCGCATTTCGGTTCGAGGAGGCGGTCGCCGCCGCGATCGAGGCTCATGACGGCACCGAGCTCGTCATCCGCCTCGATGGACTAGGCCGGATCGACGTCACCGGCGCGCGGGCGCTCGTCCGTTGCATCGAGAAGGCCGAGCGGAAGGGGATGAACGCAAAACTCGACAACGTTCCGGTCCCGGCTGCGCTCTTGATGGGCCGCCTGCTCGCTCAGGGGAACGCGGTCGGCAAGCGCGTCTAGGGATCAGACGGTGTCGTCGGAGCCGAGTGCGTCGTACGCCGGTCGCAGAGCATGTGCGAGCTCCTCGTTTCCCGCGACGAACAGCTCGCTCGGGCCGAGGCGCTTCAGGACTGCATGCGTCGGCATCGGGCGCGCCTCTGCGAGTGCGCTCAGCTCCTTGCCTTGCCACGGGTCCGCGGGCGCTGCCGACTCCGCCTCGGTCACGTCGGCGACGCCGCGCCAGCGGAGAAGGACTCGCGGGGTGCGTTCGATTTCGTCGGCGAACGCATACGCAACCGCGGCTACGTGTTCGCAGCCTTCGGATTCGTCGCACGTGCACGCCTGCGCGATCTGGCTTGCGCGCGGGATCAGTAGCTCGCCCCAGTCTTCTTGCAGCAGGTGCTCCAGGTGCACCGACTGCATCCTCCCCTCGACTGCTTGCTCCAGCTGCCCCATTCCCTGCGCATAGCGCGCCATCTGCGCCCAGATGCGCGCTGGGATCACATGCGCGGTGATCGTGACTTCGCAGCCTTCGACCACCGCCCAGATCTCGCCCGGGTCGACGCGTAGCGCTTCGACCTCCAGCTCCGGATTGTCGGCGTTGCCCGCGACTGCGGCGACGAACGATCTGCTCCACGGACCCATTACGCTGCGGCCTCCACCACGTCCGGCGACAGCGCGACTGCTTGCCGGATCGCGCCCAGATCGAGATCGCCCAGCCAGTCTTCCGAGCGGCCGGCCAGCACCTTTTCGACCAGCTCGCGCTTCGAGTCGAGGAGCTGGTCGATGCGTTCTTCCAGCGTGCCGGTGCAGATCAGTGAGTGCACATAGACCGGCTTGTGCTGCCCCAGGCGATGCGCACGGTCTGTTGCCTGCTGCTCGACGGCCGGGTTCCACCAGCGGTCGAAGTGGAAGACGTGGTTCGCTGCCGGCAGGTTCAGGCCGCGACCGCCGGCACGGATCGAGATCACGAGCACCGTCGGTCCGCCGGGCTCTTCGCTTGCGAACGCTCTCAGCAGTTCGTCGCGTTGCTTCGCGTTCAGCCGGCCGTGGAAGAAGCCCACCTTCCGACCCAGTCGTTCTTCCAAATGTGGGACGAGGCGGTCGAAGCTCGGGTACTGCGTGAAGACGAGTGACTTGTCCTCCGCCGGCACCTCGCGCAACAACTCGACGAGACGCTCCAGCTTCCCCGAGCGCCCTTCGAGCGGCCGCCCCGTGTGCATCAGCATCTCCGGGTGATTGCACACCTGCTTCAGGTGGCCGAGCATCGCGAGCACCGCGCCGCGGCGGCCGAAGCGATCCTCGTGCGACTCGATCCGCGGGAACCACCGATCGACCGTCGCCTGGTAGAGGCTCGCCTGCTCGATCGTCAGCTTGCAGTAGTCCTTCTCGACGGTGATCGGCGGCAGGTCGAGCTCCACCTCCGGCTCGTCCTTCGCGCGCCGCAGGATGAACGGCCGCACCACCGCGCGCAGCCGCTCCAGCGCCGCCTCGTCGCGGCCGACCTCAATCGGCTGCGCGAAGATCCGGTTGAACCACTCGCGCGAGCCGAGCAGCCCCGGGTTGAGGATGTCCATGATCGCCCACAGCTCGCTCAGCCGGTTCTCGATCGGCGTGCCTGTCATTGCGACGCGGCGCCTTGCCGGAAGCGTGCGGAGCGCGCGAGCGCGCTTCGTCGCCGGGTTCTTCACGTCCTGCGCCTCGTCCAGCAGCAGCCGGTCCCACTGCACGCCCGCGAGCACATCGACGTCGCGCGTCGCGATGTCGTACGACGTTACGACAACGTCGACGTCGCGCACCTTCCGCTGCAGCTCCTCGTTCGCGAGCCGGTCGCTCCCGTGATGCAGGTGCACGCGCAGGTCCGGCGCGAAGCGTTCGACCTCTGCCACCCA
>JANMWB010000030.1:0-20527 GCA_031393705.1 Thermoleophilia bacterium | reverse complement strand
CCGGTCACGATCGTCTTCCTGATCGGCCTGATCGTCCTGGCTGCAGGCGCGATGACGATCCCTCACTCCTCGATTGTCGAAGCGTTGGCGCGGTGGGCGGGATGAGCGTCGGCACCTTTACGGCCGACGCGCCCGAACTGCGCACGGTCACTACGGGCGGCTGGCGTGCTGCCGTGGCCGAGGCGCTTGCGAGCGGCCGCCGGTTCAGCTCCTTGCACGCCCTTGACGAGGCGGGCAACGCAACGGTGCGGGCGCTCTTCAACGGGACCCAGCCACTGCTCCTCTCCTGCGGCAGCGTCGACGGCACCGTCCCGTCGATCATCGACATTGCTCCGGCCGCAACCTGGGATGAGCGCGAAGCACACGATCTGTACGGCGTGAGCTTTGACGGGCACACCCCGCTCCGTCCTCTCGTCGACCATTCCGCGACGCTCGAAGACTGGGTCGTCCCCGTCCACGGGCACGGCCCGTACGACGTCGCCGTCGGCCCGATTCATGCCGGCGTGATCGAAAGCGGTCACTTTCGCTTCCACGTCGTCGGCGAACGCATCCTTCAGCTCGACCTGCGCCTGTTCTACAAGCATCGCGGTCTGGAAAAGGCGGCTGAAGGAGTCGACGACCGGGAGGCGATTCGTTTCGCCGGCCGGGCGTGTGCCGCCGACCATGTCGCACACACCCTCGCGTACGCGCAAGCGATCGAGTCCGCCCGCGGGCTGTGGCCTTCTGCCGAACTGTCGGACACGCGCACATTTCTCGTGGAGCTCGAACGCGTCTGGAACCATTTGAACGACATCGCCGCGATCTGCGCCGGCATCGGCTTCGCCGCCGGGAACATGGCCTTCGCCGCGTTGAAAGAGCGCGCCCAACGGCTCAACGACGAGCTGTCCGGGCACCGGTTCCTGTTCGACACGATCGCCGTCGGCGAAAGCCCGTTTCGTCTCGACGACAGCGACCGCGATCGGGCACGCGCGATCCTCCGCGAGCTGCGCACCGACGCCGCCGCCCTTTGGCGCGAGCTGTTGTTCAACTCGTCGTTTCAGGCGAGGCTCGGGAATGTCGGCGTTGTCGACAAGAGCCTGGCGGTCGAGCTCGGGATGGTTGGGCCGGCGGCGCGCGCGTCGGGGCACGCGGTCGACGCGCGGACGGAGAGCCCGCGGCTCTCCTACGGCGCATTCGAGGCGGCACATCCGCGCGAGCGATCCGGCGACGTTCGCGCGCGCCTCGAACTGCGGGCGCTCGAGCTCGAGGACAGCTTCACGATGCTCGACGAGCTCGCCTCGCGCGACCTTGTGGGCGGGCCCGTGCAGGCGCACGCGTCCTCTGCTGCGATCGGAGCATCGACCGTCGAAGGCGCCCGAGGCGCCTCAACCTGTGTCGTCGAGCTCGCAGATGTGACCGTGCGACGGCTGCGGCTGCGAACGTCGTCGTACGCGAACTGGCCCGCCGTTGCCCCGGCGGTGGCCGGCAACCTGCTTCCCGACTTCCCGTTGATCAACAAGAGCTTCGAGCTCTGCTACGCCTGCGTGGACCGCTGACCGTGTTCGTTCTGCTCAAGAAGCTGCAGCAGATCAGGGCCGCCGCCGCGACGGGCGCGCCCCCACGCAGAACGTCGCTCGCGCTTCGGCACGTCGACGCCGGATCGTGCAACGGCTGCGAGCACGAGCTCCAGAACGTGTCGAACTCGTACTACGACCTTGCGCGCTTCGGCCTCTCGGTCGTCGCCTCACCGCGGCACGCCGACGTGCTTCTGATCACGGGACCGGTGACGACACGAATGGTCGAGCCGCTGCAGCGGGCCTACGAGGCCATGCCCGAGCCTCGCTTGGTGGCCGCGCTCGGCAACTGCGCCCTGGGCTGCAACGTCCTCGGGCAAAGCAGTGAGTTCATCGGTTCGGTCGAGCGCATCCTGCCCGTCGACATCCGGATCCCCGGCTGCCCGCCGACCCCTGCGGCGATCGCTGCCGCGATCTTCGGCGCCGCTCCCTAGCGCTTTGCGGCCGGCTCGCGTGGCGGCTCGCGTAGTCCGTCGAGCAGCTCGCGCGTCTCGGCGAGGTTCGCCGTCAGGATCTCCCGTGCCACCTGCAAGAGCTCAGCGACACGCGGGTCTTTCAGCTTGTAGAAGATCGTCGTCCCCTGCCGTCGGGTCTCCACGAGCCCCTGTCTGCGCAGAGCGGCCAGGTGCTGCGACGTGCCGCTCGAGTCGAGACCGAGCTCTGCTTGCAACTCCCCGACGGCGCGCTCCTCCTCACTGACCAACTCGAGAATGCGCACGCGCGCCGGATGCCCGAGCGCCCGGAAGAACTCCGCCTTGAGGACGTAGATGGGGTGTTGTGCGAACGGCATCGCTTGTCGGCCCAGTCTAGGCAGGCAGTCTGCGGGCAAAGAAAAGCCGCCCCGGAGGGCGGCTTCAAAATGCGCTGGAGAGGACTTGAACCTCCACGGCCGCGATGGCCACTAGGCCCTCAACCTAGCGCGTCTACCAATTCCGCCACCAGCGCAAGAGAGCGCGCTCAGTGTACCCGCCCCTCTAGCCGATCGGCGTGAGCTCGCGCTCGAGGGTTTCGCGCTCCGGTTCGAGCCACGGTGGCAGCGACAGCCCCTGCCCGAGCGACTCCCGGGGCTCGTCGACGAGGAACCCCGGCGCGTCGGTCGCGATCTCGATCAGGATGCCGTCGGGCATCCGGAAGTACACCGAGTGGAAGTACTTGCGGTCCTGCACGGGCGTTGGGCGAAGCCCCAGCTCCTCCAGCCGTTCGAGCCACGCTTGCTCCTCCGGATCGTCCTTCGCGCGCCAGGCGATGTGGTGGGTCGTGCCGGCACCAACGAGCGCCGCCTCCTCCACCGGCTCTGCGAACTGCAGCGGCGCGTCCTCGGCGAACAGGCCGGCGTAGAGGTCGGGATTGCCGATCACGGTGACATCGCGCAGCCTCGGCGCCTCCCCGGGGTAGAGACGCAGGCGCAGGCCGTCGGGATCCTCGACCTCACTCTCGTCCGCGACGAGCGGCGTCTCGAGCCCAATCGACTCGAGCGTCCCGCGGCCAAGGCGGCCGGGGTCGGCACGCGGCCATTCGAAGAACGTGATCAGCGTCCCAGGGCTGCCGACCTGGTCACCGAAATAGAGGTGGTAGCTGTGCGGGTCGTCGAAGTTGACGGTCTTCTTGACCAGCGTGAACCCGAGCCGGTCGCGATAGAAGTCGAGCGTCTGCTGCGCATCCGAGCAGACGCACGTCACGTGATGCAAGCCCGCCAACTGCATGACGCGGGACGTTACTTCAACAGGCGGAAGAGCAAAACCGTGTTCAGGAAGAACAGCACCGCGACCACGATCGTGACGCGCGTCAGGTTCCGCTCGACGATGTGCGTCCCGCCTGCCGATTGCGGGGTGAAGCCCATGCCGCCCATGCCGGCATCCCGGCCGGAGTGCATGAGAATCAGGCCCACGAGGGCGGCTGAGAGCAGGACGTGCAAGACCGAGAAGACCGGAAGCATCGCCGGAAGCGTAGCTAACGCTGTTGAACTAAACCGCTGCGACGTCGAGAATTGCGCGCACGAGGTCGCCTGCGATCTGGTCCTTTGTCACGTATCCGGCCGCGCCGGCGGAACGGGCCCGCGAGACGTCGTGATTCGCAGCCGAGCCTGTGAGCACGATCACGCGCGTCTCCGGCAGCGCCTCCCGGATCGCGCGGGTGGCCTCGATCCCGTCCATCACGGGCATTGCGATGTCCATGAGGACGACGTCCGGCGTTTGCTCCCGTGCGAGCTTGACGGCGCTGTGGCCGTCTTCGGCCCTGCCGACGACCGTGATGCGACCGTCGATGGAGAGAATCGCCTCGAGCGCCTCGGCAAAGAGGCGCTGATCGTCGACGATCACCACGCGAACCCGTTCAGACCCCATCGACCACGTACCGTATCCGGTAGATGAACACAGATGAAGCTCGTCAAAAGATCCACAACCTGCTCCTGACGGGCGACAACCGCCTCAAACAGGGCGTTTCCGCGGAGAAGATCCGCCAGAACTACGAGGATGCGCTGCAACTCGCGCGGGAGCATGGGCTCGAGGAGAGCGTCGGGCCGCTGGTCGAGATCCGGCTCAACGACCTCGAACGGCTCGCTGGAGGATCTCCTCCACCCGCTGCGCCTGACGCCTGACGTCATGCTCCGCGGCGACGGCCCGCGCGGCAGTGTTGGGTGACGGAAGCGCTGCTGCGACCTCGAGGGCTCGCGCGAGCTCGGGCGTATCGAGCGGATCGACGAGGACGCCCGCCTCGTCCGTCACGAACTCGGGCGGCCCGCCGATCCGAGTCGCGACAACGCTGCGCTCGCAGGCCATCGCCTCGAGGAGCGCCTGCCCGAACGGTTCGACGAGCGCCGGGCCGCAGACGACATCGGCTGCGCTCAGCCAGCGCGGCACCTCGTCATGCGCGACGCGACCGACCACGCGCACTCCCGCACGTCCTTCGAGCTGCGCGCGCAGCGGCCCGTCACCCACGAACGTCAGCGAGCCGCGTCCGAACAATGCGAACGCGTCTGCGAGGCGCACGACGTTCTTGCGCTCCGTGAGCGAACCGACGTGCACGAACGCCGGTGACTCAAGCTGCTCCGCGGGCTCGACCGGCCGGAAACGCTCGAGATCGACGCCCGAGTCCACGACCTCCGTCTTGCCGCGCGACTCCGGCAGCCGCTCCTCGAGCTCGTGCCGCAGGTACTCCGAGACGGCGATCACGGTCGATGCGCGCCGCACCACCTCACGTGTCAGGTGGGCCACGCCCGGGATCGCTCCGATGTTGCGCACGTCGCGGCCATGGGCGGTGACAACGAGCGGCGCATCGACCTTCGAGGCGATCAGTCCCGCCGGGACGAGAAAGTGCGCCCACACGACGTCAGGACGCGGCGCCGCGCGTACGCGCCTGCGCAACTCGAGGAAGCGGAGCTTCCCACCGGCGCGGCGGTCGAGGACCGCGAGATCGATCTCGTGCCCGCGCTCGCGGAGCGCGCGCTCCAGTTGCGCGACGAACGATCCAAGGTCGGGATCGTTAGGCCCTGGGTACATCTGCGAGACGAGGAGGATCCGCACGTTGCCGATTGTCGTCTACGAGGCTCTGCCGAGGCGGCCACGACGCGCAACCGTTGGATCGATCGCGAGCAACACGATGTCCGCGACGAGGTTCAGCACGATGATCGCCGCCGCGGCCACGAGTGTCACCGCGAGGATCACCGGCAGGTCGTAGCCCTGCAAGCCCGCGAGCGCGCGGATCAGCGTTCGGCCCAGGCCGGGCAGACCGAAGACGGTTTCGATGTACATCGCGATCCCGATCGCCATCCCGGCGTCCATCGCCGTCATGGTCACGATCGGAGCGATTGCATTCCGCAGCGCGTGCGCCCGGATCACACGGAACTCGGAGGCGCCTTTCGCCCGCGCGGTCCGCACCCACGGCTCCTCGAGCACTTCGAGCATCCGCGTGCGCACGATGCGCATGTAGAGCGCGACGAAGAAGAGCGCGAACGTGAGCCAGGGGAGCAGCAGGTGCCACGCCCACTGGCCCACGCCGCCGCACGGCTCCTGGACGCCCGTCGGCGCGAACCGGCGCCAGCTCGTGATCGCGGCCTGTGACGGCGAACTGACGGTGCAGTACCCCGACGCGGGCAGCAGCTTCCACTTGTTCCCGACGAAGAGCTGCAGCAGCAGCCCGACGACAAGCGGGTGGGTCGAGATCGCCGCCACGGACAGGCCGAGCGAGAGCCGGTCGAACAGCGACCGCGGCCGCGTCGCCGCGAGCGTGCCCAGCGGCACCGCGGCGAGCAACAACAGGACGAAGCCACCGAGCACGAGCGACCCGGTCACGAGCGATGCCTTCCACACGAGTTGGCCGACCGCCGCGCCCTCGACGTGGCCGTTGAGGAACACGACAGTGGGCCACGACAGCCCGAGATCTCCGTGCAGGAGCCGCACGATGTACTTCTCGTACTGCACGATCGCGGGCCGGTCGGTACCGAGGAGGTGATGCGCGTGCGCGATCTGTGTGGGCGAGGAGTGCTGGATGTCGACGATGAAGCCGGCCGGATCCGCGGGCACCTTCAGGTAGATCGCGAAGGTGACGACGGAAAGGATCCAGAGCAGGACGATCGCGACCCCGACGCGACGCAGCACGTAACCGATCATCAGCGCACCGACCTCGGATCGGTCGCCTCGCGCAGGCCCTCGCCGAACTGGTTCAGCGAGAACACCGTCAGGAAGATCGCGATCGACGGGACAAGCGTCAACCAGGGCTGCGTCGTCGCCGGGTTGTAGGGATTCGGGTTGAGGATCGAGCCCCAGGTCTGCGCAAGCAGGCTCCCCCAGCTCGCGGTCGGCAATTTGATCCCGGCGCCGAGGAACGTCACGCCAACCTCGATCATGATGTTCGTCGCCACGAGGAGCGTCCCGTAGGCGAGCAGCGGCGGCAGGACGTGGGGAAGCAGGTGTGTTCGCACGATGCGGCTGTCGCGCGCACCGACCATCTGCGCCGCCTCGACGAACTCCTTGTTGCGCAGCGACATGATTTGCGAGCGGACGATGCGCGCCGGATAAAACCAGGTGAAGGCGCCGATGACCAGGATCAGCTGGAAGACACCCTCGTTGATCAGTCCGTGGAACGTCCAGTTCGTCAGTCCGTACGAGAACAGGCTGCCGATCATTACGAGGAAGAGCAGCAACGGGAACGCCATCACGAGATCGGTGAAACGCGAGATCACTGCGTCGATCCACCCGCCGTAGAAGCCGGCAATCGCGCCGAGCACGGTCCCGATCAGGATCGCGACGAGCGCCGCGCCGGCCGCGATCTCGAGCGAGACGCGTCCGCCGTAGAGCACGCGCAGGAACTCGTCGCGGCCAAGCGCACTGTCGGCACCGAGCAGGAGCAGCGTCCTGCCGGTTCCCTGCGGAGGTCGCGCATGCTTGAGCGCGTACGGGTCGTCGCCCGCCATCACAGGCGTGTTCCAGGTGACGGCCAACGGGCCTACCGGACGCATGCCGACACTCACGGCATACGGGAAGAAGTCGTTCGGCCCGTGGCCGACGACCCGTTCGTACAGCGGAGCGCCCGGCCCGACCGCGAAGACGAGCGCGAGCAGAAAGATGCCGCAGCCGACGGCTACGCGATCACGCTTGAAGCGCCGCCAGGCGAGCGCCCACTGACCCTGCGGACGCGGCGCGTCCAACTGTCCCTCGAAGACCACAGCTCGCGAGAACTTATCGAAGAGGTTTGATGGGGAATTGCGTGCTTGCGGGGATGGCTCAGATCAAGCAGGTCGCACTGGTCGGGCGCAGGACATAGCCGGGCCCTACGTTCAAGCCCGACCGGGGCGAGATGCGCCGCGTCTGAGCCACCATCCGCGAGTGCGCGTGCATTCCCCGTCAAGCCTCTACCCTCGGCGCGTGCACCTTGTCGTACTCGCCCCACTCCTCGCGCAGCACGCCGCAGATCTCGCCGATCGTGCCGCGGACGCGGAGCGCCTCGCGCATCGAGTGGAGCATGTTCTCGGTCCCGCGCGCGGCTTCTCGCACGCGGGCGAGCGCAGCGGCGGCCTCCTCCGCGTTGCGACCGGCGCGCACACGCGCGGTGCGCTCGAGCTGGCGCCGCTCTGCGTCGGGGTCGATCGCCTGCAGCTCGATCGGGAGCTCCGACTCGGCTGCGTATTTGTTCACGCCGATGATCACGCGCTCACCCGACTCGACCTCCTGCTGCCACTTGAACGCGGCGTTCTCGATCTCGCCCTGGACGAAGCCCTGCTCGACTGCCGCGACACCGCCGCCGAGCTCATCGATCCGCTCGATCAACTCCCAGGCGCGCGCTTCGAGCTCGTCGGTCAGCGCTTCGATGTAGTACGACCCGCCGAGCGGATCGGCGGGCACGATCGTTCCCGCCTCGTTCTGCAAGATCTGCTGCGTGCGCAGCGCGATCGTCGCCGCCCTCTCGGTCGGGAGCGCGAGCGCCTCGTCGTAGGAGTTCGTGTGCAGCGATTGCGCGCCGCCGGCAACAGCCGAGAGCGCCTGGATCGCGACGCGCACGATGTTGTTCTCGGGCTGCTGCGCGGTCAGGGTCGAGCCACCGGTCTGTGCGTGGAAGCGCAGCGCAAGTGCCTTTGGGTTCGTCGCGCCGAACCGCTCGCGCATCACACGCGCCCAGACGCGACGCGCGGCGCGGAACTTCGCGACCTCTTGGAAGAAGTCGTTGTGCGCGTTGAAGAAGAACGACAGCCGTGCACCGAACTCGTCGGGCGACTGGCCGGCCTCGACCGCGGCGGAGCAATACGCGATCCCGTTGGCAATCGTGAACGCGAGCTCCTGCACCGCCGTCGAGCCGGCTTCGCGGATGTGGTACCCGGAGATCGAGATCGTGTTCCAGGAGGGGATCCGCTCCGCGCAGTACGCGAACAGGTCGGTCGTCAGCCGCATCGACGGGCGCGGCGGGAAGATGTAGTTCCCACGCGCGATGTACTCCTTGAGGATGTCGTTCTGCACCGTCCCGCGGAGTGCCGCCGACGGAACGCTCTGCTCCTCCGCGACCAACTCGTAGAGCAGCAGGAGCAGCCCGGCGGGCGCGCTGATCGTCATCGACGTCGACACGGTGTCGAGCGGGATCCCGCCGAGGAGGATCTCCATGTCCGCGATCGAGTCGATCGCCACGCCGGTGCGCCCGACCTCGCCGAGTGCGCGCGGATCGTCGGAGTCCATGCCGAGCTGCGTCGGCAGGTCGAATGCGATCGAAAGACCGGTCTGGCCGTGCTCGAGCAGGTAGCGGTAGCGCGCGTTCGACTCCTCGGCCGAGGCGAAGCCCGCGTACTGGCGCATCGTCCACGGCCGACCGCGGTACATGTCGGGGTACGGCCCGCGCGTGTACGGGAACTCGCCGGGCAGCTCGACGCCCGCCGGGGCGTCCTCCGCCGTGTAGACCGGCTTGATCTCGATCCCTGATTCGGTCTCGTGTCGGTCGGTTGACGCCACGTCCGTAGGCTACTGGCCGTGCCCGTCACCGTGAGACTCTTCGCAGGCCTCCGCGAGCGCGCCGGGTTCTCCCAGCGCGAGATCGACGCGGCGACAGTCGCCGAGGTGTGGCAGGCGCTCGAGCTCGGGGACGAGCCGGCGGGGCTCTTGTATGCCGTCAACAAGGAGTACGCGACTCCCGACCAAGCGCTCGCGGACGGCGACGAGGTCGCGCTGATCCCGCCCGTCTCCGGCGGCGCATATCTGCTCAGCGACGAGCCGCTCTCACTCGACCGCGTCGTCGACGAGGTGCGCGACGAACAGGCGGGCGCAATCGCGACGTTCACCGGCACGACGCGAATCTCCTCGCGCGGCCGCACCGTCACGCACCTCGACTACGAGGCGTACGAAGGAATGGCCGAACGGGTGATGGCGGAGATCGCCGCAGGACTGCAGGCTCGGTATGAGTTGTCCGCCGTCGCCATCCACCACCGTGTTGGACGCGTGGGGATCGGGGAGACCTCCGTCGTGATCGCCGTCTCCGCCCCGCACCGCCAGGACGCCCTCGCCGCATGCAAGGACGCGATCGACGAATTGAAGGAGCGCGTGCCGCTGTGGAAGAAAGAGGTCTACGCGGGCGGCGAAGAATGGATCGGGAGGGGATCATGAGCATCGACGGCGAGCGCGACTATGAGCCGATCCAGCCGCGCGGCACGGATTGGCTTGGCCGCATCCGTAAAGCGATCGGCCCGGTGATCGCGCTCGTGATCGCGGGGGCGAAGTTCAGCTTCGTGCTCCTGAAGTTCTCGAGCATCTTCATCGCCGTCGCCGCATACGCGCTGATCTTCGGCTGGAAGTTCGCGGTCGGGTTCGTGCTGCTGATCTTCATCCACGAGCTCGGCCACTACATCGAGGCGAAGCGCGAAGGGCTCAGCCCGAAGCTGCCGGTGTTCATCCCGTTCCTCGGCGCGTACGTGCAGTACACGCGCGGTCATCCGTGGCAGACGGTGCGGGTCGCGATCGCCGGCCCGATCCTCGGCGGCGCCGCAGCCGCGGTCTGCCTCGCGATCGCACAGTCGAACGGCTCTGCACTGATGTACGCACTCGCGTACTCCGGCTTCTTCCTCAACCTGTTCAACATGCTGCCCTTCGGGATCTTCGACGGCGGCGCCGTGTGGCGCTCCGCGCGGTTCCTGCGCGTCGGTGGCGGAGGCAGACTCGCACTCGCGTCATACGCGTTGTATTTCGGCACCGCGGCGGCGTTGATCCTCGGCATGATCGCGACGTACAAGCCGCAGCACCGGTTGTAGAGGATGGACGACAGGAAGATCCTCGACGAGGGCACCTCGCCCATCGATCTGTCGGTCGCGAAGATCGCGGACGAGTTCCGCGCCGGGCTCGAGAAGGTCGCGCTGATCGACCGTCCCGCGGTCGCGATGTTCGGCTCGGCGCGCGTCCCCGACGGGAGCAAGCCGTACGAGGAGGCGCGCGCCGTCGGCCGCAAGTTCGGCGAGGCGGGCTGGGCCGTCGTCACCGGCGGCGGCCCCGGCGTGATGGAGGCGTCGAACCGCGGCTGCAAGGAAGGCGGTGGCCTCTCGGTCGGCTTCAACATCGTGCTCCCGCACGAACAGGGCGGGAACCCCTACCTCGACATCTCGCATACGTTCGACCACTTCTACGCGCGCAAGGTCTGCTTCGTCCGCCCGTCGCAGGGGTTCGTGATCTTTCCGGGCGGTTTCGGCACGCTCGACGAGTTGTACGAGTCGCTCGTGCTGATCCAGACCGGCAAGATCCGGCACTTTCCCGTCGTGCTCTTCGACTCCGCCTACTGGAGCGGGATGCTCGACTGGATCCGTGGCCAAATGCTTACGGACGGGATGATCTCCCCCGCCGACCTCGAACTGCTGCACGTCACGGACGACCCGGACGTCGCTGTGCAACGCGTGCTCGAGTCGTACGACCCGCCGTTGGCCTAAAGCTCGAATCTGGTTCGGCTGACACCGAATCAGGTTCGAGAACTTCGGACTAGATGTGCGACGGCAGCACGATGTACGGGCCGGGTGGCGTTCTGCCGGGGCCGTAGACCGTCGTCGGGCTGTCCGGGATGTAGTGCGACTTGAAGGTGTCGTGCCGCAGCTCCTTGCCACTCGCGCCGTAGACCGTCCGCTCGACGCTCACGTCGAAGCCCTGCTCACCCGTTCCGCTGACGACCTTCGCCGAGCGGCGTGGTGCGTTCGGGTCGATCGCGTAGTTCATCGACGGCCCCGTCAACTTCGTCTGCGGGCTCGTTTTCGCGACGACGCGACGGTGCTCGTTCGTGCCATAGAACATGAACGTCAGCGTCGAGTCGGTGTACGACGTCTTGATCAGAATCCCGTGCTTCAGGTCGTTCTTGAACTTGAAGTCAGGCCCACCCCACGACACCGTCGCGTCCCGTCCGAGCGGGTAGTGAGAGAGATAGAGGTTGTGGTTCGTGCGTTCGAGGATCGGCAACCCGACCTCGAACGCGTCGTTGAACAGCGTCGTCGCGGTTTGGCAGACGCCGCCACCGATCGAAGGGAGGACGAGCGAGCCGATGATCATCTGTCCTTCGAGGAAGCCGCGCTCTGAGGTACGCGGGCCGACCACGTCGTTGAACGAGAACACCGCGCCCGGCTGGATTAGCGTGCCGTCGATGTAGTCGGCCATCAGGTGCACGTTGTGGATGCGGTTCGACGAGGAGACGCCCATCTCCGTCGTGAACGACGTGAGCTTCTCCCGGATCCCGAGCGCATTCGCCTTCGCGGTCGTCAAATCGGGCTGGCGCGCACCAAGCTCGACCTGCGCGACGCCACCTGCCGTGGTCGCGGCTGTGATCGCCCGCGCGAACTGCGCGGGATCGATGTCGCGCCCCGGCAGAGACGGCGTGACGGAGACCTTCGCGCCCGCGACGACGAAGTGCGCGTTGTGCGCGCGCTGGATCCACTTGCCGAGCCGCGGACGAACGACTTTCGCGAGCGCCTCGCCGTCGAGCTTCACTGTGAAGCTGTGGCCGCTGGGCGTGACGCTCAGCGCGTGCGCGATCTGCGCCGTGCTCAGCGCTCCGCGGCGCGCGCCGTGGTAGTCGATCAGCACCGGTTGGGAGAGCAGCGCACGCGCCTCGGTCGCAGCTTCCTGCGCCGCGGCGTCGGAGATCACCGGACGCAGCCGCTTGAACGGCGCGTCGACGACAGTCGCGTCGCGCGACAGCCGACGCAGCAGCGTCGCGTTGTCGAGCTGCCGGCCGTCCTCCGCGGGCGTCACGACAACGGTCGTTCCTTCGAGCTTGACGTTTGCCGAGGCCGCCGCGCGGCCCGCGTGGGCGAGCGCGTCGAGCACATTGCCGGCGTGGGTGGCGCGGCCGACGACCGGCACGACGTCGACGCGGCTCGGAACGACGAGCGCGATCTCGGACCCGGCGGCGAGCACGCGCGACGTCGTCGCTCCCACATTCATGGAGACGAGCCAGCCGCGCGGCACGCGATAGGAATGCCCGCTGTTGCGGATCGTCACCTCTTGCCTGTTCCAGCCTCGGAGCTGCCGCTCGATCTGGAGGCGGCTTGCGCCCCCGACATCGAGGCCGAGCACGTGGACACCGGGCTTGGCAGCACCCCGGAACTGCAGGCCGCGCGCGACCGCGGCGCCGATTGCGGCAACCAGGAGCACGGCGAGGAGGACGGAGGCGCGTTTCATTCCGACAGTGAAGCAACGGAGCCGGAGGTGTTGTGGGTTCGCACCTCGCGTATCGTTTTCCGCATGGAACTACGGGATCTGCCCTCGGTGGACGAGCTCACGCGCTCGAACAGTGACCCGCTGGCCGTGGCTGCGGCTCGCACAGTGCTCGCTCGGGCGCGGGAGGAGATCCAGGCGGGGGTCGATCCAGGCGATCTCGCAGCGCGCCTCGAGGCCGAGCTCACCTCGGCTCGAGCCCCGGCCCTGCGCCGGGTCGTCAACGCCACCGGTGTGATCGTGCACACGAACCTCGGCCGTGCTCCGCTGCCCGAAGGGGCGCTCGAGCGGGTGCTCGAAGTCGGCCGCGGCTACTCGAACCTCGAGTACGACCTGGTCGAAGGATCGCGCGGCTCACGCCAGGACCACGTGACGGCGATCCTGCGCCGGTTGACCGGCGCCGAGTCGGCGATCGTCGTCAACAACAACGCCGGTGCGATGCTGCTCGCGCTCGCCGCGCTTGCCGAAGAGCGCGAGGTACTCGTCTCGCGCGGCGAGCTGATCGAGATCGGTGACGGCTTCCGCATTCCCGACGTGCTCGTGCGCTCCGGCGCCAGGCTCGTCGAAGTCGGCACGACCAATCGCACGCGCGCAGCGGACTACGAGCACGCTGTCAACGAGAGCACCGCGCTCCTGCTGCGGGTCCACCAGTCCAACTTCCGTGTCGTCGGCTTCACCGAGCAGCCGTCGCTCGCCGAACTGGCCGCCGTCGCGCGCAGGCACGACCTGCCGCTGCTCGACGACCTCGGCTCCGGGGCGCTGCTCGACCTGCCCGACGAACCGACCGTGCAGGCATCCCTTGCCTCGGGCGCAGACCTCGTCTGCTTCAGCGGGGACAAGCTGCTGGGCGGCCCACAGGCGGGGATCGTCGTCGGGCGGGCCGACCTCGTCGAACGCTTGCGCCGCCATCCGCTGCACCGCGCGTTGCGCGCCGACAAGCTCGGGCTCGCCGCGCTCGAAGGAACGTTGCTTCTCTACCTCGACCCCGCGCGTGCGCTGCGCGAGGTTCCCGTGCTGCGCATGCTGCACGAGGATGCCACCGTCATTCGCGCGCGTGCCGCGCGGCTTGCCGACGCGGTCGGCGGCGAGGTCGAGGAAACGGTCGCTCGCGTCGGCGGCGGAGCGCTGCCGCTCGCGGAACTGCCGTCGTTCGCCTGCGCAGTCGAAGAGACGTTGGCAGCACCGCTGCGCGCGCACGAGCCGCCGGTGATCGGGATCGTGCGCGACGGCCGATTGCTGCTCGACTGCCGCACCCTGTCGGGCGACGAGGTCGACGAGGTGGCCGCCGCGGTTCGCGCATGCCGCTGACGGTCGGCACCGCCGGACACATCGACCACGGCAAGACGTGGCTCGTGCGCGCGCTCACGGGAAAGGACACCGACCGTCTGCCCGAAGAGCAGGCGCGCGGGATCTCGATCGACCTCGGCTATGCGCCGCTCGAGCTGCCCGGCGGGCGGCGCATGTCCCTCGTCGACGTCCCGGGGCACGAGCGGTTCGTGCGGACGATGATTGCCGGCGCGACCGGCATCGACCTCTTCCTGCTCGTGATCGACGCCCAAGAAGGCGCACGACCGCAGACGCTCGAACATCTCGCCGTGCTGCGACTGCTTGGCGTCACCCGCGGAGTGGTCGCCGTCACGAAGTCCGACGCGGTCGACGAGGAGACCCTCGAGCTCGCACTCGAGGAAGCACACGAGCTCGTCCCGGATGCGGAGGTGATCGCCGTCTCCGCGAAGACCGGCGCCGGCCTCGATGACCTGCGGGCGGCGCTCGCCCGCGTCCCAGCAGAGGAACGCGATGTCGACCGCGCGACGCGGCTGTACGTCGACCGCGTGTTCACGCTGCAGGGCATCGGCACGGTCGCGACCGGCACGCTCTGGTCGGGGACGATCGCCGCGGGCGACCTGCTGCGGGTCGAACCGCGCGGACAGATGGTGCGCGTGCGCAGCGTGCAGGTGCACGACGCTCCGGTCGATCAGGCGGAAGCGGGCCAGCGGGTCGCGATCAACCTGCCGACGGTCGAGCGCCGCGACCTGGCGCGCGGCGACGTGCTCGTCGAGCCCGGCCACTACCCCGTCTCCTACCGCCTCGATGTGCGGCTCGAGGAGATCGCCGAGGTGCCTGCGGCGGTGACGGTGCACGTCGGCACGAAGGCAGTTGCAGCGCGGGTCGCGCGCGACGGCGCGTACGCACAACTCCGGCTCACTGAGCCCGTGGTCGCCGCGCGCGGTGACCGGGTCGTGTTGCGGACGCAGACCACAGTGGGCGGCGGGACGGTGCTCGATCCTGCGCCGCCGCGCAAGCTCGACCCGGAACGTCTCGCAGTGCTCGAGCGCGGCGACCCCGAGGAGATCGTCCGCGCACTCGTGTACGCGCCCGCTTCCGTTCGCGACCTGCAGGCGCGCGGCCTGCTGACTCCTGCCGAGCTCGCACGCGGGTTGGCCGCGGTGCGCGCCGCCGGCGAGCACGTGTTCTCGGACGAGTGGCTCGCGGTGCTGCGCACAACCGTGCGCGCGCGACTCGCCGCGCGCGCCGAATCGGATCCGCTCGATCCGGGTGTCCCGCTCGCAGAGCTCCTGCCGCCGGAGCCGTGGGCCCAACACGTGGTCAACCTGCTCGAGATCGAGCGGCGCGGAGCGAAGGCCTACCTGCCGGGTGCAGCCGCTGCACTCGGCGAGCGCGCTCAGGCCGCCTCCGAGCTCGAGGCACGGCTCGCGCACGAGGAGATCGCGAAGGTGGACGACAAGCAGCTGGCCGCGTTCCTCGAGGACGCGGGCCGGCTACGCCGCGTTGGTGACGGGTTCGCCGTGTCGACCGCGCTCTACGACCGCGGCCGCGAGCTCCTGCCGGGTCTGGACGAGATCACACTGGCCGCGTTCCGCGACGCGCTCGGCGTCGGTCGCAGGACCGCCCAACTTCTGCTCGAGCGCTACGACGCCGACGGGCTCACCCTGCGACGCGGCGACGTGCGAACGCTACGCCGCGCGCGGAGCTAGATCTTGATCACTGCGCGCCGGCCGGAACGGTCGGTGCCTTCGATCGCGATCTGCACGCGCGCGCGGCTTCCGCTCCGATGCCACAGCAACGCTCCGGTCTTACCGAGGGACGACGTCGCTGTTGCAGGCTTGCCGTTGACGAGCAGCAACGCCCGCACGGGTTCATTGAAGACGTAGCGCACCTGCAACAGCGCGCCGCGAGCGTGAACCGTGTCGGAAAGGAGACGCGGACCGATCCCGTCCTGGAAAACGATCAACGCGATCACCGCGGCGGCGGCCGCCAGGACCGCTGCTACGGCGGGGACGAGCACGCGGACGTTTCCGGCGACACGAAGGCTGCGAGCCGTGCGCACGACGAGCTTCTGTGCGGCCTCATCGGCCAAGGCGAGAGCGTCCTTGGCGGTCTCCCCGGTCGCAACGATGTAGCCGCGACGGTCGGCGTCGACCTGCACCGGTGTGATCGTCGCGCCCGCGCCGAAGTAGAGGCCCGCAGCAAGCACACCCGCTGACGAGCGCACGTCGTCGAGGCCGGCGATCGCGGAGACCGTGCCGACCGGCAGGATGCCCGGCCTGGCGGTGAGGAAACGGATCGCGATCGGCCGCTGCGCACTCGGCGTCACGAGCTCGTCGGGCACCACGCGCCCGAGTGCTTGCGCAATTGCGATCTCGAAGAGCTCGATGCCGGTCCCGAAGCGCACGAGGTCGGCCATCTGACCCGCCGCAATCCTCGCGGCGATCTCGACGAGGCGCACGTCGTCGCCGGCTGCGATCAACTGCGGAAACGCGATGCCGTTGCGCAGGCCGAGCACGCGAACGGCGTCGTAGGCGACGTCGCGAGCGCGCGCGAGCACGCCATTCTCGAGCGACGAGGGATACATGTGGATCCAACCCACTCCGAACCCGACACCGGGCGGCCGCAGCCGGTCGGAGAGCGTCAGCAGCAACGGCTCGCCGTCACGCACGACCATGATCCCGTTCAGCTCGATCCCGTCGACGTACTCCTCGAGCATCGCCTGGCCGCTCGGCGAGAACAAAAGCGTCTCGTCGAGCCGGCGCCCGACATCGGCCGGCTGCTCGATCATGAAGAGCCCGCGTTGCCCGCCGGAGTCCGCCGGCTTCAACACCGCCGGCAGCGGGATCGTCTCGGCGACCGCGCGGGGATCCGAGTCGCGGGTCAGCACCGCATGACGGGGCTGCGGAACGCCTCCCACCTCGAGGCGCGCGCGCATCACGGTCTTGTCGGTCATGGCGCGGGCGACGTCGGCGCCGATCCCCGGGAGCCCGAGTGCGTGCGCGATCTCAGCCGCGGGCAGGACGGCGCGGTCGCTCGAGATTGCGAGCACTCCTTCGACGTTGTGCTCCCGCACCGCGGCAACGACGTTGTCGACGTCCGTGAAGTCGACGTTGATGCACACGTCCGCGATCTCGAATCCGACGGCATTGTGATCTCCGTCGACCGCCACGACGCGATGCCCGGCGCTCCGCGCATACCGGATCGCCGGCAGTTGCGAGACGCTTGCGCCTAGGAAGAGAAGTGTGGCCACGCTCGCTTCCCGACGGTACTCCGGCGGGCAGGCTGCCGCCGGTGCCGTTCAGGTGACGGTCAGGCGATCGGCGGTGCCGCGGTGCGGGGGGGTTGCCCGACTCCGCGGCCGACGCCTCTAACCCAGGCGCGTGACCCGGTCGCGCGGGCCAGGCGCAATCGGGGAGTTCTTCAGGAAGTAGTTGACCGCGGCGTCGATATCGATCTCGCCGCCGAGTTGATCGGTGCCTTCGTTGAACGCCGAGAACCCGTCTCCCCCCGAGGAGAGGAAGTTGTTCATCGCGACGCGGTACAGGCCCGTCGCGACGATCGGCGTCCCGTTGATCGCGACGCTCCCGGCCGTGACGCGGCTGCCCGCCGGACGCGTGAAGTCGTAGCTGTAGGTGAAGCCCTTCGACACCTGCAAGAGTCGAATCTGGCCGGGCCCCGGGTTGCCGAACTGCTGCTCGAGGAGCCGGTAGATCGACGCTCCACTCATCGTCTTGACGTTCATCACGTTGTTGAACGGCTGGACGGTGAACATCTCGGAATACGTGATCTGTCCGAGTGCTTCTCCCGCCACCTGGTTGTTGTAGGTGAGGTCGGCACGGATGCCGCCCGGGTTCATGAACGCGACGACGGCTCCGCCGAAGTCTCCTGGTGAAGTCGATGCGAGCTGCGCGTCCGCGATCACGTCACCGAGCGCCGACTCCTGGTTGAAGCCGGCGGCCCGCGTGATGTCGGTCGTGATCGAACCGATCAGGCGGTTCGCGATCGGCGCCGAGAACGTGTTGTAGTGGTCGATGATCTCGGTGATGGCCGGATCCTTCGGCACATCGCGGGTCACGATCACGTTGTGTGCATCGACCGCCGTCACATCCTTGCTCTGGTGGTCGATCGTGAGATCGATGTCCGTGATCAGCCGACCGAACGATGAGGCGCTCGTCGTCGGGATCCCGTTGAACTTGCAGATGTACGGCTGGTGCGTGTGTGCGGAGATGACCAAGTCGACCCCAGGGTCAAGCGCCTCGACGATCGGCTTGATCGCACCCGAGAAGTTGTCGCATCGGTTGCTGTCCATGAAGCCGCCGGCGAACGGCGCGTTCTGCTGGCCGCCCTCGTGAATCAGGACGACGATCGAGCGAACGCCCTGCTCGTCCCGCAGTTGCTTGACGAAGCGGTTGACCGTCGTCACCGCGGGCGTGAACTCGAGCCCGGCGACGCCTGCCGGCGTGACGATCAGGGGAGTCCCCTCGAGGGTCAGACCGATGAACGCAATCTTCGCGTTGCCTACCTTCTTGATCTCGTACGCCGGCAGCACGGTGTTCTGCGTCCCCGCGTAGAGCACGTTGGCCGCGAGGTACTGGAACAGCGAGCCGACGAAGGGAGTGCCGTCCTGGCATCCGTCGACCGGGTGGCAGCCGCCGTTCTGCATGCGCAGCAACTCGTCGATCCCCTCGTCGAACTCGTGGTTGCCGACACCGGAGACGTCCATTCCCATCACGTTCAGCGCCTCGATTGTCGGCTCGTCGTGGAAGAGCCCCGAGAGCAACGGGCTCGCGCCAATCGAGTCGCCGGCTGCGACGACGAACGTGTTCGGGTCCTGCGAGCCGAGCTGCTTGAAGTGCGTCGAGAGGTACTCGGCGCCTCCGGCATTGACGTTGCCCGTGGCAGTTGCGATCCTGCCCGACGAGCCGCTCGGCGGCAGCAGGTTGCCGTGGAAGTCGTTGATCGCCAGCAGCTTGACGTGCTGGTCGTTGTCTTTCTGCGTTGGCCCCGCTGCAAGGGCGGTCGGCACGATCGCCAGCAGGCTGAACATGAGGGCGGCAAGCGCCCAGACGCGATTCCTCACGAAGTTCTCCCCCCTTTGTTTTCCCAATCAGCCCCGTTGGCGGGGCTGCCCCGCCGCGAAGGTAGCCCGGATATCGGACAGGGTCAAATCCTCGCCGGGCGCCCGACACCTCGGCGGCGGTCTAGATTTCAACGCAATGAGCGCGAGACGATCGGAGGTTCGCGTCGGGCTCCTCTGGCGGAATGAATGGGACCCGCCTGAGCCGGGCGTGTCGATCCCCGAGAGCTCACGGCTGCGCGGAATGTTCGCGGCGCTCGCCGCGCTCGGCGTACAAGCCGAACCCGTCGTTTATTCGGACGAGTCGGTGGAAACGGCGCGCGAACAGCTGCTCGCCCTGGACGGTGTGCTCGTCTGGGTGAACCCGATCGAGCACGGGCTTGACCGCTCGCTGCTCGACCCGTTGCTACGCGAGGTCGCGGCTGCCGGCGTGTGGGTCAGCGCGCACCCGGACGTGATCCTGAAGCTCGGCACGAAGCAGGTGCTCGTCGACACCGGCGACATGAGCTGGAGCAGCGACGTGCACCTCTACCGCACGCTCGAAGAACTGCGCGACCTTCTGCCCGGTCGTCTCGCCGCCGGTCCGCTCGTGCTGAAGCAGCACCGTGGGATGGGCGGCGAGGGCGTCTGGAAGGTCGAGCTCGACGGGGGGAACGTGCGCGTGCAACACGCCAAGCGCGGGAGCGAGCCGCAGCGGATGTCGCTGGACGCGTTCGTCCAGAGCTGCGAGCCGTACTTCGCAGGCACGGGGCTGATGGTCGAGCAGCCGTTTCAGCCGCGCCTCGGCGAAGGGATGATCCGCGTCTACCTCACGCATGATCAGGTGGTCGGCTTTGCGCACCAGTACCCGAGCGGGCTAATGCCGCCGCAGGCGGCCAAGGCGGCTCCGCCGACGAAAGTCTTCGAGCTCGCAGCCGCTGCCGCGTACAGCGAGCTGCGCAAGCGGATGGAGTCGGAATGGGTGCCGCAACTGCAGGCGATCCTCGAGCTCGAGACGCACACGCTTCCGGTGATCTGGGACGCCGACTTTCTCTACGGCCCGAAGGATGCGAACGGAGCCGACACCTACGTCCTCTGCGAGATCAACGCGAGCTCGACCTTCGCGTTTCCGGAACATGCCATGCCTGGCGTCGCGCGCGCTGCGATCGACCGTATGCTTGACGCGAAGGGATGAAGATCGAGGCGACAGAACGCGCGAAGGAGTTCATCGTCGAGCACGGCGGCAACGTCTACGTCTGGTCCGACGACACCGGCTTCGATCACGCCTCGACCGAGCGGCCTGACGCGCAGATCGAGTTCGTCGAGATCGAGGCCGGCGGGTTCACGTTCCACCAGGATGCCGGGATCGTTCCACCCGACTGGTGGAACATCGAGTTCCACCATCTCCCGCGTGAGCACGTGACCGCCACGTGGGACGGCGGCACGTTCGGCCCGCCCGGCGTCTTGGGCTA
>JANMWB010000191.1:0-2000 GCA_031393705.1 Thermoleophilia bacterium | reverse complement strand
CGAAAAAAGGGGATGGACTACTCGGACTTCTTGCAGCCCTCGACGAGCCGCCGGCCCCAGTCCTCGGCCGGGGCATCCATCGAGGAGAGGACGTTCATCAACATGCCGCCCGCGAAGAACAGCGCGAGCTCTTCGGACTCGACGCCCGAGACGCGTTCGACGTAGCTGACGAGATCGCCGTAGCCGTTGCGAACGACGGCGCAGATCTCCGGGTCGCCGCAGGCTGCGTAGGCCTGCATCTGGGCCTTCAGGTAGACGCGATCCGACTCCAGAAGCTGGCCGTAGGCCTCGCCGATCGCGCGCAGGGCCTCCTCGCCCCGCTTGCCTTCCGCGACACGCTGAAACGTCTCGAGCGTCTGGCGGAAGCACCGGGCGACGACGGCTATGTACAGCTCCTTCTTGGTGCCGAAGAGCCGGAAGACGTAGGGCTGGGAGATGCCCGCGAGGCGGGCGATCTCGTCGGTCGAGGCGCCGTGGAGGCCCTTCTCCGCGAACTCGGCGACCGCGGCGTCGAGGATGTCCTCGCGCCGCTCCTCCTTCGACTTCCGTTCCGTCGTCACCACCATGTTCAGAAGATTAGTGACTACTTACAAGTTTGTCAAGGGCTGCCGCAACCCGGTCGAGATCGGCGTCGGAGAGCTTCGTGTGGAAGGGCAGCGCGAGCGCCCGCTCGAACACGCGAGCAGCGCCGGGGAAGGCGCCCTGGTCGGCATAGGCGCCGAGCTGCTGGAGCGCATAGGTGCCGATCTGCGCCTCGATCCCTTGCGCGCGCAGCTCGGCGAGCACGCGGTCGCGGTCGTCGACCTGGAGCACGTAGGCCTGCCAACCGTGGACGTCGCCTTCGTCGGCACGCGGCAGCAAAACAGGTAAATGCCGGAGACGCTCCGTGTAGCCCTCGGCGACGTGCGTCCGCTGCGCCATCAACTCGTCGAGGCGCTGAGCCTGCGGGATGCCGACCGCGCACAAGATGTCAGCGAGCCGGTAGTTGAGCCCGGGCGCGGGCATGTCGGGCGGCGAGAGCGAGCGCCAGCCGTGGTTGCGCATCGTCTGTACCGCCTCGGCGACCGCCGTGTCGTTCGTCGTGACGGCGCCGCCCTCTCCCGTCGTGAGGATCTTGCGCGGGTGGAAGCTCAGACAGCCGGCGATGCCGAGCCCGCCGCATGCCCGCCCGCGGTATTTCGCGCCGAGCGCGCCGGCAGCATCTTCGAGCAACGGAAGATCAGGCAGCTCGTGCAGCGGCAGCGGGCGCCCGAACAGATGCACACCGAGGAGAAGCTTCGTCCGCGGCCCGACTTCTATCTTCGACGGGTCGATGTTCATCGTCTCCGGGTCGACGTCGACGAGCACCGGCTTCAGCCCCGAGAGCGCGACGACGTTCGCCGTCGCAGGGAAGGTGTACGCAGGGACGAGCACCTCGTCGCCCGGCTCGAGCCCGAGCGCGAGCACCGCGAGGTGGAGCGCAGCCGTGCCCGAGGTGACGACGAGCGCGTGCTCGACCTCGCACAGCCGTGCGATCTCCGCCTCGAACTCGCCAACCTTCGGGCCCATCGTGAGCATGCCGCTCTCGAAGACCTCGGCAACCTCGGCGAGCTCACGCTCACCGACGTCGGGCCACCCTAAGCGGATGCGAGTGTCTTCTGCCGGTACCAAGCGATCGTCTTCTCTAGACCCTCGTCCAACTCCACGTGCGGTTCCCAGCCGAGCACCTCGCGCGCCTTCTTGACGTTCGGGATGCGCAGCTCGACGTCCGCGTAGTGGAGTGGCTGGAACACGATCTCACCGGACGCGCCGCTGAGGCGCTTGATCCGCTGCGCGAGGTCGAAGATCGTGACCGCTGCGCGCGGGTTGCCGATGTTGAAGGCCTGCCCGACCGCGGCCGGATGCTCGAGGCAGAGCAGCACGCCGGCGACCATGTCGGTCACGTAGGTCCACGCGCGGATCTGCGAGCCGTCGCCGTGGATCGTCAGGTCGCGATCCGCGAGCGCCGCCTCGATGAACGC
>JANMWB010000168.1:0-11599 GCA_031393705.1 Thermoleophilia bacterium | reverse complement strand
TGCGAATCCGGCAAGGCCCCCTTGCCCATCAGCGTTACGACTGCGGGAAGCTGCGCCGAGTCAACGAGCTCGAGCAACTCGGCACAGGCGTCGGCATTGAGCACACCGCCGCCGGCATAGACGATCGGCCGCTGCGCCACGGCAATCGCTTTGGCCGCTTCCCGAAGCTGCCTGGGGTGCACCTTGTGCGGCGGCTTCCACCCGGGCAGGTCGACGTCGTCTGGGTAGACGAAGTCGAATTCGGCTTCTTGCACGTCCTTCGCGATGTCGACGAGCACAGGCCCTTGGCGGCCGGTGCGCGCGACGTGGAACGCTGCCCTCATCACTCCGGGCAGCTCTTCGACGTCCTGGACGAGCCACGAATGCTTGACGATCGGCATGGTGATGCCGGTGGCATCGATCTCCTGGAACGCGTCGGTGCCGATCAGGCTCGACTTCACCTGGCCGGTGATCGCGACGAGCGGTGTCGAGTCCATCCACGCATCGGCGATCGGGGTGACGAGGTTCGTCGCCCCCGGGCCGGAGGTCGCGATCGCGACTCCGACCCTGCCCGACGCGCGCGCATAGCCCTCGGCCATGTGGCCCGCGCCCTGCTCGTGGCGGGCGAGCACGTGCCGCACCGTCGTTCCGCGCGCAATCGCGTCGTAGGTCGGCAGGATCGCACCGCCCGGGATGCCGAAGGCGACCTCGACACCTTCGGCCTCGAGGCTGCGCAGGACCGCGTCCGAGCCCAACATCCTGGTCAACCCGTCACCTCGTCGAAGTGCTCGACGTCGGTGCGCGACGCAGGCAGCAGCTCGATTACCGCGTCGGTGAAGGAACGCGTGTCGTGAGAAGCGGAGCGTCGTGCAACCTCACCGACGGCCCGCTCGAGCGTCCGCGACGCGGATCGGCGCTTCAACCCTTCGGCGAGCATCAGTGATGCGGTCAGCAGCATCCCCATCGGGTCGACGACGCCGAAGCCGGCGACGTCATCCGAATCGGAGGTGCCGGGCGCGAACACGCCAGGCCCGTGATCGGGAAGCCACGCATGCGCGACCGAGGAAGGCGAGCCGGCGTAGTGCGCGGCCGCGTCGACGACGGGTGAGACGAGGTGCGTCTCAGTCACGATTACATCCAGCGACTCGGGCCGGTCGCGCAACCGGTCGAGCACGTCGCCGAGACCGGCCTCTTCGACCTCGAGGCCGCCCCAGCGCGTCGTCTGCGCGGCGACGGCTTCACGCCACTCGGTCGACTCGCCGACGCACACGATGCGGCCGTGCCGGGAAGCAGCGCACGAAAAGGCGCGCGAGATCGCGATGTCGTTGGCCCAGTCCCCGATCGGGCCGGCAACCACGAGATCCCCCGCGTCGCGCAACTGCACGCGGGCGACGCGCCACGCGAGCTGCAGGTCGGCCTTCACACCGTCGAGCGCCGGCTCGTTCGGCGAAGCGACCAGAATCGCGTCGACATCCCTGTAGCCGGACCGCGTTGCGGCCGGCAGCGGATGGCCGGAGCGGGTGACCGCCTCACCCCCGAAGGGGAAGTGGCGATCGTCGAGCTCGAGCTGGTGCAGCTTCGACACGCGCTCGAGCGCGCGCGTCGCCGCAGCCATTAGCTCGGGCCCCACCCCGTCTCCGGCGAGACAGGCAACAGTCTTGACATTCACTCCGTACCTCCTGAAAGGGTCATCGTTCGATTTCACTCACTCCGGCCCGAATCGCGGGCGCACTTCTTCTGTCGAAGTCGGTGTATGCAGCGTCAACTGGCTGCGTGAGCGAAATCTCCCCCTAGAGGGGGAGAATGACGATGACCGTAAGAATGATGAGCCCGGGCACGAGCAGGCGCACCCTGAGGGGCGTCCGTGGCTCGAGTGCGCGGGCTGAATGGCTCATCGTCATTTGAGTGTGCCCGCAACGATCCGGGTTGTCAAGCTTTACAAGGTATAGCGAGCTGACTATGCTTTTGAAAGCGATGGTCAGCAAGCGCCTTCACATTCACGCGGCCGGCACGGACTTGCACAGCTCCGTACTGCTCGGCCTGCGCGCGCTTGCCCTCCTCCTCCCCTAGGGGAGCCGACCACGCGACATATCCGTCTTCGCGTTTCCCGCACTGCGGGAGCAGTCCGCCCACTCGAGGAGCCAAGCCATGACGATGCCCTACTGGAAGTACCGCCCCTATCCCACCGTCGACCTGCCGGACCGAAGCTGGCCGAACCGGGTTATCGGCCAGGCGCCGATCTGGTGCTCGACCGACCTGCGCGACGGGAACCAAGCGCTGGTCAAGCCGATGGATTCCGCGCGCAAGCAACGCATGTTCGACCTGCTCGTGCAGCTCGGCGTCAAGGAGATCGAGGTGGGCTTCCCGTCCGCCTCGCAGACCGACTTCGAGTTCGTGCGCCGGCTAATCGACGAGGATCGGATCCCCGCGGACACGACGATCGCCGTGCTGACACAGGCGCGTCCGGGGCTGATCGAGCGGACCTACGAGGCGATCGACGGCGCTTCGCGCGCGATCGTCCACCTCTACAACTCGACGTCGACCGTGCAACGGCGCGTCGTGTTTCGCCTCGACCAGGCGGGGATCGTGGATCTCGCAGTGCGCGCGACCAGGCTGTGCAAGGAGCTCGCAGAGCAAGCCCAGGGCGAGGTCATGTTCGAGTACTCACCGGAGAGCTTCCACGGCACCGAGCTCGAGTTCGCGCTCGAGATCTGTGAGGCGGTGATGGACGTCTGGCAGCCGACGCCTGAGAAGCGGATGATCGTCAACCTGCCGACGACGGTCGAGGCGTTTCCGCCCAACATCTACGCGGATCGCATCGAGTGGTTCCAGCGGCACGTCTCTGCGCGCGACAGCATCCTCGTCAGCGTGCATCCGCACAACGATCGCGGCACTGCCGTTGCGACCGCCGAGCTCGGCCTGATAGCCGGCGCCGACCGCGTCGAAGGAACACTCTTCGGGAACGGCGAGCGCACCGGCAACGTCGACCTGATCACGATCGCGCTGAACCTGCTGACCCAGGGCGTCGACCCGAAGCTCGACCTGTCACACCTCGACGAGGCGAAGGCGATCGTCGAGGAGTGCAACGAGTTGCCCGTCCACCCGCGTCACCCGTGGGTCGGCGAGCTCGTCTACACCGCGTTCTCCGGATCGCACCAGGACGCGATCAAGAAAGGGATGCACGCACAGCAGCGGGAAAGCTCGGAGGTGTGGGACGTTCCGTACCTGCCGATCGACCCCGCCGACCTCGGCCGCAGCTACGAGGCGATCATCCGCGTCAACTCGCAGTCGGGCAAAGGCGGCGTCGCCTACCTGATGGAGACCGAGCACAGCCTCGAGCTGCCGCGCGGGCTTCAGGTCGACTTCGCCCAGAAGGTTCAGGCGATCACCGACCTGCGCGGCGGCGAGTTGACCGCCCACGAGCTCCTCGAAGCGTTCCACGAGCACTACCTCTCGCACACCGAGCCGTACGCCCTCGGGTCATATACGCACTCGAGCACGGACACCGATCGGATCGTCGCGGAGCTCTCGCGCGGCGGAGAGGCGCAGGAGGTGTCCGGGACGGGCAACGGTCCGATCGCGGCACTCGTCGACGCGTTCGAACAAAGCTTCGGGATCGTCATTCGCATTCGCAACTACCACGAGCACGCGATGGCCGCCGCCGCGGACGCAACCGCGGCCGCCTACATCGAGGCCGACGTCGACGGCGACCTCGTCTGGGGCGTCGGCCTCCATCCGAGCATCGTCACGGCTTCGCTGCGCGCAGTTGTGAACGCCGTCAACCGTGCGCTGGCACTACGCGAGGCGCTCGACGGAGCCGTGCTGTTCGATTAGTTGTGGTGTTCGACGAGCTGTGTTGACGCTGAACTGGCGCGTCTCGGCGCGTCCCTCCTCCGGTGCCAGGCACCGAGGGAGAAGCACGGCGGGCATCCCGTCCGCTGGTCCGATGCGAACCAGTGAAGCGTGTGCCGGCGCCCAGCGCAAGACCTCTGAACAACCGGCACACACTTGTCACAGTGTCTGTTCACTTCTGACGGTGCCTGGCACCGCACGACTTCTGACGGTGCCTGGCACCGCACGAGGCACGCAGACACCCGTGCTCTCGCGTGGGCCAGTGATGCGGAATGACGCCTGAGCGTCAGGGTGGCTAGCCGCTTGTGATGTGGTTGATGATCCGATCTGCGGCGTCACGCGCGGACGTCGCGGCCAGGTCGATCGTCAGACTGTCGGGCGCTGCGGGCGCCGTGAAGTTGTCGTACTCATCGAGCATGTGCTCAAGCGTTGCCGCATCCGTGGGCTTACCATGCGCTCTCCGGCTTTCGCCAAGAACGCGCTGGAGCAGCACCTCACGCGGGGCAAGCAGCTGGACGAACGAGACGGTGCCTCCCGCTTTCTCATACGGCGAGACGATGTCGGCGACGTGCTGTTCGTCCCCGAGCGCGAAAACGTATGTGTAGATCAGGTCAATGTTCTCGTCGGCCGCGGCCGCGACAAGGTCGCGTCTGAAACGCCCGACCACACGCCAGAATGTGTCGCTCCCGAACGGCAGTACCTCCGTCACAGCGTCGATCGTGACGTGGTTGTGGAGAATCTTGAACGGGAGACGGTCTGCGATCGCTCTCGCAACGGTCAGCTTTCCGACAGCGGGCGGGCCGTAGAGGAACACGAGACGCGGGGTGGCCACGCCCCAAGTATGCGGCGTAACGGCGCTGAGATGGGCGAGGGTGCTTACGCCAGAGCGCTAGCGCGTGGCCGTGGAGCGGCGCTTTGCAGGCGCTTCGATCATCCACGCGCGGCCGAACTTGCGCATCTCACGGATGATCGGCAGGAGCGCGCGCCCCTTCTCCGTCAGCTCGTACTCGACGCGCGGCGGTGATTCGGGGTAGCTCCGGCGAACGAGGACACCCTGGCGCTCGAGCATGTCGAGCCGTTCGGAAAGCGTGCGAGGACTAATGCCGGGGCAGGCCTTCTCGAGCTGCATGAAACGACGCGGCCCCTCGGAAAGGTCGTGGACGATCAGCGGCGTCCACTTCGTGGCGATGATCTCGGCAGTTGCCGCGACAGCGCAGTTTCCGTGGTCATGGATGTCGTTCATCGTTCTTCTCATGGCGCGGATCTTACTCCCCTCGGCGGTTCGTCGCTATCGAAAGGGAAGTGGTGCCCTGAGCAGCGCTTTCTACACCTTCGAGCCACGCGGTGACCGCGGCGGCGCACTGCCGGCCCTCGTTGATCGCCCAGACGATCAGCGACTGGCCCCGCCGGGCATCGCCGGCGGCAAAGACGCCGTCGACCGACGTCGCGTAGCGCGCGGCGTCCACGTTGCCGCGGCCATCTCGGTCGACCCCCAGCCGATCGAGCAGCTCCGCCTCCGGGCCGAGGAAGCCCATCGCGAGGAGCACGAGGTCGGCCGGGTGTGAGTCCTCGGTGCCCGGCACCAGGTCGAACGGCGGCGTGCCCGCGTTCTGCTGCCAGTGAATCTGCTCGACACGCCCGTTCCCGGTCAGGGCGGTCGTCGAGATCGCGAAGTCGCGGTCGCCGCCCTCCTTCAACGCGTACGACGTGCGGAGCTTCATCGGCCAGCGCGGCCACGGCGTGATGTCGTCGGGGCGCGCAACGGGCGGCTCGCCGAGCAGTTCGATCTGCGTCACGGACGCGGCGCCCTCGCGGTTCGCGTGGCCGACGCAGTCGGCGCCGGTGTCGCCGCCGCCGATCACGACAACGTGCTTGCCGGCGGCGCTGAGCCCGCTGTCGCCGCGCTGACGGGAGTAGAGGTAGTCCATCGCAAAGTGGACGCCGTCGAGCTCGCGGCCCGGCACAGGGAGATCGCGCGGCACACGTGAACCGGTCGCGAGCACCAGCGCGTCGTGGCGTTCGCGCAGCTCGGCGACCTCGACGTTCCCGCCGATGTCGGCGCCGAAGACGAACTCCACTCCCTCGTCGACGAGCTGCTGCACGCGCCGCTCGACGAGCCACTTCTCGATCTTGAACTCCGGCACGCCGAAGCGGACGAGACCGCCCGCCGCCTCGTCGCGCTCGTAGACCGTCACCTGCTCGCCCGCGCGCGCGAGCTGCTGCGCAGCCGCGAGACCGGCCGGGCCCGAGCCGATCACGCCGACGCTGCGGCCCGTGCGCTTCGTCGGCGGTTGCGGCACGACCCAGCCTTCGTCCCACGCGCGATTGACGATCGCGACCTCGATCTGCTTGATCGTCACCGAGTTGCCTTCGTTGATCTCGAGCACACACGCGGCTTCGCACGGCGCCGGGCAGAGGCGGCCGGTGAACTCGGGGAAGTTGTTCGTGCGGTGCAGCTGCTGGATCGCCTCGTCCCAGCGGTCGCGGTACACGAGGTCGTTCCAGTCCGGGATCAGGTTCCCGAGCGGGCAGCCGTTGTGGCAGAACGGGACGCCGCACTCCATGCAGCGCGCGCCCTGCTCGCGCAGCTCGGCGAGCGGGAGCGTGCCGACGAACTCCTTGTAGTCGCCCACACGCTCGCGCGGGTCGCGCTCGGGCGCGTCCTGCCGCGGCACCTTGATGAATGCGCCGAGGCGGCCCATTACGCAGCCGCCTCGGATTCCTTCGTTACGAAGCCCGCGCCGCCCGAGGAGAGTGGCGCGTCGTCGTAACGGATCTCTTCGTCTCCGCGCTCGGACAGCGCGCGCTTGTAGTCGTGTGGCATGACCTTGACGAAACGCGCGGCGTTCCAGTCGGCGAGCAGGCGCGCTGCGACGGGTGAGCCGGTGCGCTCCGCGTGCTCGGCGAGCAGGGCGCGGACTGTTTCCTCGTCGTCTGACTCGAGCGCCTCGAGCCCGACGAGCTGTGGATTGCAGCGCGTCGCGAACGTGCTGTCCTCGTCGAGGACGTAGGCGATGCCACCGCTCATGCCTGCCGCGAAGTTCCGTCCTGTCGGACCCAGCACAACAACGCGGCCGCCGGTCATGTACTCGCAGCCGTGATCACCGACGCCTTCGACGACAGCCGAAGCGCCCGAGTTGCGCACCGCGAAGCGCTCGCCGGCGATCCCGCGGAAGAACGCGCGCCCGGCCGTCGCGCCGTAGAGCACGGTGTTGCCGACGATCACGTTCTCCTCGGCGAGGAACTGCGCCTCATCCGGCGGCCGCACAGCGAGCGTCCCGCCCGACAGGCCCTTGCCGACGTAGTCGTTCGCATCGCCGATCAGCGTCAGCTCGATGCCCGGCGCGAGCCACGCGCCGAACGACTGGCCCGCGGAACCGTGCAGTTCGAAGCTCGCCGGCCCGAAGACGCCCTTCGACACGTGATGCGACATGAGGCCGCCGACGGTGCGATCGACGTTGCGGATCGCGAACGTTCCGCCGCCGGCTTCCATCAGCTCCCAGTCGAGCGCACCCGGGAGCGGCGAGACCTGACCGTGGGTCCGGCGCAGCGGCGTACCGGCGGGCACGTCAGGCATGCGCAACAGGTTGGAAAGGTCGATGCCGCGCTCCTGCCACTGCTCGAGCGCGTCGTCGGCTTCGAGCAGGTCGACGCGACCGACCAGGTCCTCGAACTTCGCAACGCCGAGCGACGCCATGATCCCGCGCACCTCTTCCGCGACGAAGAAGAAGAACTCGATCACGTGCTCGGGCTCGCCCTTGAACCGCTTGCGCAACTCGGGATCCTGCGTCGCGATCCCGACCGGGCACGTGTTGAGGTGGCAGGCGCGCATCATCACGCACCCCGTCGCGATCAACGGCGCTGTCGCAAAGCCCATCTCATCCGCGCCGAGCAGCGCAGCGACGACCACGTCGCGGCCGGTCTTCAGCTGCCCGTCGGTCTGCACCCAGATGCGCGAGCGCAGGTCGTTGAGAACGAGCGTCTGCTGGGTCTCTGCGAGACCGATCTCCCATGGGACGCCTGCGTGCAGGATCGACGAGACCGGCGATGCGCCGGTGCCGCCGTCGTGCCCGGAGATCAGCACGTGGTCGGCGTTCGCCTTCGCGACGCCGGCGGCGACCGTGCCGACCCCGACCTCGGAGACGAGCTTCACCGAGATGCGCGCCTCGGGGTTCGCGCAGCGCAAGTCGTAGATCAACTGCTTGAGGTCTTCGATCGAGTAGATGTCGTGATGCGGAGGCGGCGAGATCAGGCCGACACCCGGCGTCGTGAAACGCACGCCGGCGATGTAGCGGTCGACCTTGTGACCTGGCAACTGCCCGCCCTCGCCGGGCTTCGCGCCCTGCGCCATCTTGATCTGGATCTCGTCGGAGTTCGTCAGGTAATCGATGTTCACGCCGAAGCGGCCCGACGCGACTTGCTTGATCTTGGAGCGGCGCTCGTCGCCGAAGCGCACGGGGTCCTCCCCGCCCTCACCGGTGTTCGAGCGGCCGCCGATGCGGTTCATCGCGACGGCGAGCGTCTCGTGCGCCTCGCGCGAAAGCGAGCCGAGCGACATCGCGCCGGTCGAGAAGCGTTTGACGATCTCGGAGGCGGGCTCGACCTCGTCGAGTGGAATACCACCGTCGGCGCGCGTTTTGAACCGCATCAGCCCGCGTAGCGTCGAGCGGCGTGCGGAGTCCTGGTTCACCTCTGCGGCGTACTGCTCGTACGTCTCCGCGCCGCCGCCCCGCACCGCGTGCTGGAGGAGCGCGATCGTCTCGGGATTCCACTGGTGATGCTCGCCGTCGCGCCGCCACGCGTAGAGGCCGACGACCGGCAGTAGCTCGCCCGGGACGCCCGGGTACGCGCGCGCATGGCGCAGCAGCGCGCCCTCGGCGAGCTCGGCCAGGCCGATCCCGCCGATGCGCGACGGCGTGCCGGTGAAGTGCTTGTCGACGAGCTCGGTCGAGAGCCCGACCGCCTCGAAGATCTGCGCGCCGCAGTAGGACGAGATCGTCGAGATGCCCATCTTCGAGATCGTCTTGAGGAGACCCTTGCCGATCGCCTTGACGGCGCGCGCTTTCGCTTCCTCCGCCTCGAGCTCGAGCCGCCCTTCGCGCACGAGTTCGGAGATCGTCGCGAGCATCAGGTACGGGTTGACCGCCGCGGCGCCGTAGCCGATCAACACTGCGACGCTCTGCACGCTGCGCGGCTCGCCCGACTCGACGATCAGCCCGGCTTGCAGGCGCGTCCCGGCGCGAACGAGGTGATGGTGGACCGCGCCGACCGCGAGCAGCGACGGCATCGCGACGCGCGTCGGGCCCATCGCGCGATCGGAGAGGATCAGGATGTTCGCGCCGCCGGCGAGTGCGTCATCGGCCTCGGCACAGATCCGCTCAACCGCCTTCTCCAGTCCCTCCACGCCTTCCTCGACCGGCCACGTCGTATCGACCGTGTGCCCCTTGAAGACATCGGAGTCGACCTGGCGCAGGCTCTCGAGCTCGTGGTTGCGCAGGATCGGGTTCTCGATGATCAGCTGGCGCGCGTGCTCCGGCGTCTCGTCGAGCAGGTTGCGTTCGGAGCCGACGAGTGACTGCACGCTCATCACGACTGCCTCGCGGATCGAGTCGATCGGCGGGTTCGTCACCTGCGCGAACAGCTGCTTGAAATACGAGTAGAGGAGCGGCCGACGGTTCGAGAGGACCGCGAGCGGCGTGTCGTTGCCCATCGAGCCGACCGCTTCCTCCGCGTTCGCAGCGAGCGGCGAGAGCATCACCTTCATGTCCTCCTGCGTGTAACCGAAGGCGAGCTGCAGCCGGCGGAGCGGCTCGCCCGCGGGGCGCTCGGGTTCGCGACGCGGCAGATCGGCGAGCCGCACGTGCTCGCGCTCGAACCACTCCTTGTAAGGCTTGCGGGTCGCGACCTCTTGCTTGATCTCCTGGTCGGGGACGATGCGTCCCTGCTCGAGGTCGATGAGGAAGAGCTTCCCGGGCTGCAAGCGCCCCTTGCGCACCACGTCCTCGGCGGGAACGTCCAGCACGCCGGTCTCGGAGGCGAGCACGATCCAGCCGTCGCGCGTCTCGAGCCAGCGGCCGGGACGCAAGCCGTTGCGGTCGAGCGTGGCGCCGATCACGCGCCCGTCGGTGAACGCGATTGCCGCGGGACCGTCCCATGCCTCGGTCAGGCATTCGTGGAACGCGTAGAAGCCGCGCAGGTCGTCGGAAACGTCGGTCCGGCCGCTGTAGGCCTCCGGGACCATCATCATCAGCGCATGCGGCAGTGACCGGCCCGCGAGCACGAGTAGCTCAAGCACGTTGTCGAGCACTGCGGTGTCGGAGCCGCCCGGCCGTACGACCGGCAGCACCTTCTGCAGATCGTCACCGAACAGGTGCGAGGCGAGCTGCGACTCGCGCGCGCGCATCCAGTTGACGTTGCCGCGCAACGTGTTGATCTCGCCGTTGTGGGCGATCATCCGATACGGATGCGCGAGCTCCCAGCTCGGGAACGTGTTGGTCGAGAAGCGCGAGTGCACGAGCGCCAGCGCGCTCGCAAACGACTCGTCGGCGAGATCCGGGTAGTAGCGCCTGAGCTGCGGCGCGGTCAGCATCCCCTTGTAGACGAGTGTCCGCGCGGAGAAGCTCGGCACCACGAGCTCCGGGCCTGCGGCCAGTTCGGCGACGCGACGGATCACGTAGAGCTTGCGCTCGAACGCGTCGGCATCGGTCGCGAGCTCCGGCGAAGCCGCGACGAACAACTGGCGCACGACGGGCGCGAACAGCCGCGCGTGCGAGCCGACGTGGCGCCCGTCAATCGGCACGTCCCGCCAACCGAGCACGGTCTGACCCTCGGCGGCAACCGTCTCCTCGAGCAGCCGCTCGAGCTGTGCGCGTCGCGACGACTTCTGCGGCAGGAAGCAGACAGCGACGCCGTAGGCACCGCGCGGCGGGAGCTGTACCTCGCCGAGCCCGCGCAGGAATGCGTCCGGCATCTGGACAAGGATCCCCGCGCCGTCGCCCGTGTCGGCATCTGCGCCTGCTGCGCCGCGGTGCTCGAGGTTTGCGAGCGCCGTCAGGGCGCGGGCGACCGCCTCGTGCGTCGCGACGCCGTCGAGCCGCGCAACAACGGCGACGCCGCACGCGTCATGCTCGTATGCGGGGTCGTAGAGACCCGACGCCTTCATCAGTTCCGCCCCCCACCTGATATTTGGCTAGTCCGGCGGGGTGAGGGGAACGCGGAGCCGGCTAGCGCTGTTGCGGGCGCGAGAACTTGACAATCTTCGGGAAGAGAGGCTCGCGCGGCTGCATCACTTCAAAGAGTAAAGCAACACGCGGATGGACGCAAATCGCGCGACTGGCAGGCACTTCATTTTCTGTAGTCTTAAAGCCCCCCAAAGGTTTCAAGGAGGATCCATGGCACTTCAGCTTGGTGACGAAGCTCCCGATTTCACCGCCGAGTCGACGGAAGGCGAGCTCAAGTTCCACGAGTACCTCGGAGACTCGTGGGGCGTGCTCTTCTCGCATCCCAAGGACTTCACCCCCGTGTGCACCACCGAGCTCGGCTACATGGCGAAGCTGAAGCCCGAGTTCGACAAGCGAAACGTCAAGATCATCGGGTTGTCCGTCGATCCGGTCGACAAACACTCGACCTGGGCGCAGGACATCGAGGAGACGCAGGGGCACGCACCGAACTTTCCGCTAATCGGGGACGCGGACTTCAACGTCTCGAAGCTCTACGGGATGCTCCCCGCGTCCGTGTCCGGCGACCCGGCCGAGCGCACGCCGGCCGA
>JANMWB010000154.1:0-1521 GCA_031393705.1 Thermoleophilia bacterium | reverse complement strand
CCGAAGGCATCGGCACGCCGATCGTCGTCGTGTCCGCGCGCGGCACCGAGCACGACCGCGTGCACGCGCTCGACCTCGGCGCCGACGACTATCTCGTGAAGCCGTTCTCGATGCGCGAGCTCGTCGCGCGCGTGGGCGCGGCGGCCCGGCGCGGCGTGCGCCCGGCCGAGGAGAAGCGCGGCGATCCGATCGAGATCGAGGAGCTGCGCATCGACCCACGGGAGGTGCAGGCATACGTGGACGGTAAGAGCGCTGCGTTGACGCCGACCGAGTTCAAGCTGCTCTACACACTTGCGCTGGATCGCGGTCGTGTCGTCACGCGCGACGAGCTGCTGCAAAAGGTGTGGGGCCGGCGCGAGACGCATCGCGACCGCACCGTCGATGTTTTCGTCCGCCGCCTGCGGCAGAAGGTCGACAAGGCGGCGTCGACGCACTCGTTCATCCAGACGCGCTTCGGCGTCGGCTACAAGCTCGAGCCCGAACCGAAATAACGTTGCGCAGGTCTCTGGTCGCAGAAGCCGTCGGCACGTTTGCCCTCGTGTTCGCCGGCGCAGGTGCGATCGTCGTGGACGCGAGAACGCACGCGCTCGGTCACGTCGGGGTTGCGATCACGTTCGGGCTCGTGATCATGGTGATGATCTACGCGGTCGGGCACGTGTCCGGAGCGCACTTCAACCCGGCGGTGACCTTCGCGTTCGCGTTGACGCGCCATTTCCCGTGGGCACGAGCCGTCGCCTACTGGGGCGCGCAGATCGCGGGTGCGCTCCTCGCAGCGGCCCTGATTCGCGGCTCGCTCGGCAAGGACGCGCACCTCGGCGCGACGTTGCCGTCGGGATCGCAGGGGCAGTCCTTTGTCTGGGAGCTCGTGCTGACGTTCTTCCTGATGTTCGTGATCATGGCCGTCGCGACGGACACGCGTGCAGTCGGCGAGGCAGCCGCGATCGCGATCGGGGGAACCGTTGGTCTAGACGCGATGTTCGGCGGACCGATTTCGGGCGCGTCGATGAATCCGGCTCGCTCGATCGGCCCTGCGCTCGTCGGCGGCGACCTGCACGCGCTGTGGCTCTACCTTGTCGCGCCGGTCATCGGCGCGTCACTTGGCGCCTTCACCTATCAGTTCATTCGAGCCGAGCCGACATGAACGTGCTCTTCGTCTGTCTGCACAACGCCGGCCGATCGCAGATGAGCGCTGCGCTGTTCGAGCGGGCTGCGGCGGGGCGCCATCACGCAGAGTCGGCAGGGACGACCCCTGGCGAGCGCGTGCATCCCGAGGTCATCGACGTGATGAACGAGCTCGGCATCGACCTGTCGGATAAGCAGCCGCAACTGCTGACGACCGAGCTGGCGGAGCGCGCTGATGTCGTCGTGACGATGGGCTGCGGCGACGCGTGCCCCTACATTCCGGGGAAGCGGTACATCGACTGGAACCTGCCCGATCCCAAGGGCCGTCCGATCGCCGACGTTCGGCGCCTGCGCGACGACATCGAGCGTCGGGTCGTCCAGCTCGCGTACGAGCTCGGC
>JANMWB010000152.1:0-3509 GCA_031393705.1 Thermoleophilia bacterium | reverse complement strand
CGTCGCGAGCGCGGCTTCGAGTGCGTTGTAGGTACCGATCACGTTGACGCGCATGGTCCGCACCGGGCTCGCGAGCACGGTGTCGACGCCGGCGATCGCCGCGCAGTGGACGAAGTGCGTCGCGCCCGTGGCGGCTTCGCGGAGGTGCTCCGGGTCGAGGATGTCGCCCTGGATCAGCTCGAAGTTCGGATGACTCGCAAGATCGAGGCCGCTGAGTGAGTCACGGTGGAGGTTGTCGTACGCGACGATCGTGTTGTGATCGACGAGCTGCCGGGCGAGCGTGGTGCCGATGAACCCCGCGCCGCCGGTGATGAAGATTCGCTTTCCTTCCAACATCAGAGGCACAGGTTAGCTTTGGACGGCCCGGAGTCCGGCCTCACCGGTCGAGCCCCGCGCCCAAGTAGCATCCGTCGCTCGTGAAGACCGTTCTCTTCGTCGGTGCCGGGCGCCACCAGCGCCGCGCGATCCTGCAGGCGAAGGAGCTGGGGCTGCGCGTTGCGGCGGTCGACGGCAACCCCGACGCTCCGGGGCTGAAGGAGGCGGACATCGCGAAGGTGGTCGACTTCGCCGACGTCAACGCGGTGCTCAAGGAGACGGCACGCTTGAAGCTCGACGGCGTGCTCACGGTGAGCGCCGACCGCGCGGTGCCGGTGGTCGCAGCGATCGCCGAGGCGCGCGGGCTCCCCGGAATCGGCGTCGAGACCGCGCACCTGCTGACCCACAAAGTCGCGATGCGGCGGCGGCTCGCCGACGCCGGTGTCCCCCAGCCGCGGTTCGCGGCGATCCGTACGCTCTCCGAGCGGCGGCGCGCAGCCGACGAGGTTGGCTTCCCGGCAGTGCTGAAGCCCGCCGACTCCGGCGGGCAGCGCGGCCTCTTCCGCGTCGAGTCGGTGGACGACATCGACGCGCATCTCCACGAGGCGCTCAACGCGTCGCCGACCGGTGAGGCGATCCTCGAGCAGTACATCGAGGGGACCGAGATGAACGGGATCGTGATCGCACGCCAGAACGACGCGATCCCCCTGACGCTGTCCGATCGGCTGCGGCCGCCCGGTGTCGGGTTCGGCGTCGGCTGGATCCACGTCTACCCGGCGACGACGTTCGGCGCGCAGCTCGAGGAGTCCGAGCGCGTTGCGGTGCATACGGTGCACGCGCTGGGCCTCAAGAACGCGATCGCGTTCCCGCAACTGATCGCCTCGCCCGACGGGAGCGTGCAGGTCGTCGAGTGCGCGGCGCGGATCCCCGGCGGGCAGATGGCCGACCTCGTCCGGTTCGCCGTCGGCGTCGACCTCGTCGACGTGCAGCTCCGGATGGCGCTCGGTGAGGAGCTGCCCGACGAGCTCGTGCACGCGCAGTTCAAACAGCCGCTCGCGATCCGGTTCTTCACGGCGGAGCCAGGCCCGCTGCCGACCGGGCGCGTGAGGCGGATCGGCCCGCTCGACAAGGTGCTCGCGTTCCCCGGCGTCGTGCAGGCGGACGTGTATCTGCAGGTGGGCGAGACAATCCGGCCCGTGCGGCTCGACGGCGACCGCCGCGGCTACGTGATCGCGACCGCCGACACGAACCTCGAAGCGCTCGACCGTGCCGAGGCCGCGTCGCGGCTGCTCGATGTGGAGGTCGAATGAGCGATCCGCGGACGAAGCTCGTCGCAGCTGGCTACGACGCGATGGCGGGGACGTGGGAGGACTGGTCGGCGCGCGTCACCGACGATCCGCGGCACGACTGGCTGGAGCGGCTGATCGCGGCGCTGCCGGCGGAGGCGCGCGTCGTCGAGCTCGGCTGTGGGAACGGGACGCGCGAAACGCGTGAGCTCGCAGCGCGCACGCAGCTGACCGGCGTCGATCTCTCCGCGGAGCAGCTGCGGCGGGCGCGCGAGCGCGTCCCCGGCGCTGAGTTCGTGCACGGCGACCTGACGTCGATCGAGTTCGACGCCGGGTCACTCGACGCGGTCGCAGCGTTCTACGTGCTGAACCACGTGCCGCGCGAGCTGCTGCCCGGGCTGTTCGAGCGGATCCACCGCTGGCTGCGGCCGGGTGGTCACCTGCTCGCGACGCTCGGCGCGAGCGACCTGCCGGACTGGCAGGGCGAGTGGCTCGGCGTGCCGATGTTCTTCTCCGGCTATCCGCCCGAGGTCAACGCGCGGCTTCTGCGCGACGCGGGCTTCGAGCTCGTCCAAGACGAGCCCGTGACGATCACGGAACCGGAGGGCGCCGTGACCTTCCACTGGGTGCTGGCGCGCCGATGAACTGCGCGTTCGATCTCGCGCATTACCGCGAGCTGCTGCGCGCCGCGCAGTTCGGCGGCTACCACTTCGCCGGGTTTGATCACGCGCCGCAAGCCGGCGACCTGATCCTGCGTCACGACGTCGACCTGTCGCTCGATGCGGCACTCACCGTCGCAGAGGCGGAAGCGGAAGAAGGCGCGTGGTCGACGTGGTTCCTGATGACGCGGTCGGTCTTCTACAACCTCGAGTCGAAGGACGGCGAGCAGGCGATCGCGCGGCTCCGCGAGCTCGGCCATCGCATTGCGCATCACGCCGTGTATCCGCACGTCGACCTCGACGAACGGTTCGAGGCGGTCGTCGCATGGCACAACCCGGAGCCCGAGTTCATGCGCGCCGAGGCCGCCGGGGCGGTCAACGTCATGAACGAGACGTTCTTCGACCCGGAGCACTACCGCTCGGACTCGAACCGGAACTGGCGGCACGGCTGTCCGCACGAGCAGCTGGCGCGCGGCGACTTCGAATGGCTGCAGCTCTTGATCCACCCGGAGATCTGGGCGTTCGCGGGCGCAACCATGCTCGAGACGATGGAGTCCTTCCTCGACGCCGACCGTGCCGCGCGCCTCGAACATCTGCGCCACGACAGAATCGACCTGTCATGAAGCCGATCACTGTGATGGTCACGGCGTCGGGTGCGCCGGGCACGGCCGCGCTGCTCCGCGCGCTGCGTGAGAACGGCGAACGCGAGGTGCGCCTCGTCGGCACCGACATGAGCGAGCGCGCGGTGGGCAAGCATCTCTGCGATGCGTTCCACATCGTTCCCGGCGGCGCGGATCCCGCGTTTCCGGACGCGATTCTCGCGGTTGCAGAGCGAGAGGGCGCCGACGCGATCCTGCCGCAGTCGTCGTTCGACCTGGAGGGCCTTGCCGAGCATGTCGACCGCTTCCCGATGCCCGTGCTCGTGTCAAGCCCCGACGCGATCCACCGCTCGAACGACAAGGCGGAGACGTACGCGATGCTGCACCGCCTCGGCGTCCCGGCACCCGAGTTCCGCCGGGTGAACGGCGCGTACGAGATGGAGGCTGCCGCGCGCGAGCTCGGGTACCCCGATCGGCCCATGTGCTTCAAGCCGGTGTTCTCGTCCGGCTCGCGCGGCTTCCGGATCCTCGATCCGACCGTCGATCGCGCGCATCAGCTGCTGAACGAGCGGCCGGGATCGGTCGCGATGCGCCTCGAGGAGGCGGTCGAACTGCTGCCGAACGAAGGCGGGCCCGACCTGCTCGTGATG
>JANMWB010000102.1:0-11577 GCA_031393705.1 Thermoleophilia bacterium | reverse complement strand
TCACCCCGGCGCGCAAGGCGCACCCGAGCTTCGTCGTCTCGGATCTCGACGATCTGGCCGCCAAGCTCACCGAGGCGGGCTTCGCCGTCACCTACGACGACCTGATCCCTGGTGCGAGGCGCTTCGAGACCGCCGATCCGTTCGGCAACCGCCTCGAGTTCCGCCAGGCCTAAGTTCCCGGGCATACAGCGCACCCCGGGAACGTTCAGGCCTGTAGGAGCCCTGCCGCGCTGGAGGTCACCGCGGGTAAGACATATTCCTAAAGCTAGTGTTTGTGATAGCGTAATCCACGCTAGGCGACGCGTCGGCCCTAGCTCACGATTTCCCGAGCCCGGCGCAAGAAGGAGTGACTCGATGAACTCCAGCAAGATCGAATCGACGCTCTTGAGGATGCTCGCGGCAACCCGCGCGAGGCTGACGGATATCGAGACGGCGTTCTTGATCCATCTCGAGTCCAACTACCCCACGAACGGCATCACAGGGTCAGAGTCGCCGAGCCCGCTCCGGCCCGAAACGACGCGGGAACCCGCGCTTGCATCGAGGAGGCACCGTGGGTCGTTCTCCATCGCGTGACGCGGAAGAAAGCGAGGCGTTTGCCGCGTCCTATGCCGCGTCTGAGCATTTCAAGTTGAGCCGGAAAGGCCCGAGGAAGATGGCGCTCGCACTCCTCGATGAGCCCCAGTTCCATCTCGGCCTGGTGAACGGCCACGGCGTCGCGCCGTCGACCGTCCAGAGCGTCCTTAGTAAGTGGCTGACTGCGGGCCTGATCGTGGAGTGCCCGCGGCCGGCCAAGTACGAGTACGTGCGCCGGAACGCTCGCTGGTTTACGCCGACGCCGCGAGGAAGGGAGGTATTCACGCACGCACTGAGCGGACGGAACGAGCAGTCTCGCGCGGCCAACGCGAACTCAGCGCTGAAGCCGATGCCTTCGCCATAGCTTCACTCCTAGAGGAGAAGACGATGCAGGTGGTGATCTTCGATTGGTTGGTAAAGACGGGGATCGCTCCGTCCGCCGGGGCGCTCGCCGTCGTCTGGATCGTGTGGCTGATCTATGCACTCCGCGTCGAAAGCGGGAGGATCGACTGGGACGGCAAGGCAAAGCGCCAGCTGTTCGCGCTCGCGGTCTTTCTGCACCGGATCTCGGGAGATCCGGAACTCGTCGGACAGTTGTCCCTCGTGTGCGGTGATGCCATGTACCTGCTGGCGAATCCCGAGCTCATCGACAAGGCGCTGGACCGCATTCCGGAGGGCGCTACGCCTCTGGCGTTGCTCAAGGACATGCTCGAGGAGGAAGGAACGCCTCGCAATCCCACCCTGCTCATCAAGTGGTGGCTCCCGGTGTGTGCGGGTCGCGGATTCCGCAACCGCGTCGTCGCTCCGGTGTGGGCGAAGATCGAGAGGACGGGGATCTTCGACACGGCGCCCGAGGGGCTCGGGCGCTGGCGCGACTTCGGCGCGTTCTTGATCCTGATCGGTGTCACGGGGCTGCTCATCGGCTACAGCGTGGTCCCGAACCTGGTCATGCTCTTCGGGCTGGTGTTCGGGCCTCTCGTGTCCGCCGGCTTCATGCTTCACACGGTCGGCTTCTTCCGCGCGGGTGACATCTTGGGCGCCGCGTCCAGGCAACTCGCGGTCATCGCGAGCATCGCTTGGACAGCGACCGTCGCGGCCTCGATCGGAGGAGGCGTGCATATCGGTGCGATCGCCGTCCTGGCGTCCGGTCTGTTCGGGGTGGCCGAGTATCTCGTCGCTGACTCACGGCTGCGCCAGATTGCCGGAACAACGGGGTCGACCCTCGTGATCACCGGTGCCGGCATGCTGCTCGCGGGCCACGGTCTCCGCGAGGCGGGGATCCTCGTCACGGGCGGGGCGTTGCTGAACAACGTCGTCTCGGTCCGCCGCCACCTGCGCCGACTCACGAACGTGTTCCGGTAGATCACGCACCTGCATCGCCAGCGGGTGGGCCGTCCCAGACACGGCCCGCCCGCCGCCGTAGTCGCTCCGGTCGGATATAAGCTTCCCTTATGGACACGAGGCAGTTGCAGGCATTTTGTGAGGTGGTCGACCGCAAGTCGTTCTCGCTTGCGGCCGAGAAACTCGGGGTGACGCAGCCGGCCGTCTCGCTGCAGGTGCGCGCGCTCGAGAAGCGGCTCGGCACGCAGCTTCTCGACCGCTCCGGCCGTCGCGTCGAGCCGACCGAGAGCGGGCTCAAGCTCTACCGGTCGGCGCAGCGGCTGCTCGCGCTCGAAGAGGAGATCGTCAACGAGCTCGCCGAGGACGCTACGGGCGCACTCGACGGCATCTTCGAGATCGGCGCCTCGACCGGGCCGGGCGGCGTCGTGCTCTCGCAGATCCTGTGCCAGTTTGCAGAGGTACATCCTGCGCTGCACATCGCGCTGAGCGTCTTCGATACGCAGACCGTCGTGGAGCGCGTCGCCGACCGGACGCTGCAGCTCGGCGTTGTCGGCGCGGCGCCGCGCCACCGCGGCGTCGAGTACGAGCCGTTCTTCAAGGACGCCGTGGTGCTCGCGTGCCCGCCCGGCCATCCGTTCGCCGGTCGCACCGTAACGCTCGACGACGTGCGCGCAGAGCAGCTGATCATGATGCAAGAGGGCGCAGGCGTCCGGCAGATGATCGAAGACGAACTGCGTCGCGTCGGCTCACGCTTGCGCGACCTCAACGTGCGGCTCGAGCTCGGCCTGCAGGAGTCGGTGACGAGCGCGGTGCGCGGCGGCTATGGCGTCACCTTCATCTCGCGCTCCTCCGTCGAGAAGGACCTCGACGCCGGGATGCTCACCGAGGCGCGCGTCGAAGGGCTCGAGCTCGAACGCGAGATCCACCTCGTGCGCGCCGCCGGCCGCTCGGAAACGCGCGCTGCGAGGGAGTTCCTCGAGTTCGCGCGCGAACGTCTCGCGTGATCGTCCGCTGGAGCCTCGCCGAACTGCCCGCGGTGCTCGCCGAAGTTGGGATCGAGCGCCCGTACGTGATCGCGAGTGCGCGGTGGAAGAATCTGGAGCTGCCTCACGTCGGGTGGTGGGCGGAGGTGCCGTCGCATCGTTTGGAGGTACCCGCTGTCGCAGACGGGATCCTCGCGGTCGGCGGCGGCTCCGCAATCGACACCGGCAAGTACGCCTCGGCCCAGACCGGCAAGCCGGTCGTCCACGTGCCGACGACCTACTCCGGCGCGGAGTGGACGACCTTCTACGGCATCCGCTCACCCGACCGCCTGATGCAGGGCGGCGGCGCCGGAGCTCACCCGGTCGCGATCGTCTACGACGTCGACCTGACGCTCGACTTGCCGGCCGACGTGACCGCGGGCACGGCGCTGAACGGGCTCGCGCATTGCGCCGAGGCGTTGTACGTGCGCGGACACAACGCCGAGGGCGACGAGCAGGCGCTCGCCGGTGCGACGCTGATCGCGGACGCGCTGCCGCGGGTCCTCGCCGACCCGAGCGACCGCGCGGCAAGAGAGGAGCTGCTGCGCGGCGCGGCCCACGCCGGTCATGCGCTCGCGCTCACCGGTCTGGCGCTCGCCCACGCGATGGCACAGGCACTCGGCGGCCGCTACGGAATCCCGCACGGCGCGATGAACGCGCTCTGTCTCCCGCCCGCGCTCGAGTTCAACCGCGAACTCGTTCCGACCGAGGTGGCGAGGTTCGGCGAGGCGATTGGCGGCGACGCAGTCGAGCGCTCGCGCGAGCTCGCGCTGCTCGGCGGTTTCGAGCACCTGCGCGACTTCGGCGTCCCCAAGGCTGACCTTCCGGCCGTGGCCGAGGCGGCGGCACAGCGTGCGGGAAACCTCGCGAACCCGCGCCCTGCAACAGCCGGCGAGATCCTGACTCTGCTCGGCGCGATCTACTGAGGCTTTCCCCACCGAGTCGGTGAACAAGGAATAAGATTCGCTAATCTCAGGTATAGTCGCTTTGTGGCACAGGACGCCCAACTCTTCGACGTGCTCGTGATCGGTAGTGGCGCCTCCGGGCTCGCCGCGGCCGTCTCGGCCGACCGCTCGGGCGCTCGCGTCGCGCTCGCGACGAAGGGCTCGCTGCAGGCGAACAACTCTTCGAAGGCGCAGGGCGGGATTCAGGCCTCCTTCGGCGCAGACGACTCGCCCGAGCAACACGCTGGCGACGTCTGGCGCTCCTCGCACGAGACCTCCGACCAGGCGCTCGTCGACGTGCTCACCGGCGATGCCCGTTCCGCAATCCACTGGCTCGAGGAGCTCGGCGTCGAGTTCACGCGCGACGAAGACGGCGGCTACCGGCTGGCCCGTTGCGGCGGCGCGAGCGCGAAGCGCCTCCTGCAGGTCGGCGACCGCACCGGCCACGCGATCACGAAGCAGCTGCGCGACGCTTGGGAGGGCGGCGCCGGCACGAGCTTCACCAACGCGCCGCTGCATGAGCTCACGCAGGTGAACGGCCACTGGAGCGCCCGCGTCGGCGAGCGTACGGTCGAGGCCGGCACGGTCGTGCTCGCGGCGGGCGGCCGCTGCTACGCGGTGGCCGAGGAGCGCGGCGAGCTCTCGACGAACCATCCGAACGCGACCGGCGAGGTGACGAAGCTCGCGCTCGAGTTGGGCGCGGAGGCACGTGACCTCGACGCGCTGCAGTACCACCCGAACGGCGGCGCGTGGCCCCCGAACATGCAGGGCTACTCGATCCCGGAGACGACGCGCGCCTACGGCGCCGTGCTGCTCAACGCGGAGGGCGAGGAGTTCACCGACTCGCTCGGCCCGCGCGATGCCGTCAGCCAGGCGATCGTCGACGAGGTCAACGCGGGACGCGGCGTCGAGACGCCCGACGGCCGCCCTGCTGTGTACCTCGACACGACGCGCATCTCGGAAGCCGATGCCGACATCTCGCTGCCGTACATGCTGCGCCGCTACCGCGGTGCGGGGATCGACCCGCTGCGCGAAAAGCTTCTGACCTATCCCGTCCTCCACTACCAGAACGGTGGCCTCGTGATCGACACGGACGCCGAGACGACGCTGGCTGGTGTCTATGCGTGCGGCGAGATCGCCGGCGGCACGCATGGGCGCAACCGCATGATGGGCAACTCGTTGCTCGAGTGCGTCGTCTTCGGTCGTCGTGCCGGTCGCGCGGCTGCACAGACAGCGAGCGCATGAGCATCGACGTGACAACCGAACTGCAGCACGTGGTGGAGGACGCGGCGGCGCACCTCTACGTCTGGGCGCTGAAGGACATTCCGCAGGACCTGCGTGACGCTCTGGCGGAGGCGCGTCTGCGTGAGACGTCCGTCCCGGGCAAGCGTGTGCTCGAGACAATCCACAAGAACGTCAACATCGCGGACCGCGACAACAATCTCGTCTGCCAGGACACCGGCATCGCCGTCTACACGTGCCGCGTCGGCGAGCACTTCCCGCTGCACCCGACGCGCATCTACGAAGGGCTGCGCGACGGCACCGCGCGCGCGACCGTCGAGCATTCGCTGCGCTCGAACGCCGTGCACACGATCACGCGCGAGAACACCGGCCCGAACATCGGGTACCGGCTGCCGATCGTGCACTGGGAGTTCATCCCGGACTGGGACGGGCTCGACGTGAAGTGCGTGCCGAAGGGCTCCGGCTCCGAGAACATGAGCTTCCTGAAAATGTGCATCCCCGCCGACGGTGTGAAGGGGATCAAGTCGTTCGTGCTCGAGTCGATCGTCAGTGCGGGCGGCAAGCCGTGTCCGCCCGGGATCGTCGGCGTCGGGATCGGCGGTACCGCGGACTACGCGATGTACCTCGCGAAGGAAGCGATCACCCGGCCAGTTGGCACTCGTAACTCCGACCCGTTGGTCGCAGAGCTCGAAGACGAGCTCTACGGCTTGCTCAACGAGACGGGCGTCGGCCCGATGGGTCTCGGCGGCGACGTCACCGTCCTGCAGTGCCACATCGAGCACGCCGACACGCACATGACGCTCAACCCGGTCGCGGTCAACTACCAGTGCTGGGCCGCCCGCCGCGCCTCAGCCCACATCTCGTCCACCGGCGAGACCGACTTCGATCGGGAGTTCTAGATGGCGAATCACACAGTCACGTTTCCGATCACGGACCCACAGGAGATCCTCAAGCTGAAGGCGGGCGACGAGGTGACCGTGCAGGGCCACATCATCGGGATCAGAGACAGAACCCAGATCAGGATTTTCGACCAGGGCGTCGAGCCGCCGATGGACTTGGGCGGCGCGTTCCTGCTCCACACGGCGCCGAACGTGCGCAAGGTCTCCGAGGATGCCGAGGGCAAAGGCACGTACGAGAAGATCTGCATCGGCACCACCACCAGTGCACGAATGGTTCGCTTCACGGAGCCGCTCGGCCGCCAGTACGGCGTGCGCGCGATCTGCGGCAAAGGCGGCTTCCCCGACGAGGCGATCGCGCCGATGCACGAGCTTGGCATGGTCTATTTCGCGATCGTCGGCGGCGCGGCCGCGCTCGAGACGACGCAGATCGAGGAGATCGAAGACGTGATGTGGGAGGAGCTCATGCCCGAGTGCCTCTGGAAGTTCCGCGTCAAAGACTTCGGCCCGCTCACCGTCGGCATCGACGCGCACGGCAACTCGCTCTACCACGACGTCCAGACCCGCGCCCAAGCCAAGCTGGAGGAACTCATTGCCCGCTTTTGACCTTCAGCTGTCCCGCGCAGGCGGGCTGACGCACGTGATCGACAAGGGCCTCGGCCCGCGCGGCTGGGAGGACGTCCTGGAGACCTCCGGTGCGTACATCGACATCGTGAAGTTCGGGTGGGGCACCGCGTACGTCACGCAGAACCTCGAGCAGAAGCTCGCCCTGCTGACGGAGAAGCGCGTCGTGTTCGGCGGCACGTTTTTCGAGGTCGTCTACTCGCTTGGCAAGCTCGACGAGTACAAAACATGGCTGACCGGCCTCGGGCTGACGCATGTCGAGATCTCCGACGGCACCATCGACATCCCGCGCGAGCGCAAGCTCGAGCTGATCGCGGACTTCGCGCGCGACTTCACCGTCCTCTCGGAGGTCGGGTCGAAGGACGCGTCGGTCGAGTACAGCGCCGACGAGTGGAAGACGTGGCTGCGCGAAGAGCTGGACGCCGGCGCGTGGAAAGTGATCACGGAAGCGCGCGAGAGCGGCAGCGCCGGCATCTTCGACTCTTCGGGCGGCATGCGCACCGAGCTGATCAGTGAGATCGCGAGCGCGGTCGGCACCGAGCACGTCGTGTTCGAGGCGCCGACGAAGGCGTCACAGGCGTGGTTCATCAAGGAGTTCGGACCTGAGGTCAATCTCGGGAACATCCCGCCCGACGAGGTCATCCCGCTCGAGACCCTGCGTCTCGGGCTGCGCGGCGACACGCTGAAGGAGGTGCTGCTCCGTGAGCACGATTCAACTCCCGTCTGACGTCGAGTCGATGAGCGCGGAGGAGGTGCTCCGCTTCTGCCTGGAGCAGTTCCCGGGCAAGGTCGCGCTCGCGTGCTCCTTCCAGAAGGAGGAGACGGTGCTGCTCGACCTGCTCTTCGGCATCGAGCCGAAGGCGCGCGTCTTCGCGATCGACACGCACTACCTGTTCCCGGAGACGTACGACCTCTGGCGCGAGATCGAGCAGCGCTACGACACGAAGGTGGAGGTGTTCGAAGGAGCGCCGGTCGAAGAGGGGCTCTGGGAGACGAAGCCGGATCTCTACCTCGCGATCGCGAAGGTCGAGCCGCTGAACCGCGCGTTGCTCGACCTCAACTGCTGGATCACCGGTATCCGCCGCGACCAGTCGCCGACGCGCGCGGACGCGCCGAAGCTCGGCTGGGACGCATCCCATGAGCTGTTCAAGGCGAACCCGCTCGCGGACTGGAGCAACGACGACTGCTGGTCGTACATCCGCGAGCGCGGGCTGCCCTACAACCCCCTGCACGACGGCGGGTACGAATCGATCGGCGACACCCACTCGACGATCCCGGGTGCCGGACGCGATGGCCGCTGGGCCGGCACCGACAAGACCGAGTGCGGCCTGCACACCGACGTAGGCTCGACGGAGCCGGGAGCAGTACGGGAGCCCGGCGCATGAGCACACCGACCGACCGCCGTACGCTGTCGCATCTCGACGAGCTCGAGGCCGAGGCGATCCACATCATGCGCGAGATCGCCGCGGAGCGTGAGCGCCCCGTGCTGCTCTTCTCCGGCGGCAAGGATTCGATCGTGATGCTGCGGCTCGCCGAGAAGGCGTTCCGCCCGGCGAAGTTTCCGTTCCCGGTGATGCACGTCGACACGGGCCACAACTTCCCCGAGGTGATCGAGTACCGAGACCGCCGGGTCGCCGAACTGGGGGAGCGGATGGTAGTGGCGAGCGTGCAGGAGTCGATCGACAAGGGCCGCGTGCAGGAGCAGACGGGCCCGCGCGCCTCGCGCAACCAGCTGCAGACGACGACGCTGCTCGACGCGATCGAAGAGAACCAGTTCGACGCCGCGATGGGCGGCGCGCGCCGCGACGAGGAGCGCGCTCGCGCGAAGGAGCGCATCTTCAGCTTCCGCGACGACTTCGGTCAGTGGAACCCGCGCGCGCAACGTCCCGAGCTGTGGGATCTCTACAACGCGCGCATTCGCAAAGGCGAGCACATCCGTGTGTTTCCGATCTCGAACTGGACGGAGCTCGACGTGTGGCAGTACATCGCACGTGAGAACCTGGAGCTGCCGAAGATCTACTTCTCGCACGAGCGCGAGGTGTTCAAGCGCGACGGGATGCTCTACGCGGCCTCCGACTTCATCGAGCGCTTCCCCGACGAGGAGCTGTTCACGGCTGCCGTGCGTTTCCGCACCGTCGGCGACATGACGTGCACCGGCGGCGTCGTCAGTGACGCGTCGACGATCGACGCGGTCGTGACGGAGATCGCAGCCACGCGCCTCACCGAACGCGGCGAGACCCGCGCCGACGACCGCGTCAGCGAAGCCGCGATGGAAGACAGGAAACGCGTTGGCTACTTCTAGTAACCCGAACCAGATTCGAGCCTTGTCGATCTGATGGCAACCTCAAAAGAATTCCTCGACACCGAGCTGCTCCGCCTCGTCACGGCGGGGAGCGTCGACGACGGCAAGTCGACGCTGATCGGCCGGCTGCTCTTCGATACGAAGCAGATCCTTGTCGACCAGCTCGAGCACATCGAGGACGCGTCGCGCCGTCGCGGCCATGACTACGTCGACCTCGCGCTGCTGACCGACGGGCTGCGGGCAGAGCGCGAGCAGGGGATCACGATCGATGTCGCCTACCGCTCGTTCGTCACGCCGCGCCGCCGCTTCCAGCTCGCCGATGCGCCGGGTCATGTGCAGTACACACGCAACATGGTCACGGGCGCGTCGACCGCAGACGTCGCGGTGATCCTCGTCGACGCGCGCAAGGGTGTGATCGAGCAGACCCGCCGTCACTCGTACATCATCGCGATCCTCGAAACGCCGCATGTCGTGTACGCCGTGAACAAGATGGACCTCGTCGACTTTGCCGAGGAGCGCTTCGACGAGATCGCAATCGAGCTTGCGGAGCTCACCTCGCAGCTCGGCGTGCGCGACGAGACCGCGATTCCGGTGTCCGCGCTCAAGGGCGACAACGTCGTCGAGAGAACGGATGCGATGCCCTGGTACGCAGGGCCGACGCTGCTCGAGCATCTCGAGACCGTCGAGATCTTCGGCGACCGCAACACACAGGACCGTCGTTTCCCGGTGCAGTGGGTGATTCGCCCGATGGCGGACGAGCACCATGACTACCGCGGGTACGCCGGTCGTGTCGCGAGCGGCATCTGGCGCGCCGGCGACGAGGTCGTCGTGCTCCCGTCCGGCCTGCGCAGCAAGGTCGCGTCGGTCGACGCAGCGGGCGAGGTGCTCGAGGATGCGCTGCCGGGCCAGTCGGTGACGATCCGGCTCGAGGATGACGTCGACGTCTCGCGCGGCGACCTGCTTGCCGATCCCGATCAGCCGCCGGTCACGGCACGCGAAGTGACGGCCCGTGTCTCGTGGATGAGTGAGAAGCCGCTCGAGGATCGTGCGCGCTTGCTGATCAAGCACACGACGCGCACGGTGCCCGTACGCGTCGAGGAGATCGTCTCGGTGGTCGACATTCTCACGCTCACCGATCAGGCCTCGCCGGGCAAGCTCGAGCTGAACGATCTTGGTGTCGTTCGCTTCCGCCTCGCCGAGCGGCTCGCGGTCGATCCGTACGCGCGCAACCGCACCACGGGCGCGTTCATCCTGATCGACGAGTCGACGAACGACACGGTCGGCGCCGGCATGGTCATCGAGGCTCAAGGTGACTGAACGTGATTCGGGGGAGCCGAACCAGATTCAAGATTTTCGTTCTGCGCATCCCTACAACGACACGCACGTGATTGACTCGCGCGCGCCGCGCACGAACCAGGCCGTCGTCGGGCTCGTCTCACTGCTTGCGGTTGCGACCGGCTGGTGGTGGCTGCTCGCACTGCTCGCGTTGCAGCTGGCGGTGGGGCTGACGTTCGGCCGTCGCTACTGCTTGCCGTGTGTCGTCTACTTCGAGGGCATCCAGCCGCACTTCGGCGAGGGCCCGCTCGAGGACTCGCGCCCGCCGCGCGCCGCGAACATCGTCGGCCTCGTCGTCCTGACCGCCGCGTCGATCTCGTATGCGGCCGGCGAGCACACCGTCGGCGTCGGCCTCGGGCTGCTCGTCGCCGCGCTCGCGCTGCTCGCTGCAGTCACCGGTTTCTGTACCGGCTGCGAGGCCTACAAGCTCGGCTGCGTGCTGCGCGGGCAGCCGTTCGTCTCCTGCCCCCTGCCGCCGCGCGCATGACCTGGGAGCTGAGCATTGCGGGCCTCTTGATCGGGGCCCTCGTCGGGATGACCGGGATGGGCGGCGGTTCGCTCATGACACCGACGCTGATCCTGATCTTCGGCTTCAACCCGAAGACGGCCGTCGGCACCGACATCCTGCATGGCGCGATCTTCAAGTCGTTCGGTGCGGTGCGCCATCGGCAGCTCGGCAACGTGCATGTGCCGCTTGCGCTGTGGATGCTCGTCGGCTCGGCGCCGTTGTCGCTTGTCGGCGTGCAGATCGCGAGCTCGTTTTCGGAGTCGACGCAGTCGACGATGAGCAAGGTCGTCGGGGGCGCGTTGATCCTGGGCGGCATCGGCTTCGCGATCAAGGCCTTCCTCAAGGGTTACGTGGGTGAGGAGCAGCTGCACCTCACGACCCGCCAGAAGCTGATCGCGATCTCGATCGGCGCATCGTGCGGCTTTGTCGTCGGCCTGACCTCGGTCGGCTCGGGCACGTTCTTTGGTCTCGCGATGCTGCTGCTTTATCCGCTCGCCGCCCGCCGGATCGTCGGTACCGACATGCTCCATGCGGCGCTGTTGCTCTGGGTCGCCGGCGCGGGTCACTTGATTCACGGCAACGTCGACCTGCATGCGATGGGGTGGCTCCTCGTCGGCTCGATCCCCGGCGTGCTCCTCGGCTCGCACTATTCGATCCGCGTCCCGGAGCGCGCCCTGCGCATGAGCTTCGCGATCGTCCTCGTGCTCTCGGGCATCAAGTTGCTCGAGGTTCCCGCCGCGACGCTGATCATCGAGATCTCAGCCGGCGTCGCCGCTCTCGTGCTCGCCAC
>JANMWB010000080.1:0-42431 GCA_031393705.1 Thermoleophilia bacterium | reverse complement strand
ATGCCGCACGTCGACGTCCTTCTCGTAGGCCGGCACGCCGACCGAGACGAGGTTCTCGTTGATCCGCGCGCGCAGATCGGAGTCGCCGAGCAACATGAAGTTCGCCTGGCGCAGGTTGAGTGTGCAGACGTTGCAGACCGTGAGCAGGATGTCGACGGTCTCGGCTGCCGCATACGCAAGCATGCGCGCGTTCAGGTGCAGGTAGTAGACCGGCTCGGCGTCGTGAATGTCACCGGCGCCGCAACAGGTCACCGACTCGAGCTCGATCAGCTCGAGCCCGACCTTCGGCGCAAGCGCCTGCGTGGCGGAGTCGAGCTCCTTCGCCGACAGCGACGCAAGACATCCCTTGAAGTACGCGACCCGTTTCATGTTCTACCTTTCCGGCGGTTTTTCGAGATAGACCGGCGCCTCGAGCTCTTCACCGGCGACGAACGGCCGCTTGAACGCGCCCGGGCGCTCGTAGATCTCGGCGAGCGTCTCGCCCTCGGCGGCAAGCCCGTGCGTGAGCCTTGAGAGCGCATGCTCGCCCTGCACGATGCCCATGTAGCCCTTCGGCCCCAGCTGGGTCGTCAGGTCGTACAGCCGCCGCGACTCCTTGACGTTCTTCGCGACGTGCGGCGGGAACGGCGGCGGCACCTTTCCTTTGAGAGCAAGATCCAATGCGAACCGCGTCTGCTTGATCGCGGCGATGATCCCCTGCGTCTTCGGCACGAGCTCCGTCTCGCGTAGCCAGCCGGTCGTCTTCGCGGAGACCACGAACCAGTTCGCGTGCTTCGCGCCCATGTCGCGGTCGATCCCTTCGTGCATCGACTCGGCGCCGAGCTTCGCGATCGCGTCGCGCGGGTCGACACCCTTCGGGCAGCGCTCGGTGCACATGTAACAGCGCGTGCATTCCCAGATCCCGTGCTCGCCGTTCAGCTTCTCGAGGCGTGCGATCTTGTTGCCGTCGCGTGGATCGCCGACGAAGCGCATCGCCTTCGCGAGCGCCTGCGGCCCGAGGAAGTTCGGGTCGGCTTCCATCGAGTTGCACTCGGAGACGCAGCAGCCGCAGTTGATGCAAAGCGACTCCTTGTGGATGACATTCATCCGCGCCTGGTTGATGCGGTACTCCTTGCCATCCGGCGGCTGCTCGTAGCCCGGCTGCAGATACGGGTTGACGCTGTTGAACTTTTCCCAGAACGGCTCCATGTCGACGACGAGGTCCTTGACAATCGGAAGGTTCCCCATCGCGGAGATCACCGGCACGTGGCCGGCCTGCGCGATGTCGTACATGCGCGTCTTGCAAGCGAGCACCGCGGCGCCGTCCATGCGCATGCCGCAAGAGCCGCAGATCATCATGCGGCAGCTCTTGCGGTAGGCGAGCGTCCCGTCGTGGTGGTCCTTGACGATGTCGAGGCAGTCGAGAAGCGTCGCCTCTTCGGGCGCCGCGATCTCGTACTCCTGCAGCTCGCGCTCACCGCTGCGTGAGTTGAACCGCCAGACCTTCAGGCCCACCTGCATCGTCACTTGGATCCCTTCGCTCGCGGAACGGTCACCGAAACGGGCTCGCCGTACTTGGAGAAGACATAGGTAGCCGACCCTCCCGCACTGCGGACGGTGATGCTGCGCACAAGGCCGTTCTCGGTGCGCGCGGGCAAGCGTGCCCGGAACATCTCCGCGGGCGTCTGCGGATTGTTTCCGTGAACCTTCCCCGAAACCCATTCGCCGAACGTGTTGACGTAGATCCTGTTCCCCACGAACACCTCGTCGAACGAGTTGCCGCTGGCGACGATGTGGAGCCGACCGCGGTCCGGGGTGTTCGTGAAGTCGCCGGTGGCGGTGACGTGCGCTTGCCGGCCGGCTCGACCGAACGATGCGTGCAGTTCGACGTGCTCGCTGCCCATCGCGAGCGACTTCGCGTACGGGTCGGTCTTGCCGTCGCATGACGTGGCAAGCATTGCGACAGGTACGAGGGCGAGAGCGAGACGCACTAGTACTTGCGCTCCATCGGGTCGTACTTGGTGTAGCGCACGTCCTTGTACGAGAGCTCGGGACCGTCGTCCACCCAGCGCGTGATCGAGTGCTTCATGAAGTTCTCGTCATCGCGCGTCGGGAAGTCGTACGGCCGCGAATGCGCGCCGCGGCTCTCCTTGCGCGCGATTCCCGCTTGCAGCATGCAGGCCGAGAGGTCGATCATGTTGCCGAGCTCGATCGCCTGCACGAGGTCGCTGTTGAAGACTTCTCCCTTGTCCTCGACGATCACGCCGCGTGCGTAGCGCTCGCGTAGCTCGTCGATGATCTCGAGCTGCTTGGCCATCTGCTCCTCGCGCCGGAAAACGCCGAAGTTCTCGAGCATCGAGGTGCCCAGGTCGTTGCGGATCTGCCAGGGGCGCTCGCCCTTGCTGACGTCGAGGAGCCCGCGGAGCTCCCGCTCGGCGTCGGCCTCCGCACCGGGCGGCACGTCGCCCGTCGTGTTCGAAAGCGCCCACTCGGCGGCTGCGCGACCGGAGCGCCGGCCGAAGGTGATCGTCTCCATCAGCGAGTTGCCCCCGAGGCGGTTCGCGCCGTGCACTGACACGCACGCAACCTCGCCCGCCGCGTACAGACCGGCGAGTTCAGTTGCCCCGTCGTTGTCGGTTTCGACGCCACCCATGTGGTAGTGGGCGCCGGGCCGGACGGGGATCGGGTCGTAGATCGGGTCGAGGCCCGCGAAGGTCATCGACAGCTCGCGCGACCCCGGCAGCCGTTCGATGATCCGCGCGGCGCCGAGGTGGCGCATGTCGAGCATCACGGAGCCGTTGATCCCGCGCCCCGCGTCGATCTCGGTCTGCTCGGCGCGTGAAACGACATCGCGTGAGGCGAGCTCCATCGCGTTCGGCGCGTACGTCTTCATGAAGCGCTCGCCTTCGCTGTTGATCAGGTAGGCGCCTTCACCGCGGCAGCCCTCCGTGAGCAGGATCCCGGTCGGATACAGCGTGGTCGGATGGAACTGCATGAACTCCATGTCCTTCAGCGGGAGCCCCAGCCGCAGCGCCATCGCCGCACCGTCGCCGGTGCACGCGTAGGCATTCGTCGTGGTGCGGTAGATACGTCCTTGGCCGCCCGTCGCGAGGATCGTCGCTTTGCCGCCGACGACCTTGATCCCGCCGTTCAGTAGGTCCCAGCAGATAACGCCCTGACAGCGGCCGTCGTTCTCGACGAGCTTCCACGCGAAGTACTCCTCGTACACCGTGATGTCGCGCTTGACGAGCTGCTCGTAGAGCACCTGGATGAGCACGTGGCCGGTGATGTCCGCCGCGAACACGGTGCGCGGCGAGCCGGCTGCGCCGAACGGGCGCTGTGCAAGGCGGCCGTCGAGCATCCGCGAGAAGAACGCGCCCCAGTTCTCGAGTTGATAGATGTCGCCGGGCGCCTCGGCCGTGAAGAGCTCGATCGCGTCCTGGTCGCCGAGGTAGTCGGAGCCCTTGACGGTGTCGAAGGCGTGAATCTCGGGCGAATCTTCGGCAGCGTTGCCGAGCGCCGCGTTGATGCCGCCCTCGGCCGCGCCGGAATGGCTGCGTGTCGGATGCAGCTTGGAGATCACGGCGACGTTTGCGCCGGCGTCGTGCGCCTCAATGGCCGCACGCATGCCCGCGCAGCCCGCGCCGACGACCAGAACGTCGTGCGTCGCTTCCACGTAGGCGGACGCTACCGAAACGACTGCCGTGGAGGCGTCAGTACTAGACCGTGGCCGACTCGACGACCCAGAGCGGGCCGTCAGCACAATCGAGCCGCTCCGCCCCGGCCACCTCGCTGAGGCTCGTGCGCAACAGGCGGACGCTTGTGCCGTCCCGCTCGAGGATCGGCCCCAGATCGGGCAGGAACGGCGGGATGAACGACCAGGCACGCACCTGGCGGTGGATGTCGGCGGCGTTCTGCGTCAGGTCGACAAAGCGATAGTCGTCCTCGAACTGGCTTTGGTAGTCGCCGCCTGTCTGCGGCTCGCCGCGGTCGCCGCGGGCGAGCCGGTCGAAGACCTCAGCGAACAGGGTCGGCGTCACCGCTGCGAACTGGGCCTGCAGCGTCGCCCAATTCGCGTCGTCGTTCAACGGCAGCCGCACCTGCGCAAGCACGTTGCCGGTGTCGAACTGGGCGTCCATCACGTGGTAGCTCATGCCGATCTCCGGCTCGCCGTTTCGCACCGCCCACGCGATCGGGAAAGGCCCGCGATAGCGCGGCAGCAGCGATGGGTGGCCGTTGACGATGCCGAGCCGCGGTACGTCGATCGCCTCGGCCGGGATCAGCCAGGGGAAGCCGGTGCAGAGCGCGAGATCGGGTTCGTAGCCGCGAAGCAGCCGCGCGAGCGAGTGCTTGGTCGCGGCGAAGAGCACGTCGAGCTCGTGCGGATCGTCGGCAACGTGCTCCGCCGCGAACGGCGTCGGCGGCGCGCCCGGCACGCGGCGGCGCGGGACGATTACAGCGACTGGCTCGTGGCCGAGCGCCCGAACGATCTGCGCGTAGCCCTGCGCAACGGCAGGGAGCACCGTGATCAGGACGACGCGCCAGGGCGCCGTCGCCATCATCCTTTAAAGGTTGGGGCCGGCGGCCTGAATCGAGGCGCCGACGTCGCCGAACCGCTTGGCGAAGTTGTCGGCGAACAGCTGTGCGAGCTCGCGCGCCTTGCGGTCGTACTTCTCCGGGTCGCGCCAGGTCGAGCGCGGATCGAGCAGTTTCGCCTCGACACCGGTGACGTGCGTCGGAACAGCGAACCCGAAGAGCTCGTCCGTTCGGAACTGCGCGTTCTCGAGCTCCCCTGAGAGCGCAGCGCTCAACATCGTGCGCGTCGCCTGAATCGGCATGCGCTCGCCTTCGCCGAAGGGACCGCCGGTCCAGCCGGTGTTCAGGAGCCACACGGTCGAGCCGTGCTCCTCGAGCTTCGCGTCGAGCATCCGCGCATAGACCTTCGGATGTTGAGGCAGGAACGGTTGGCCGAAGCACGTCGAGAAGGTCGGCTGCGGCTCGGTGACGCCGATCTCGGTGCCGGCGAGCTTCGCCGTGAAACCGGAGAGGAAGAAGTACAGCGCCTGCGCGTTCGACAGCTTGGCGATCGGCGGCAGGATCCCGAACGCATCCGCGGTGAGAAAGATCACCGACCTCGGATGGCCGGCCATCTTCGTCGGCAGCGCGTTCGCGATCTGCTCGAGCTTGTACGCGGCGCGCGTGTTCTCGGTCTTCGACGCGTCGTCGAGGTCGACGATGCCCTGCTCGTCGATCACCACGTTCTCGAGGATCGTCCCGAACGTTTGGGTCGTCTTGAAGATCTCGGGCTCGGCGGTCGGCGAGAGATGGATCACCTTCGCGTAGCACCCGCCTTCGATGTTGAAGACGCCGTTGTCGCCCCAGCCGTGCTCGTCGTCGCCGATCAGCCGGCGCGCGGGATCGGCGGAAAGCGTGGTCTTGCCCGTACCCGAGAGGCCGAAGAAGACCGCCACCGTGCCGTCGTCACCGACGTTCGCGGAGCAGTGCATCGGAAACACGCCTTCGAGCGGCAGGCGATCGTTCATCACGGTGAAGATCGACTTCTTGATCTCGCCGGCGTAGAACGTTCCGCCGATGAGCAGTTCGGTTCGTCCGGGGTGCAGCACGATGAACGTGCCCGACCGCGTGCCGTCCTCAGCGGGGTCCGCCTCGAGGTCGGGCGTGTGCAAGATCAGCGCCTCGGGCGCGAACGACCGCTCCTCACCCGGTGCGAGGTCGATGAACATCGTCTCCGCAAACAGCGCGTGATACGGGTGCGCGGTGATCACACGCACACCGATCCGGTGCGCAGGGTCGGCACCGGCCCACGCGTCGATCACGTAGAGCGCGTCGGCGGCCTCGAGTTGCGCGGTCACCTTTTCGCGCAACCGGCCGAAGCTCTCCTCGCCGAGCGGCTGGTTGACGTCGCCCCACCAGATGCGGTCCTGCGAGCTCTCCTCTTGCACCAGGAACTTGTCCTTCGGCGAGCGGCCGGTGAATTTGCCGGTGTCGACCGCGAGCGGTCCGCCCTCTGCGATCTTTCCTTCGCCCCGCTCGAGTGCGTGCGCGTAGAGCAAGGCGGTCGTCGGGTTTCGATAGACCGGAGCCGTCGAGTCGATCCCGTGCTCTGAGAGCTCCACGTGGCCGGGCAACTCGGTCGCGGTCATGCCAAGCGCCCTTCAAACGTCGCGTGCATGCCCGGATGGTACGGATTCAGCCGTTCGTCTGGGATCCGAACCGTCGCGGCACTTTTGGCCTTTGTGCGCGCGATTACGACTGCGCCGTTGACGCGCGAGTCACCCAACTGCGGTTCTTGACGGTGAACAGCGCCCAGAGGTTCAGCCAGTACATGCAGCACTCGTAGAACAGCATGTAGGCGAACAGCCCGATCAGCTTGTCGGGCGCGCGCAACGGCACGAAGATGTAGCGGATCAGCAGCAGGATGATCCAGCTCGGAAGGATCGCCGTCAGGAAGACATCTGGCCGCGCGATCACGGTGACGAAGAGGCCGATCCGCAAGCCGAACGAGAGGAACGGCGCCGTCAGGTCCCACACGAGGATCTGGAGGAAGAGCAGCTTCTTGCAGCGCCAGGCGTAGGTGAGCGTGTAGATCGACTCGCGAATGTACCCACGCTTCCAGCGGCGCTGCTGGCGTAGGAAGCCGCGAACGGTCGCCGGCGTCTCCGTCCAGCTCACCGCTTCGGCCACGTAGACGACGTCGTAGCCCCGCTTCAGCACCAGGTTGGTCAGATGCCGATCCTCGGAGTGCGTGCAGGGCTCGCCGAGGAATCGCTGCCCTGCGAATTCGTCGATCATCTCGCGGAGGAGCGGCGCGCGATACGCAGCAAGACAGCCACTGCAGCAAACGACGCTGCGGATCACCGACTGAGCTTGCTTGTAGATGTTGAGGCCCACCCAGTAATAGGTGCCGACCATGCGCGTCAAGAGGTTCTGCCGCTCGTTGAGGAGGAGCACGTTCCCCGTCGACGCGCCGATCTCGGGACAGAGCAGCGGCTCTACCACCCGCACGAGGGCGTCCGGCTCGAGCACGGTGTCGCTGTCGATCGTCACGACGAAGTCCACGTCGTCGTCGAGCATCTGGGTGACCGCGTGGTGCAGAGCTTCGCGTTTGCCACGGTTTCCGGAGAACTCGTGCAGTGACAGCGGCAACTCCGCGGCGAGCTCACGGAGACGCGTCTGCACGCCGTTCGTCGAGCCGTCGTCGATCACGATCACCTGCTTCCTGCCTTCACCCCCGAGCACCGTGCGAATCGACTCCTCGACCAGATCGGGGTCCTCGTTGAAACACGGGATGACGACAGCGATCTTCTCGCCGCCGTACCGGGGGTACGTGCGCGGCTTGAGGTCGTGGAGGAAGAGCAGCGCGAACAGGTAGATCGTGTACGCGACGAGGAGCAGGAGGTACGCCATCGTGAAGTCAACCCAGAAGCGGACGCTCAACCCGAATTGCGACAGGAAGAGCAGTCCGCTTCCGGCGAGGATGACGAACAGCGAGGCGTAGATGGCGGTCTGCGCCCGCTGCACCCAGGTCAGCTCAGGTTCGGATCGAAGGGAAGGAAGAACAGGTGCGCTGCCTGCACGAGCCTGCACTGCACCGCCTTTGTTCCGAGCAACTGCTTGAGCGTCTTCTCGTTCGCGCCGAAGACCGTGACGAGCGTGTAGGTCTTGCCGCCGACCTTGAGCGTCGAGGTCGTCGTCCGGTAGACGGTCGAGACGCGCGTCAACTGGCTCTTCGAGATCCAGCAGATCTCGCGACCACCCTTGCCGAACAGGTCGGTGATGCCACCGTCGCCATGCGACGAGTCGACGACGACGAGTGTCCCATCGTCCTTCGTGGTCTTCTCGTCCTGGCTGCTCTTACCGGTTGAGCCACCGTCGTCGTGCGCGGGCGGGACGACCTTGGCGGCGGCCGACATGAGGTCGGGCTTCGCCTGGGTTCCGGCAGCGCCCGCGACGACACTGAACGAGAACAGCGAAATCGCCGGGACGATGATGATCCATGCACCGAGCCGCTTTGCCCGACTCGGGGTCCTTCTACTTGCCGCAGTCCGTTGCGCCGCCGCAAGGCGCCGTTTATCAACGGACATGTGTGACTCCCCATGTTGTGTGGTTTGTTCAGGGGCGATCGACGACGGCGCGAGCCGGCTGCATCCCCGAAACGGGTTGCTGCGGCTACCCGGTGCGGATCAGAGTTGCCAGTCGCCGCCGCGGAGGATCGGCACGCGCTCGCCGTCCGCAGTGACGCCGTCGACCTCGAGCTCGGGCGAGCCGATCATGAAGTCGACGTGGCTCGCGCTCTCGTTGACGCGCGCTGCATCTGCTTCCTCGACGAGGAACGGGAAGCCGCTGCCGAACGCGATGTGACTGGATGCGTTCTCGTCGAGGAGCGTGTCGTAGAAGACCGTGCCGAGCGGGCCGATCCGCCCCTTGCGGTCGACGAGCGCGAGCTCACCGAGGTGGAGCCCTCCTTCGTCAGTGGCAAGACGGGCGCGCAACGCCTCGGCGTTCGCGTCGGCCTCGATCTCGACGGCCTTCCCGGCCTTGAACCGGACGCGAAGCCCGCGGACGATCGTCCCGTCCTGCAGCACGAGCGGCTTCGTCGAGGTGACGTGCCCCTCGGTCCGCAGCGGGTCCGGCGTCGTGAAGACTTCCTCCGTCGGGAGATTCGGCAGGTGGCGCAGGCCCTCGGCCGTCGTGAAGTCGGCGGACCACCACGTCGCCGTCGGCAGCAGCCCGATCGTCAACTCGGTTCCCGGGCCGCGCAGCTCGATGGCGTCGAAGCGGCGTTCCGCGAGCCGCGCCGCCGACTCGTTCAGAACAGCCATCCGCTCCTCCCACGCCTGGACCGGATCGGGCTCGTCGAGTCGCAGCACGTGCTCGAGCTCGCTCCACAGCCGTTCGTAGGCGTCGTCCGCGGAGAGCTCGGGCCAGACGAGCGAGGCCCATGCCGGATGTGGCGCCGGAACGATGCACCAGTTCGTCAGCCGCTTGCCGACGATGTCGCTGAGCTCCTTGACGCGCGGCAGGCGGTCGCGGCCGACCAACGTCTTGTCGAGATCGTTAAGCAGGTTCGGCGCGGTGACGCCGTTCAGCGTGACGCGCGCGCCGTGCTCCTTCGCGTGCTCGGTGAACCTGTCGCCGTACCAGGAGGGCACAAACTCGAGGGTGTCCGGATCGGCGTGCTCGATCCGCGCGCGCTTCACGTAGGGATCGAAATAGCTGACATCCACGAACTTCGCGCCGCGGTCGTACGCAGCACCCGCGACGGCGCGCGCCAGCTCCTCATGCCCGAGGTCCGCCTGGACGAGCACGATCTGCCCCGGCTGCACGTTGGCGCCGTGGGCAGCGAGGGTCGCGAGACGTGTCCAGCGGTCGGCCATCGGCAGGCGATCCTATATGGACGATCGATTCCCGATTGGGAGCACCTCCGGCTGGTGGCTCAGACGCGGCGCATCTCGCCCGGGTCGGGCTTGAACGTAGACACCGCTATGCCCTGCGCCCGACCCGTGCGACCTGCTTGGTCTGAGCCATCCCCGAAGGCACTCAAATCAGGAACCGACCGTCCTGCGCCGAAGTAGGCGGATCGTGACGTTCGCTGCAGCAACCGAGCGCTTCCTGGACGCCGCCGGGCTCTCCGGCGCGACCCAGCGCGCCTACGCCTCCGACCTGCGCGAGTTCGCCGCGTGGTTCGGGCCTGATAGCCCCGTGGAGGACATCGACGTGCGCGTCCTCGTCGACTGGGTCGCCGAGCTCGGGCGCGCGCGCGAGCACGGCCGCCTTGCCCCGGCGACGATCTCGCGCAAGCTCGTCGCGGTCCGCTCGCTCCTGCGCTTCACGCTCGGCCCCCAGGGCGTACCGGATGCCGCGCTCGCACCGAAGCAATCGCGCCGGTTGCCGGATGCGCCGAAGCTGGCTGAGATCGACGATCTCGTCGGCTCCTTCGACCCGAGCACCGTGCTCGGGATCCGCAACCGCGCGTTGATCGAGCTCGTCTACTCAGCCGGCCTGCGCAGCGCGGAAGCAGTTGGGCTCGATCTCGGCGACGTCGACTTCGAGCAGGAGCTCGTGCACGTGCGCGAAGGAAAGGGCGCCAAGGACCGCATCGTCCCGCTGGGCGAGGAGGCCGCGCATCTCGTGTCGCTGTACCTCCACCGCGCCCGGCCGGAACTGGCGAGCGGCGCCGAGAACGCGCTCTTCCTCTCAGCGCGCGGACGGCGGCTCGACACCTCGACGCTGCGCCGGCTCGCCCCGCATCCGCACCGCCTCCGCCATGCATTCGCCACGCACCTGCTGGAGGGTGGCGCCGACCTGCGGACGATCCAGGAGCTGCTCGGCCACGCCTCCCTCTCGACGACGCAGATGTACAGCCACGTCGATGCCAAGCGCCTGCGAAAGGTCTACGACGGTGCCCATCCGCGTTCCTAGGGACCCCGACGTCGAGGGCTTCCTTGCGCTGCTCGCCGCGCGGCGCGCTGCGAAGACGGTCGAGGCCTACCGCCGCGACCTGGCTCAACTCTCTGCGTACCTCGGGAAGCCGGTCGCGAAAGCGACGCTCGACGAGCTCGAGCGCTACACCGCTCAGCTGCGCGCTGACGGGTTGTCGGGCGCGACGATCGCGCGCCGCACTGCGGCCGCGCGCAGCTTTTACCGCCACCAGCAACTGCTCGGTGCGCGCGACGACAACCCGGCTGCGGCAATCAAGTTGCCCCGCCGCGCGAAGCCGCTGCCGAAGACGCTCTCGCCGGGCGAGGCGGAACGCTTGATCGAGGCCGCCGCCGGAACGCAGCCGCGCTCGCTCCGCGACCAGGCGCTCGTCGAGCTGCTCTACGGCGCCGGGCTGCGCGTCTCCGAGGCGATCGGGCTCGAGAAGGCCGGCGTCGATCTCGACGACCGCCTCGTCCGAGTGATCGGCAAGGGCGGCAAGGAGCGCGTCGTCCCGATTGGCCGCCATGCCGCCGAGGCGCTCCGGCGCTACCTCTCGCGCGGCCGCCCATACCTCGATGCGCGCCACCGGCCCGAGCTGTTCCTGAACGCCCGGGGTGGGGCCCTGACACGGGCCGGGGCGTTCCTGATTCTCCGCAAGCTGGCCGAGAAAGCCGGGCTCGACCCCCACCGGGTCCACCCCCATCTGCTGCGGCACTCGTTTGCGACTCACCTCCTCGAGGGAGGAGCAGACTTGAGATCAGTTCAGGAAATGCTCGGACATGCCGATCTCTCGACGACGGAGCTCTACACCCACGTAACCGACAAGCGTCGTCGTCAGTTGTTTTTCCAGGCGCACCCACACGCGCGCCGCAGAAGCTCGGAGGAACAGGTTGCAACTCGATCCGCACGTCGAACTCCTGATGGCCCTGGCGTCGGCAGCAGCGTGGCTGATGATGAGAGCCGGGCTCGCAAAGAACGTGCTTGAGTTGAAGCGCAAGCGGCCCACGTGCCCGTCGTGCGGTCGCCACGACCGCTGCGACTGCACCTAGCTCTACCGGGTTACTTCGTGCTCTTGCGCCGAAGCAGCTGAGCGACTTTTGCCGCCGCTTCACGCAGCTCGCGCGGCTGTTCGTCGTTCTCGCCGAGCGAGGTGAGGATCTGGATCGTGTCCGGGCGCGCTGACCCGTTCTTCAGTGCCACTACCGCAAGCCGGCGCACCGCCTCGTTGTCGTCGCTCGTGAGCAGCTCGTGCAGGAGCGAGCGAACGTCGTTCACGTCGCCGGGGTGGTCACGCGAAAGCCTTTCGAGCGCCAGCAGCGCCGAGCCGCGCACTGCCGGGCTGTCGTCCTCGAGCCCTCGCCGCAGCAGCTCTCTCTTCGTGCGGAACCTGAACTGGCCGATCGCGCGATAGGCAACTGCCCGCTCGCGGAAGTCCGCCGTGCGCGCCGCAGCTTCGAGCTCGTCGTCCCACTGTGCGCGGAGCTGCGAGAGCTCGCGCTCGTTGCCCTCCTCGGCAAACGCGTCAGCCTGAACGGCTGCTTCGGCGAGCGAGCTCACGACGTGCCCGGATACGAGCGGCGCGGCTCGCCGACGTAGGTTGCGGACGGCCTGATGATCCTGTTGTCGCTCTGCTGCTCGAGCACGTGCGCCGCCTGCCCCGCGATCCGGCTCGCAGCGAACACCGGCGTGAAGAAGTCGGTGGGGATCCCGAGGTAGCGGTAGACCGAGGCCGAGTAGAGATCGACGTTCGGGTACAGGCCTTTCTCCTCGAACACCGTGCGCTCGGCGGCGTCGGTGATCGCGAACCAGTTCGGTTCGCCGCCGTGCTCCGAGAGCTCCTCGGACAGCACCTTGAGGATCGCCGCCCGCGGGTCGTACGCGCGGTAGAGCGGATGGCCGAAACCAAAAAGCTTTGCCTTGCGCTCGAGCAGGTCGTGCACGGCCGCCGGGGTCCGCTCCGCCGAACCCCATTGTTCGAAGAGCTCCATCGCAGCCGCATTGGCGCCTCCGTGGAGGGGGCCGCTGAGTGCGGCGATCGCGGCGACGACGGCGGCGGTGAGATCAGCGCCCGTCCCAGCGACGACACGGGCGGTGAAGGTGGACGCGTTCATCTCGTGCTCGGCGTGCAGGATCATCGCGATGTCGAAAATCCGGGCGTCGCGCTCGCTCGGGCGCTTGCCCGAGAGCATCGCGAGGAAGTTCTCCGAATGGCCGAGGGCCGCGTCGGGGGCAATCGGCTCGAGGCCGGCGCGACGGCGCTGGTGCCGCGCGATTGCCGTCGGGAGCTGTGCGATCAGCCGGATCGCGGCGGCCACGCTCGAGTCTCGGTCGGTAGCCCCCGCGTCACGGGCACCGAAGGAGAGCATCGAAGCGACAGTGCGCACCAGGTCCATCGGTTCGGCGTCGGAAGCGGAGCGGTCGACCGTGTCGACCACGGCAGCAGGAAGCTCGCGCTGCGCAAGCGCGCGCGAGAACGCCTCCAACGCGCCTGCGTCGGGGAGCTCACCGTGCAGCAGGAGGTATGCGGTCTCCTCGTAGGTCGAATGTTCGGCGAGGTCGGCAATGTCGTAGCCGCGGTACATGAGCACGCCGGCTTTCGGATCGATCGACGAGACCGCCGACTCGGCGACGACGATGCCCGAGAGCTGGACGGACTTCTTCGCCGTGACGGGCGGCGTCACTTCGCGACGTCGGAGACCGGGCGCGGAGGCGGCCCGATGTAGCGCGCGCCCGGACGGATCAGGCGACCGGTGCGCTTCTGCTCGAGGATGTGTGCCGACCAGCCGGCTACGCGCGCGCAACCGAACATCGCCGGCGTGAGCTCGGCAGGAATCTGTGCGATGTCGAGCACGACCGCCGCCCAGTACTCGACGTTCGTCTCGAGCTGCCGGTCCGGCGATTTCTCACGCAGCACCTTCAACGCTGCCTCCTCGAGCGCCGCCGCGATTTCCACCCGCGGCGAGCCGAGCTCGAATGCGGTGCGTTTGAGCACCGTTGCGCGAGGGTCGTACGCGCGATAGACGCGGTGACCGAAGCCCATGATCCGCTCGCCCTTGTCGATCAAGTCGCGGATGTACTGCTCGGGATCGCCCGCCTCTGCAGCGCCGTCGATCATCGGCAGCACGCGTGCAGGTGCGCCGCCGTGCAGCGGACCGGACAGCGTTCCCACCGCCGACGACATCGCTGCCGCGCAGTCGGCGCCTGTCGAGGCGGCGATGCGCGCGGTGAACGTCGAAGCGTTCAGACCGTGCTCGGCTGCGGAGATCCAATACGTGTCGAGCGCCTGCACCGCGCGCGGGTCGGCTTCGCCGCGCCAGCGGATCAGGAACTTCGCGGCCGCGTTCTCGCCACGCTCGATCTCGGCCTCCGGAACCGCCGGCTGTCTACCGCGCGCCGCCTGAGCGACCACTGTCAGCGTCGCAGACGAGAGCCGGGCAAGATCGTCGCGGGCCTGCTTGTCGTCGATGTCGACAAGCTTCTGCAGCCCCCACTTCGGTCCGAGGGTCGCGAGCGCAGCCTGCAAGTCGGCCGGAACGGAGCCACTCGGATCCTGCAGATGGATCGCCTCGGTCGGCGGCAGGGGCGAGTTGATGTCCTCGTCGACGAGGAGGCCCCACACATTCTCGAACGGGTACTTGCCGACGAGATCCTCGATGTCGACCCCGCGATAGCGAAGGGCACCGCCGTCCTTGTCCGGCTCTGCGATCTCGGTCTCGAACGCAATGACGCCTTCGAGGCCGGGACGGAACTCAGTATCGGCCGCGGCCATCTGCGCGAACGGTACCGAAAGGCCGTTCGTGGCGGCTCGGTAGCTTCTACTAGGGAGCCGACACGAACGACGAGAGGAACGCGCGGGCAGACGGCGTGTCGAGCCGGTAGCTGATGCTCTGGCCGGTGCAGTTCTTGTTGCCCGTCGAGGTCACCGCGGCCACGACGTTGCCGAGGAGGCGCGGGCCGCCCGAGTCGCCGAAGCAGACACCGCCGCCCTTCTCGGTGAGCCGAAGCTCTGTCGGCTTGACGTTCGTGAACGAGGACGTCGACCAGCGGCGGTAGCCGTCGAAGGTGAACGAGCGGTCGGAGTAGCCGTAGCCGACGTTCGTGAACGCCGCTGACGAAACGCCCGCAGCGTCCAGCGCAGCAGCCTTCGGGAGCGCAAACGGCTTGACGCCGCGGACTGCGCTGTCGAGGACGACCACGGCAAGGTCGTGCGAGTCGTTCTTCACGAGGCCCCACTGCGGATCGGTGTGCGCCGTTCCTCCGAGCACACTCGACAAGCCCGCGACGTAATGCGAATCGAAGCTGACCCACACGCGGGTCGAGGCGAGACCTCCGGTGCAGTGCGCGGCGGTGACGAATACGGTCGGCGAAATGAGGCTCCCGGAGCAGTCTGGCTCGGGCCCGTTCCCGAGGTCGGCGACGAGCAGGCCGACACCAGGGTGCGCAGTACCGTCGAGAGAGCCGCCGGTAATGGCGAACGCCGGCGCCGCGACTGCGAGAGCCGCGACACCGGCGCTGAGAATCTTCGAGCGGAGGCGCATTAGCCGCCGTTCGAGAATCCGTAGCCCGGCTTGACCTTGCCGAGGATCGATGCAAGCGCGAGCGCGAGCAGGATCACGGTGACGAGGTTGATGTGCTTCTTCACTTTGATTGCCTCCTTAGAAGTTGAAGTCCTGGAGCACCTCGGCCGCGCGGCGATACAACGCCGTCGCCGCCTCGAGGTCGCCCTGTCGGCTGTACAGATCGCCTTGCGCCATCCACGCGGCCGCGACGTGGCTGGCGGATCCGAGTGACTCGAAGAGCCACTCGGCCGCAGCGAACTCCTTGATCGCCTCGTCCTCGCGCTCCTGGTCGAGCAGTGCGCGACCGAGCACGAGGTGGACGTTCCCCCGCTCGTCGACGAAGTCCGCGCGCTCGTCCAGGATCGAGAGCGCGTGACGCGCTTGCTCCTCGGCGAGCTGCGGTGCGCCGCAGCGAAGGTGAACTTGGGCGAGCGACGACACGGCCTGCGCCGCGTCTGCGTCGTTGCCGACCTCGAGGGAGAGCGCGAACGCTTCCTTGAGATAGGCGACCGCAACCTCCGGCTCGCCGAGCAGGTAGCTCAGGCCGCCGAGGTTGTTGACGATGCGCGCCTCGGTCTGAAGATCGCCGTTCTCGCTCGCGAGTGCACGAGCGCGCTCGGCGTAGAAGCGCGCGAGCAGCGGATCCCCACGGCGTTCCGTGACGAGCGAGCACTGCATCTGGGCGAGCGCCTCGAGGCGGGCGTCGCCGATCTCCTGGGCGAGCTCCACCGAGCTGTGAGCGTCGCTTTCGGCAGCTTCCCATTCGCGCTGGAGTTGGTAGCAGCGTGCGCGCCATTCAAAGGCCTGTGCGCGCAAACGGTCGCCCTCGATCCCGCCGCGCTCGGCGAGGCGAAGCGCGAGCGTGAACAGCGACACCGCATTCGTGACGCGGGTGAGCTTGAGCCGGCAGCAGCCGAGGCGGAACAGCGACTCGGCGCGCTCGAGGTCGGTGAACCCGGATCCTTCGGAAAGCGAACGAGCCCGCTCGGCCACCGAATCGGCGGTCTCGACGTCACCGACGTAGAGCCGGGCCCAGGTCTCGGAGTGGAGGACGCGGAGCGCCAGATCGGGAGCCGACGTGCTCGGGACGTGGACGCTGCTCAGCGCGTCGAGAGCCTCCTCGTAGCGATGTGAGGCGATGAACCGCTCCGCCTGCGCCACCGCAGCGGTCGTCTCGGCCCGGCCGGAGCCGGCCACCGACGCCTGGTGCATGAACGTCGGCGTGACGGGGGGAAGGGCCGGGAGCGCTGTAGTGCTTTCCATGCACCCATCCAAGTTGGCGGCCGCCCCGCGGGGAATCACTGCGGGACACGGCCGGCCTCCCCGTTCCGGGTGAGACCGGGCAACCTCATCGCTGTGTGTACCCTCGCCCCCGATGACGCACCGCGTCACCCTTATTCCCGGCGACGGGACAGGGCCCGAACTCACCGAGGCGACACGCCGCGTCCTCGAAGCGACCGGTGTCGCCTTCGACTGGGACGTGCAGGAGGCGGGAGTCGATGTGATGGAGACGGCCGGAACGCCCCTCCCCGAGGAGACGCTGGCCTCGGTCAGGCGCAACAAGGTCGCCCTCAAGGGCCCGATCACGACGCCGATCGGCACCGGCTTCCGCTCCGTGAACGTGGCGCTGCGCCACGAACTCGGCCTCTACGCCTGCCTGCGGCCCTGCAAGACCTACGAGGGCGTCCGCTCCCGCTACGACGACGTCGACCTCGTCCTCGTCCGCGAGAACACCGAAGACCTCTACGCCGGGATCGAGTACGAAGCAGGCACCGCGGACGCAGAGCACGTGATTGCCGAGCTGAACAAGCTGCAGAAGAAGCAGATCGCGGCCGGGTCGGGGATCTCGATCAAGTCGATCAGCCGCGAAGGCTCCGAGCGGATCGTCCGCTTCGCGTTCGAATACGCACGCGAACACGGCCGCAAGCGCGTCTCGTGCGTCACGAAGGCCAACATCATGAAGTTCACCGACGGCCTTTTCCTCGAGGTCTTCCGCGAGATCGCGGCGGAGTACCCGGAGATCGAGCCGTGGGAGAACCTCGTCGACGCCGTCTGCATGGGGCTCGTCCAGCGCCCGGAAGAGTTCGACGTGCTCGTGCTGCCGAACCTCTACGGCGACATCGTCAGCGATCTCACGGCCGGCCTCGTCGGCGGCCTCGGCGTGGCGCCCGGCGGCAACATCGGGCCGGACAGCGCCGTCTTCGAGGCGACGCACGGCTCGGCGCCGAAGTACAAGGGTCAGAACAGAGTCAACCCGACCGCCATGATCCTCTCGGGCAAGTTGATGCTCGACCACCTGGGCGAGCGCGACGCTGCGGAGCGCCTGGAGACTGCGGTCGCCGACGTGATCCGCGAAGGCAAGCGCGTTACCTATGACATGAAGCCGTCGCGCGACGATCCGACCGCGGCCGGGACGAGCGAGTACGCCGACGCGATCATCGAGAAACTGGAGGCGTAGGAAATGTCTGAAAGGCGGAAGGTCACCGTTGTCGGTGCCGGGAACGTCGGCGCAACGTGCGCGCAGGTGCTTGCGCAGCGCGATTACGCGGACATCGTCCTGGTCGACATCAAGGAGGGCCTGCCGCAGGGCAAGGCGCTCGACATCAATCAGATGGGCGCGGTGCTCGGCTATGAGCCGAGCGTCACCGGGTCGAACGACTACGGCCCGACCGCCGGCTCCGACGTCGTCGTGATCACGGCGGGCCTGCCCCGCTCTCCCGGCATGAGCCGCGACGACCTCGTGACGACGAACGAGAAGATCGTCAAGGACGTCACTCAGAAGGTCGTCGACAAGAGCCCCGACGCGATCCTGATCGTCGTCTCGAACCCGCTCGACGCGATGTGTCACGTCGCGAAGAGCGTCTCGGGCTTTCCGAAGGAGCGCGTCTTCGGCCAGGCGGGCATCCTCGACACCGCCCGCCTCCAGACGTTCATTGCCTGGGAGACCGGCGCGTCGGTCAAGGACGTCGCCGCTGTCGTGCTCGGCGGGCACGGCGACCAGATGGTCTCCGTGATCTCCGCGACGACGGTCGGCGGCGTGCCGATCCGCAAGCTCGTCTCGGAGGAGAAGATCGCCGCCATGGTCGAGCGGACCGCCAAGGGCGGCGGCGAGCTCGTGCAGCTGATGGGCACCTCCGCCTGGTACGCGCCGGGCGCAGCGTCGGCCCAGATGGTCGACTCGATCCTCCTCGACGAGAAGCGCGTGCTCCCGTGCACCGCCTTCCTCGAAGGCGAGTACGGGATCGACGGGCTCTACATGGGCGTGCCGGTGAAGCTCGGGTCGACCGGGATCGAGCAGATCTACGAAGTCGATCTCGACGACGCGGAGCAGGCAGCGCTGAAGAAGAGCGCTGACGCCGTGCGCGACGTCGTCTCAGTCCTCTCGAGCTAACCGCGGCTACCCTCCGCCGCAATGGATCTCGGTCTGCGCGGCAAGACGGCGATCGTCTGCGGAGCGTCTTCCGGCCTCGGGCTCGCCTCTGCAGAGGCGCTCGCGGACGAAGGCGCCAACGTGGCAATGTTTGCGCGACGCCGCGAAGAGCTCGGGCGCGACGCGGAACGGATCGGCGCGCTCGCAGTACGCGGCGACGTGACCAACGAGGCGGACCTCGAACGGCTCGTCTCGAAGACGGTCGAGGCGTTCGGCGGCATCGACATCGTCGTCTGGAACTCGGGCGGCCCGCCCGCAACCAAGGCGTCTGAGATCACCGACGAGCAGCTGGAAGCCGCGTTCGAGCTCCTGCTTGTGCCGGCCGTGCGCCTCGTGCGCCTGTGCCTGCCGCACCTGGAGCAAAGCAAGGCCGGACGCGTGCTCTGCATCACGTCCGTGGCCGTCAAGGAGCCGGTTGCGCACCTTGCGCTCTCGAACACGATCCGCCCCGGCCTGACCGGCTGGGCGAAGTCACTTGCGAGCGAGCTCGGCCCGAAGAGCATCACCGTCAACTGCGTGGCGCCCGGTCGCATCGACACGCCGCGCATGACCGAGCTCTACGGCGACAGCGGCCCGCCGGCGGAGGAGCTTGCGCAGATCCCGCTCGGGCGGATGGGGACGCCGCGCGAGTTCGGCGACGTCGTCTGCTTCCTTGCCTCCGAGCGCGCCGCCTACGTCACGGGCACGACGATCCTGGTCGACGGCGGAATCTCGCGCGGTCTCCTGTGAAGCTCGTCACCCCCACGCGCCTCTTCATCGTCGGCCTCGTCCTGCTCGTCGTCGTGCTCGCGCTGCTCGTTCTCCCCTCGAACCAGTACATCTTCCTGCCCGACCGGGCGCATCCGGTAGCGCCACTCGTCACGGTTCCGGGCGGCCACGACCCGACGCGCGGCGGCGTCTACTTCGTCGACGTGATCGTCCGCAAGGCGACATGGCTCGAGCGCCTGTTCCCCGGGATCCACAACGGTGCCGACCTGTATCCGGCGACCGCGATCGATCCGCCCGGCGTGAACGACCGGCTGCGGCAGAAGCTCGACCTGCAAGACATGCACCTCTCCCAGCAGGTCGCGGCAGCGGTCGCGCTGCGCGCGGCCGGGAAGCATGTCGTGATGCGTCCCGTCGGCGTGCGCGTCACCTACGTCGGCCCGGGACTGCCCGCGTTCGGGAAGCTCGAGCCGGGCGACGTGATCGTCGCCATCGACGGCAAGCCTGCACCGACGCTGAGCGACCTTCACGCGCGGATGAGCGCGCATCAACCCGGTGACGTCGTCGCGTTCACCATCCGCCGCGCTACGAAGACGCTGTTCGAGAAGCTGAAGACCGTCGGAATCGGCAAGGGCAAGGAACGGAGGCCGATCGTCGGCGTCGGCACCGAGCAGGCGCTCGACATCCACTTGCCGTTGCAGGTGCGCATCGACGCCGGCAACGTCGGTGGCCCGTCGGCGGGCGTCGCGTTCGCGCTCGACGTGATGGAGGAGCTCGGACGCGACGTGGTGCACGGCCGCAAGATCGCGGCGACCGGCGAGATCCGTCCCGACGGGTCGATCGGCCCGATCGGCGGGATCAAGCAGAAGACGATCGGCGCGCGCGCAGCGCATGTGGACGCCTTCCTCGTGCCGGCTGGGGACAACGCCCGGGAAGCGCGCAAGTACGCGCACGGCCTCCGGATCATCCCTGTGGACACCTTTCCACAGGCGTTGCACGCCTTGGCGACACTCGGCGGGAACGGGTAGGAAAACGGAGTTTTCGGCATGTTGGAACTTGCCGGAAAATGCACGTTTTCCGTTTAGACAAGCCCTTTTACCGTGTAGACAGGGGTCGTACGATGCCGTCCCGTCAACCCGCGACGCTGGCCCCCCGGAAGGACCCGATGACCCGACTGAATGCTCCGACCTGCGACGACTGTTACTTCCGCCGCCATGGACTCTGTGCAATGACCCCGGAGCAGCCTTGCCCGACCTTCCGCGCAGCCACGCGCACCCTCCAGCCGCCCAAGCAGCCGCGGCTCGTCCCGCTCGCCGTGTCCGCAGCCGCGGTCGCATAGAGTCGCGCGCATGAGCGATGCAGGCACCACCGAGCCGGCCGCGCAGCCGCCTGTCGACCAGAAGCAGAAGCCGAAACGCCGTCGGACGTTCCAGCCCGGGCTCTGGACGCGCCTCGTGCCGCTCGGCGTCGTCAGCGTCTACCTGATCCTCTTCATCGCCTTCAACACCCGCCGGACGAAGGTCGACTTCGTCTTCAGCTCGACGCGTCTCTCGACGATCTTCCTGATCCTGCTCCCGCTCGGGATCGGGATCGTGCTCGGCGTGCTGCTCTCGCAGCTATACCGGCACAGCAAGCGCCGCCGCTAGCCGCGAGACGCCGTCGGCGATCTCGTCGACGGAGACGAAGCTATAGGCCAGGCGCAGCGTGTCGGGCTCGCCGTCGAAGTCGGTGCCCTTGACGAACGTCACTCCCGCCGCCTCGGCGCGCACAAGCAACTCGCTCGCATCGACGCCGCCGAGCTCGGCCCAGAGGAAGTAGCCGCCTTCGGGCCGCGTGATGCGGATCTCGGGAAGCTCACGGTCGAGAGCGGCGAGCATCGCATCGCGACGCATTCCGATCAGCTTGCGCACGCGCTCGAGGTTCGGCTCGAAGAGGCCGCGGGTGACGAACTCGTGCGCCGCCGCCTGCCCGAGCAGCACTGGGCCGATGTACGTGCCGTTCGCGGCCAGCTCGAGGTCGCGCGCGAGCGGCTCCGGCAGTACGAACCACCCCACGCGCAGGCCGGGCGCGATCGTCTTCGAGAAGCTCGAGCTATACGCGATCTCTCCACCCGACAGCTCGAAGACCGACGGCAGCGGCTCACCTTCGAAGCGCACGAGGCTGTACGGATCGTCCTCGAGCACGAGCACGTCGTGCTCGCGTGCCAGCTCGGCGATTCGCCGGCGGCGCTCCTCGCTCAAGGTGCGCCCGCTGGGATTCTGGAACGTCGGGATCACATAGACGAAGGCGGGCTTCTCACCGCTCTTCAGTGCTGCTTCGAGCGCGTCGGGGTCGAGCCCCTCGTCGTCGCAAGGCAGGCCCTCGATGTGCGCGCCGAGCTCCCGCAGGATCTTCAACGGCCGGTCGTACGTCGGCCGCTCGACGAGCACGCGCTTCCCGACTGCCAATCGCTGTGCCAGGAAGACGAACCCCTGAAGAGACCCGTTGGTGATGAAGATGCGAGCCGGATCGACGTCATGGCGCGCAGCGAGCCACTCGCGCAGCGGCCCGTAACCGGACGAGGCACCGTAGGAGAGGATCGTCTTCCCGTCCCGCTCGAGCGCGACGCGAGCGCAGTCGGCGAGGTCTTCGACCGGGAGGCATTCCGGCGCGGGAACGCCGCGCGCAAAGGAGATCATCGCCACGCGCCCAGACTAGATGAAGGGAGTCAGCCGCTAGTCGGGAGCTCGACGACGAAGCGCGCGCCGACCGGCTGCCCGCGCTCGTAGCGGAGGTCGCCGCTGTGCGCACGCGCGTACGCGCGTGCGATCGCAAGGCCGAGCCCGGTGCCCGCGACGCGGTCGCGCGCGACACCCGCGCGCGTGAACCGCTCGAACAGCGTCTCCTCGATCTCGAACGCGACGCCGGGGCCTGCGTCCTCGACCGAGATGCGCACCTGGCCGCGGTCAACGACCGCGCTGACGAGTACCGGCGCCTGCCCGTAGCGGAGCGCGTTCGTGACGAGGTTGGTGACGATGTGGTCGAGGATCGACGGATCGACGACGGCGACCGACGGGCCGATGACCTCGACCCGAACGTCCGCGAGGCGTGAGCCCGCGGCAACGGCGACGACGTCCTCCAGCCGCTGGCGCAGGTCGACCTCCTGTGGCTTGACCTCGACCGCCTCGGCGTCCAGGCGCGACAGGTCGAGCAGCTGTTCGACGAGCGAGGCCATCCGCGCCGTCTGCTGCTCGAGCGCGAGTCGCAACTCGTCCTTCTGGCTCTCCTCGAGCCGGTCCCCGAGATGGTTGAGCGTCTGGACGAAACCGTGCACCGTGGTCACCGGCGTGCGCAGCTCATGCGCAGCCAGCGCGACGAAGTTCGTCATCAGCTCGTTTGCGCGCTCGAGCGCGACCCGCGACTGGTGTTCCTGCTCGAAGAGGCGAACGCGGTCGAGCGCGATCCCGGTCAGCGCCGCGACGGTGTGCAGGGCGCGCAACTCGTCCTCGCCGAAAAACGGGGCATAGGGCGACGTCCACACGTGCAGAACGACGCCGGGCTCTTCGACGACCACCGGGTTGACGCCCACGGTCTCCGCCGGCACCGACTGCTCCGCGAGGACGTTGCCGTCAGCGTCGAAGATGCAGGCCGCACGCGCGCCGACGAGTGCGGCGACCGGCCCGAGCACGCGTTGGGCGACCTCCGCGCGCGTCGTCGCAAGCGTCATCAGCCCCCGGATCGCCTCCTGCAGCCGCTGCTGCTCGGGCGTGCGCCAGGAGGCGCGCACGATCTGCGGCGGTTCGAGCCCGAGCAGGTAGGCGACTGCGCTCATGACTGCCAGCAACTGGACGATCACCGCGCCAACGGAGTGCTGGCCCACGAGGGTTGAAGCGATCAGGGCAACGGTCAGTGCCGCGGACGCGAACGAGAGCAGCCGCATGCGGATCCTCGCCACCGAGGGCTGGCCGCGGCCCGCCCGCCATAGGCGCGTCGTGATCACAACGGAGAGCAACGTCCAGTGCACGAGGAAAGCGACGGTGTAGACGAGGAAGCCGCTCGGACGGGGATCGCCGGAAGCCGGGATCGTCGGCAGCGCGAACGTCCAGATGCTGAGGCCGATCGTCAACGCTCCCACGACTCGCTGGAGACGCCTGGACGGCGGTACGAACCCCGTCGCGAACCGGTAGCCGAGGTAGGGGAAGAGGACGAGCAGCTCGATTTCGATCCGCAACAAAGCGCCCGGAACCAACCCGTGTGGGTGCGCCGGCAACAGCCGCCCGGCGGTGACGATCACCCCCAGCGCCAGGAACGAGAGGGCGAGCCAGCCGGCTGCCCGGTCGCGGTTCCTGTACCAGCGGCGCACGGCGACAACAGCGAGCACCGCAAAGGTGACGCTGGTGACGACGTTGAGCGCAGTGACGACTCCGTGCAAGCGAGCCCCCGATCAGCCGCAGGTCACAACCTAAGCCGCTTCTTAGGCGCAGAGTGGACAATACGCCCATGACGACCCGTGTCCTTGTTGTTGACGACGATCCCGGCGTGCGCTCGGCGATCGCCCGGGCCCTCCGCGTGGACTACGACGTGGACGAAGCCGAGGACGGCGCAGACGCACTGGCGCAACACGCCGCGGCGCCGGCAGACGCGATCGTGCTCGACCTGCTGATGCCCGAGGTGGGCGGCCTCGAGGTCTGCCGCTCACTCCGCCGTCGCAACGACCCGGTGCCCGTGCTCGTCGTCACCGCGCGGGATGCCGTCGACGACCGCATCGAAGGCCTCGATGCCGGTGCCGACGACTATCTCGTCAAGCCTTTCGCGATCGAGGAGCTTCGCGCCCGCGTTCGGGCGCTGCTTCGACGCACGGGCGCAGGCGATGACGCGCTCCGCTACGGCGACGTCTCGCTCGACCCGGCGACGCGCGAGGTCTACCGCGGCGAGCGCCGCCTGCAACTGACGCGCACCGAGTTCAACCTGCTCGAACTGTTCATGCGCAATCCGAAGCAGGTACTCACGCGCTCGCAGATCTACGAGCGCGTATGGGGCTACGACTTCGGCGCGACCTCGAACGCGCTCTGGGTCTACATCGGCTACCTGCGGCGCAAGCTCGAAGAGGACGGGGAGCCGCGCCTGCTGCACACGGTTCGCGGCGTCGGGTACGCGCTGCGTGAAGAGGCATGAGCTTTCGCGTACGGCTAACGCTGCTCGTCGCGCTTGCGATTGCGATGACCGTGGCGGCCGCCTCTGCAGCCGTCTGGGTCGTCGCGAAGCATGAGCTGCTGACGCAGTTCGACCAGAAGCTCTTGCAGGCAGCGACCACGGGGCACGGTCCTTCGCCGTTCGACCGCGGAACCTTGAGCACGTATATCCGGCCCGACGGAACGGTCCAGGGAGCGCTCCCGGCCACGGCGCGGGCAAAGCAGGTCGCAACCGGGAAGAGCAAGAACCTCTACTTCACCGACGCAACCGTCGAGGACACCACGGGCGCAAGCTTCCACCTCCGTGAGCTTGTTGCGCCCACCTACAGCGACGAAGGAGCGCTGACGGGTGCCGTGATCGTTGCGCAATCGCTGCAGTCGACCGACCACGCGCTCGCGCGCATCCGCTTCTGGATCCTCCTCGTCGGCGCGATCGGCATCGGACTGGCCGCGGCAATCGCGGCGTTCGTCGCCACCGCTGCCCTCCGTCCGGTCCGGCGACTGACGGCGGCAGCCGAGACGGTTGCGGCTACCGGCGATCTGACGGAGCGCGTCGACGTGCACGGCAATGACGAGCTCGGGCGGCTCGCCGCGCGTTTCAACGCGATGCTCGAGGCGCTGCAAGAGTCCGTCGGGCGCCAGCGCCGGCTCGTCGCCGACGCGTCGCACGAGCTCCGAACGCCGTTGACCGCCGCGCGCACGAACGTCGACCTGCTGCGTGAAGGAAAGCTGCCCGACGAAGAACGGCTCCGCGCACTGGACGAAGCGTCGGTCGAGCTGGACGCCCTGACGACGCTCGTGTCGGACCTCGTCGAGCTTGCACGCGGCGAAGAGCGGAAGCTCCGCGTCGAGGACGTGCAGCTCGACGAGCTCGTCGAGGGCGTCGTCGACCGGGCGAAGACGCGCGCACCGCACGCCACATTCGTCACGTCGCTCACGCCGACGAGAGTGCTCATCGATCCCGTCCTGCTCGAGCGCGCCGTCTCCAACCTGCTCGACAACGCCGTCAAGTACAGCCCCGAGGGCGCGCCGATCGAGGTGATCGTCCGCGATGGCGAGGTGATAGTTGCCGACCACGGCCCGGGCGTTGCAGACGAGGACATCCCGCGGATCTTCGATCGCTTCTATCGCGCCGCCGCGTCCCGCTCGAAGCCCGGTGCGGGCCTGGGCCTTGCGATCGTGCGCGAAGCGGCGGAGGCGCATGGCGGACGCGCCACTGTCGAAAGCTCGCCTAAGGGCGCACGCTTCACGTTGACGCTGCCCGTGGGCGCCTAAAGCAGCGCAGACCGCCTGCCGATGCGGGCTGCGTGAGCTTCGTCGCGCGCCATCTGCTGCCAACCGTGCTGATCGGGGTCGTCGTCGTGGTGATGGCAGGCTTCTTCGCCTTCGCGCGCCCGCAGTACCACCCGGAGACGCACGACAACATCAAGGTTCCCCCTGAGCATCCAGCGACCGCCGGTTGGACGTGGGCCGAGGGAACGCCCGGCTTCAAGGCCGGCACGATGCTCGGCAAGCATCACGAGTTCAACATCACGGGCTTGCAGCCGGTCGAGATTGCCGCTGCCCAGCTCGCGGCGGCCCACTCGCTGCTCGATGCCGACGGCGTCCGTGTCCTCGAATCCCTTCGCACGGACAAGACCGGCCCCGTTGCAATTCTTGCGGCGCCCGCGCTCGACGTGACGCCCACGCAGACGTGCCTCGCGGTCATGCTCCGCGGACGCGCGCCCGTCAACTGGCGCTGCCCGCAGGATCTCCTTGGCACGCACGTCCTCGGCGTGGTCGTCGCGTCGAGTTTCTCGACCGGCGCGGGACATCCGCTGTTCGTCATGGGCGTCGCCAGCGCCGATGTCGAACGCATCGTCCTGGTGGGCGGGCCGCAAGGCAGCGGCCCGATCTACACACGCGGCACGACCTGGGGACAGTTCGAGTCCAGCACCACGCCCACGAAGAGCGTCAAGCTCCTCGTCTACGGCGATCACGGCCTGCTCCAGAAGCTGACCCTGGACGATCCGCCCAGCGGTCAGCGCATCTTCGGCTAGCTGGCCGCGGCGGCGACGAGCTCGGCGACCTCGGTCGGCGTCGTTCCGACCTTGATCCCGACCGCTTCGAGCGCTTCCTTCTTCGCCTGCGCGGTGCCGGACGAGCCGGAGATGATCGCGCCTGCGTGCCCCATCGTCTTGCCGGGGGGCGCCGAGAAGCCGGCGATGTACGAGAAGACCGGCTTCGACATATTTTTCGAAACCCACGCCGCAGCCTTCTCTTCTTCGTCGCCGCCGATCTCGCCGACGAGCACGACGTACTTCGTCTCCGGATCGGCCTCGAACTTCTCCAGCACGTCGATGAAGCCTGACCCGACGACGGGGTCGCCGCCGATGCCGACGATCGTCGAGTTCCCGAGCCCGCGCTGGGCCACTTCGTGGCCGATCTGGTAGGTCAGCGTCCCCGAACGCGAGACGAGCCCGATCGAACCGGGTTGGAAGACCTCGGCCGGGATGATCCCGACGTTCGCCTTGCCCGGCGAGAGCACGCCCGGGCAGTTCGGGCCGATCAACGTCACGCCCTTCGGGCGTACGTAGGTGTAGGCGCGCAGCATCTCGTGCGCGGGCACGTGCTCGGTGATGCAGATGATGGTCTTGATCCCCGAGTCGACCGCCTCGTAGATCGCGTCGGGCGCGAAGCGCGCCGGGACGAAGATCAGCGAGGTGTTCGCACCGGCTTCCTTGACGGCGTCGGCGACCGTGTCGAAGACGGGGATGCCCTCGACGTCCTGGCCGCCCTTGCCGGGCGTGACGCCCGCGACGACGTCGGTGCCGTACGCGCGATTCCGCAGCCCGTGGAAGCGGCCCTCGGAGCCGGTCAGGCCCTGGACGACGAGCTTGGTGTCACTGTCGACGATGATCGCCATTTACCCCTGCGACTTTCTGCCCTTGACGACGATGTAGTCGTTCGCCCACGTCGTGCCGTCGGCGCTCGTGAACGGCTCGAGGAGCTGGCGGACGCGCTCTGCGTCGTCACCGGTGCAGCCGGTGCGCGCGAGCCACTCGTCCATGTCGTGCTCCTTTGAGAAGAACAGCTCCTGCTCGACCTCGAGACCCGCGTCGACGAACAGGTCGTGCCATTCCTCGATGGTCAGCGACCGCTTGTGCGTCGGATCGCGCAGCTTCTCCGCCTCCTGCTCTTCCTCTGTGCGGTAGAGCATGTCCTCGACCACGACTACGCGGTTCGAGACGCGCACCATCTCGCCGAACGCGCGTCCCAGGTCGTCGAAGTGATGAGCAGCGATGCGGGAAACGACGACGTCGAACGAGCCGTCTGCGAACGGGATGTCCTCCGCAGGCGCGACGACGTCGGCGCGCATGCCCGGCGAGGGATCGAGCGTCACGACCTCCGCCCCCTGTTCGCGGAGCCGCCGTGCGACGTGACCGCCACCGGTCGCGACGTCGAGCACCTTCACGCCCGCGTGCGGGTTGCAGAGCTCGACCACTGCATCGAGGTCGTCGCCCGTCGAGTGCGTGACCGATGTGCGGTACAGCTCGGCGCGCTCATCCCAGGGGTTCGTCATCGCGCGAGCTCCACTGCCTTCTTGGCCGCTTCGAGCATCGTCGGCTCGACGTAGAGGTTCGGCTTTGCGGCCTCGGCGAGAATCTTGCGGCCCTCCTCGGCGTTCGTGCCGTCGAGGCGGACGACGATCGGGATGGTGATGCTCATCCGGTCGAGCGCCTCGAGAATGCCGCGCGCGACCTCGTCGCCGCGCGTGATCCCGCCAAAGATGTTGAACAACACAGACTTGACCTGCGGATCGCGCGTGATCACTTCGAGCGCGTCGACGACGCCTTCTGCGTTGCCGCCGCCGCCGAGATCGCAGAAGTTCGCGGGGCGGCCGCCGGCCACGACGACGACGTCGACCGTCGACATCGAGAGACCCGCGCCGTTGCCGCAGATCCCGACGTCACCGTCGAGCTTCACGTAGACGACGCCCTTCTCGCGCGCGAACGCCTCGAACGGATCGGCTGCGCTCGTGTCGCGGAACTCGGCGATGTCCGGGTGGCGGTAGAGGGCGCTGTCGTCGACGGTGAACTTCGAGTCGAGCGCTTTCACCAGTCCGTCCGGCGTGACGATCAGCGGGTTGATCTCGGCGAGCATCGCGTCGCTCTCGACGAAGCAGCGATAGAGCTTCCCGATGATGTCTGCGATCTGCTTCTGCTCGCCCGGATCCTCGACGCCGGCGCCGTAGACGAGGCGCCGTGCGACCCACGGCTGGAAGCCTTCGAGCGGATCGACGTGCAGGCGCACGAGCGCGTCGGGGTCGTTGGCCGCGACATCTTCGATCTCGACGCCGCCTTGCGTCGTGAACATGAACAGCGGCTGCTTGACGCCGCGATCGAACGTGACCGAGAGGTAGTACTCCTTCGCGATGTCGGAGGCGCTCTCGATCCAGACCTTCTCGACGACGTGGCCGCGAATGTCGAGGCCGATGATCTCCTTGGCCTTCTGCTCCGCGTCCGCCGGGTCGGTGGCGAGCTTGACGCCGCCGGCCTTGCCGCGGCCCCCCGTGAGCACCTGCGCCTTGACGACAACGGGGCCGCCGATCTCCTCCGCGGCCTTTCGGGCTTCCTCCGGCGTTGCAGCCAGGCGCCCGTCGGAGACGGGGATCCCGAACTCTCTGAAGAGCTGCTTGCCCTGATATTCGTGGAGATCCATGAGCCGCAGCGACTCTAGCGACGAGCGCTAACCTCGGCGCCGATGGATGCGATCGTCGTTCAGGACCTCCGCAAGCGCTACGGCGAGGTACAGGCGCTGGACGGCGTCTCGTTCGCAGTGCAGGAAGGAGAGGTCTTCGCACTGCTCGGGCCGAACGGCGCCGGCAAGTCGACCACGGTGCGCGTCCTCGTCACGCTGACCGTCCCCGACGACGGCACCGCGTCGGTTGCGGGCCACGACGTACGTCGCGAGCAGAACGCCGTGCGGCGCGCAATCGGCTACGTCCCGCAGGACTCCGGCGTCGACCAGTACGGCACCGGCCGCGAGAACCTGATGCTCCAGGGCCGCGTGCAGGGCATGGGCGGCCGCAACCTGCGCGCGCGCACCGACGAGCTGCTGCGGCTCGTCGGGATCGCCGACGCCGCCGACCGCATCGTCAAGAACTACTCCGGCGGGATGCGCCGCCGGCTGGATATCGCGCTCGGCCTCGTCCACCGCCCGCGCGTCCTGTTCCTCGACGAGCCGACGACCGGTCTCGACCCGGAGGCGCGTGTTGCGATGTGGGACGAGGTGTCGCGGCTCGCCCTGGCGGAGTCGCTGACGATCCTGCTCACGACGCACTACCTCGAGGAGGCCGACCAGCTCGCCGGCCGGCTCGCGATTGTCTCGCAGGGCAGGATCGTCGTCGAAGGCACGCCCGCTGAGCTGAAAGCGGGCTTGCGCGGCGACGCCGTGCACGTCGAGCTCGAGAACGGCGCCGTCGAGGATGCGAAGCGCGTGCTGGCAGGGGTCGGGGCGGCGCACGAGCAGGTGCTCGACGGGCGCACGATCGTCTCGCGCGTCGAGAACGGAGGCCGCGCGCTTCCGGGGATCATCTCCGCGCTCGAAAGCGCCGGGATTGCCGTCGCGTCGGTCTCCCTCTCGCGTCCCTCACTCGACGATGTCTATCTCCACTTCACCGGCCGCGATTTCTCGTCAGAGGACCGCGGGGGATGATCACGCTCAGACACACATGGTTCATGACGATGCGCCAGGCGCGCAACTTGCTGCGCGAGCCGATCTGGATCGTGCTGTTGCTCGTGCAGCCGATGGTGTGGCTCGTGCTCTACGGGCAGCTGTTCCGCAACGTGACGAAGCTCGGCGGCTTCGGCACCGCGTCGTACATCACGTTTCTCGCGCCGGCGATCGTCGTGATGAACGCGTTCTTCGGTGCGACGTGGAGCGGGATGTCGATGATCAACGACCTCGACCACAAGGTCGTCGAACGCTTCCTGGCAGCGCCGGCGTCGCGCTTTGCGATCGTGCTCTCGCAGATCGTGCGCTCGGCGCTGACCGCGGCGATTCAGGCGCTCGTCATCCTGATCGTTTCGTTCGCGCTCGGCGTCCGGGTGCACACGGGCGTGCTCGGCTGGCTCGTGATCATCCTCGCTGCGATCCTCGTCAACAGCGCATTCGCCGGGATTTCGCAAGCGATCGCGCTGCTGACGCGCCGCGAAGCGACGATGATCGCAATCGCGAACTTCATCGGACTGCCGCTGCTCTTCCTCTCGACGACGATGATCGCCCGCGCGCAGATGCCGGGCTGGATGCAATTCGCCGCACGGTTCAATCCCGTCGACTGGGGTGTTAAGGCAGCGCGCGAGGTCGTGCTGCCCGGCACGTCGTGGGGCACGGTCGGTTTCTATCTACTGCTGCTCTTGCTGCTCAGCGCGGTCACATCGGCGTGGGCGACGTGGACGTTCCGCGCCTACCAGCGCTCGCTTTAGCGTGACCGCGCAGGCGCACGAAACTCTCGAATCTGGTTCGGCCTGCATGTCACGCGCCAAGCACCGCCGAATCAGGTTCGGTTTGGTGTGTCCGAACCAGGTTCATGCGTCTCGCTCTGCAAGCTCGCAAATCGCCTGACCCGTCGTGACCGGCTGACCCGCGGCGACGGCGAGTTCGCTGACGGTGCCGGCCCGGTGCGCGGTCACCTCGTTCTCCATCTTCATCGCCTCGACGATGCAGATCACCTGGCCCGGCTCGACGACTTCGCCTTCGGCGACCTTCACCGAGAGCACAGTTCCCTGCATCGGGCTGACGACGGTGCCTGATCCACCGGCGCCCGCTCCCCCCGCGGCCCGCTCGCGACGGCGACGCGCGAGCTCGCGGTAGGGCGGCTCCGGCACGAGCAGCTTCACCTCGACACGGCGTCCGTCGACCTCCGCGAAGCTCGCGCGTTCGACCGTTCCGCCCACCGCCGACGCCGCGCCGCGCACGGTCTCCGCGGACAGTTCTTCTGCGCGTTGCGCCAACTCCTCGGATTCGACAACTCCCTGGCACGTCTCCCCGGCGCGAAAGCACGGATGCGAGAGCAATGCCTTGTGGAAGCCGATCAGCGTCTTCACGCCGCCGATCTGGAACTCGCCAAGCGCCCGAAGCATGCGGCCGATGGCGTCCTCGCGGTCCGCACCGCGGACGATCAGCTTCGCAATCATCGGGTCGTAAAGGGGCGAGATCTCGGAGCCTGCGGTGACACCCGAGTCGACGCGAACGCCGGGGCCCGAGGGCTCGCGGTACACGGTGATCGTGCCGGGCGAAGGGAGAAATCCGTTCGAGACGTCCTCCGCGTTGATGCGGCACTCGATCGCATGGCCCTGAAGGCGGATCTGGTCCTGCGAGAACTCGAGGCGCTCTCCGGCCGCGATCTGCACCTGGGCACGGACGATGTCGACGCCGGAGACCAGCTCGGTGATCGTGTGCTCGACCTGGATGCGCGTGTTCATCTCCATGAAGTAGTACGAGCCGTCAGGTGCGAGCAGGCCTTCGATCGTCCCGGCCGACCGATACCCGGCGGCGCGCGCCGCGTCGACGGCGATCTTCCCGATCTTGTTGCGCAGCTCGGAACCAACGGCGGGGGACGGTGTCTCTTCGACGAGCTTCTGGTGGCGCCGCTGGATCGTGCAGTCGCGTTCCCCGAGATGGATGACATTGCCGTGTGCGTCCGCGAGCACCTGCACTTCGACATGGCGCGGGTCTTCGAGGTAGCGCTCGACGTAGACCGATGGGTCGGCGAAATACGCCTGCCCCTCGCGCTGCGCGGACTCGAACGCCTGCGCAGCCTCGGCTGCGGACGCGACGACCTTCATGCCCTTGCCGCCGCCGCCGGCCGCGGCCTTGATCAGCAGCGGGTAGCCGATCTCCTCGCCGAGCGCCACCACTTCCTCGGCGGAGCCGACCGGATCCGTGGTGCCGGGAATGATCGGAACGCCCGCCGCCTGCATCGCCTGACGCGCACGCGTCTTCGAGCCCATCAGCTCGATCGCCGCGGGCGGCGGCCCGATCCAGACGAAGCCGGCGTCTTCGACAGCCCGCGCGAACGCGGCGTTCTCGGCGAGGAAGCCGTAGCCCGGGTGAATCGCCTCTGCGCCCGACCGAGCGGCCGCCTCGAGCAGCTTCCGGGCGACGAGGTAACTCTCCGCCGAGGTGCTCCCGCCGAGAGCTAACGCCTCGTCGGCGTAAAGCGTGTGCTGCGCCGTGCGATCGACGTCGGAGTAGACCGCGATCGAGCCGATTCCCATGTCCCGGAGGGTTCGGAAGATCCGAAGCGCGATTTCACCCCGGTTCGCAACAAGGACTTTGGTGAACACACTCCGTATTCTCTCGATGGATGGGACTCGCCGATCAATTGACCGTCGCACGCGCGCTCTCGGTGCCGATCGTGGTCGCACTGTTCGCGATCTCGTTCCCAAGCCACGACTACTGGGCGACCGGGGTGTTCGGTGCGGCGATGGCGACAGACTGGTTCGACGGCAAGATCGCCCGTCGGGCGGGCCGCTCGTCGCCGCTCGGCTCGCTCCTCGACCCGGTCGCCGACAAGCTCCTCGTGATGGCGACGTTGATCGTTCTGCTCGCGCAAGACGTGTTCCCTGCCTGGATGGTCGCGGCGATCGTCGCCCGCGAGCTCTTGATCTCCGGGCTGCGTCAGGCCGCGGTGGAGCGGGGCGTCGTGATCGCCGCTCGTGACCTCGGAAAGCTGAAGACCTGGTCGCAGGCGATCGCGGCGGGTGTCGGCGGGCTCGCCGCCGCGGGCGCTTGGAGCACCTCGGTCTCCTGGTGGGCGCTCGTTGTCGCGCTCGCGCTGACCTGGATCTCGGGGCTCGACTACGCGCGATCGGCGCCGCAGCTGCTCCGCAGCCGCGCCGTCGCCTCGCCGTAGGGGGGCTCGGTGGCTACGCGGCAGCGGCCGGGAGCAGCCGAGACGCACACCACGCGTCGAAAGCCGCCCAGGCGCTGAGGTAGTCAGCGATCTTCCGAAGCCCGTCCTCCACCTCGGCGCGCACCGCGAAGGTGCAGTGAACGCAGTAGGGGCGGTCGGGAGCGGTCTCTTGTTCGTCACAACGGATGCACATGTCTCCGGTGAAACGGGCGGGCGGCCTGGACGGTTACGTCTCGAGCGCCTCGTCGATCCCTGCCTGCCACCAGGGATCCGGCGCCGCGGAGTCGCCTGCGGCCACCGCCGCCACGATCGCGGCTTCGATTTCCGGGGCCTGTGCCGGGGTCAGCTCGACGTCCATGAGTCGTAAATCATAGTGCTTGCAAACCCGTCACCCGTTCGAGGGATTTCACTCAAGAAAGACGCTTTCACCCGTTCGGGTGATGCCCGCACCGGTTCGGGTGAAAGAGACTCCCCAGTAATGCGGCTCCTGATTGAGAGGAATTTCCCAATGCTTCAGTGGAACTCGAAGTACACGGCCCTCGTGTTGGTCGCCCTGCTCGTCGTGATTGCGGCGGTGCTCGGCAACTTCACCTGGGACTTCGCCAACTTCACCTGGTAACAAGATTATGAGCGGCAGGGCGCTTCCCCCCGCGAGGTTGCTCGCGGTTGTTGCGCCAGTCTCCCTGGTCGGCGTCGCCGCGTTCTTCGCGGCGACGTTCTTTTTTGCACGCGACCCCGGTTCGACGACGACCGCCGTCGGAGTCCTCGCGTTCCTCATCGCGTCCACCCTGGCCGAGCGCTTCCCGGTGCCGGTCGAGGGAGCAGACGCAAACGGCGTCTCGCTCGGGTTCGTCTTCACCGTTGCGGCCCTGGTGCTCTTCGGCTGGGCCGCCGCGACCGTGGTCTGCGTCACGGCCCCAACCGTCGTCGCGCTGATCTGGCGGCTGCGCCCGCCGATTCGGGCCACCTTCAACGCCGGCGTCTTCGGGATCGTCGGCGCGGTCGCCGGCCTGATCCTCCGCCACCTGCACGGCGCCGACGCCCCGATGCTCGCGGCGAAGGTCGGAGCGATGGCGGCGACGCTCTACATCATCAACATCCTGCTCGTCACGGCGGCGATCGCGGCCTCGGGATCCGAGCTCGGCTACATCAAGCTGATCCGGTCGAACGTCCGCTGGACGATCGTGCCGTTCACCCTGATGGCATCGACAGCCCTGATGCTCGTCGTGCTCTGGCAGCGGACGCCGTACCTGTTCGCAGCGCTCGCGGGACCGCTCGTCGCGATCTCGCTCTACCAGCGCTCGACGCACAAGGCGCTCAACGCGATCCGCCTCGCGCTGACCGACCCGCTGACCGGGCTCGGGAACCATCGCCATTTCCACGAGCGCCTGCAGCGCGAGCTCGCGCAGGCGGACGAGCACGGCGGCATGGTCTCGCTCTGCTTCCTCGACATCGACGACTTCAAGCGGATCAACGACCAGTTCGGCCACCCGGCGGGCGACCGCGTCCTGTCGCAGGTCGCGGCGCGGCTTCGCCAGGGCGGCGAGTCCTTCCGCCTTGGCGGCGACGAGTTCGCGGTGCTGCTCGTCGACATGGACGAGCAGCTTGCGCTCTCGACGACGCAATCGATCGTGCAGCGCATCGCGGAGACCGAGCTCGGCAAAGCCGGGCAGATCACCGTCAGCGCCGGGGTTGCGACGTTCCCGCAACACGGGCGCGAGCGCGACTCGCTGATCCGGCTGGCCGACGGCGCGCTCTACTGGGCGAAGGAGCACGGCAAGAACCAGGTGCGGCTCGCACGCGCCGACGTCGCCGAGCTCTCCGAGTTCCGCCGGGTCGCAAGCGGCGCCGACCGGATCGCCCGCTTCCGCGCGGCCGCTTCGCTCGCCCGCGCAGTCGACTCACGTGACGCCTACACCGGCAGCCATTCGGAGCGGGTCGCGAACCTCGCCGCGGAGATCGCGACCCGGCTCGGGCTCCCGGCGGAGGAAGTCGAACTGACCCGCCTCGCCGGCAGCCTCCACGACCTGGGCAAGCTCGCGATCCCGGAGGAGATCCTGCGCAAGCCGGCAGCGCTCAGCGACGCGGAACGGCTCGTCCTCGAGCGGCACCCGCAGATCGGCTACCGCATGCTCGAGAGCCTCGGCGTCGATCCGATCGCGTACTGGGTGCTTCACCACCACGAGCGCTGGGACGGCAGCGGCTACCCGGACGGACTCGCCGGTGACCGCATCCCGCTCGGCGCGCGCATCATCTTCGTCTCCGACGCGTTCGACGCGATGACGTCGGACCGGCTGTACCGCGACTCGCTCTCGTTCGAGGAAGCCGTCGCCGAGGTCGAGCGCTGCGCGAGCTCGCAGTTCGACCCGCAGGTCGTGAGCGCGTTTCTCGCGTGCGTCGGCGTGCAGGACCCGGTCAGCGTCTAGACCGATCTATACCGATCGAGGGATCCTGACGCGAACCCCCATTCCGGGGGAGGACGCGTCGCCCGGGCCAGGGGAGGATGCGGCTCGTGACTCGCGGCCTCACACTTCTCACAACCCTGCTTGCGGCGCTTGCCGTCGCGATCCCGGCATCCGCCTCTGAGGGACGCACGCTCAAGGGCGTCCTCGTCTCGGTCACGCCGACCATGGTCACGGTCAAGGATGCGAAGAGCATCGTCACGACGTGCGCCCGCGCTGACAAGTCACCTTCGCTCGACGGCTACGCCTCCGGTGACCGCGTTCAGGTGGCATGCGTCCGCACCGGGAGCAAGCTCGTGCTGGCGAAGATCCGCCACCTCACGGCGTCGAGCGGGACACCTTCGAACGATGCTCAGACCACGAAATTTGGCGGTGTCGTCACCGCACTGAGCGACGGCTCGGTCAGCCTGCACGACGGCGACCACGACCTCACCTGCTCCATCGGCCCGGCATCGCCGTCGACCGCGGGCGTGAAGGTCGGCCAGCACGTCACCGTCGCCTGCGCGAACGGTGCGCTTGTCGCGATCGCGCCGGTCACTCCGGCCACCTCCGGGCGCGCCTACGAAGGAACGGTCAGCTCCGTCAGCGCGACTTCGATCACCGTGCACACCGCGCACGGCGACGGTACCTGCGCCGTCGGCGACGGCTCGCCGAGCGTTGCCGACGTGAAGGTCGGAGACCGCGTGCTCGCCGGCTGCAAGTCAGAGACCAACCAACTCGTCCTGCTCAAGAAGCTCCCTGCGAACACGGAGCCGCCACAGGGCCAGACCGGCGCCGGCGCCATCAGCGCGCTCTCCACATCCTCGGTCACGTTCCACAACGCCGAGCACGACATCACGTGCTCGCTGAGTGCCTCCTCACCCCGGCTCGGCGACTACAACGTCGGGGACAAGGTCAAGTTCGGCTGCCTGAACGGCGTGCTCACGGTGATCGCGAAGGACACCAGCGGCACCGGCACGCCGACGGGCGAGACCGGTGCCGGCACGGTCAGCGCGGTCTCTCAGACGTCACTCACCGTGCATACCGACGGCGGCGACGTCACCTGCTCGGTCGGCGACGGCTCGCCGAGCGTTGCGGAAGTGCACGTCGGCGACCACGTGAAGTTCGGTTGCCTCGGCGGCACCCTGAAGGCGCTCGTCCGGTCGGACGCAACACCGCCACCGCCGCCGCCGCCGCCGCCGGACAGTCACACCATCACGGTCGGAGGAACGCTGAGCGCGCTCTCGAGCTCGTCCCTGACAGTGCATGGTGAGCACGGCGACGTCAGCTGCACCGTTCCCGCCACGGCGCACCTCGGCGACTTCCACGTCGGTGACCACGTCGGCATGGCGTGCACCGACGGCGTCCTCGCGAATCTCGTCAAGCTCTCCTAACCAGAGCTCAGAGCGGAATGTTGCCGTGCTTGCGCTTCGGCGTCGGCTCGCGCTTCGTGATCGCCGTCTTCAGCGCATCGATCAGCACCGGCCGCGTGCGCCGCGGTCGGATCACGTCGTCGAGGTAGCCACGTTCGGCCGCGCTGTAGGGATTCGCGAACCGCTCGCGGTACTCGGCGATCAGCTCCGCACGCCGCGACTCGGGATCGTCTGCCTCTGCGAGCTCGTTGCGGAAGATGATGTTGACCGCGCCCTCCGGCCCCATCACGGCCACCTCCGCCGTCGGCCACGCGAAGTTGAAGTCGGCGCGGACGTGCTTCGAGCTCATGACGTCGTAGGCGCCGCCGTAGGCCTTGCGCGTGATCACGGTCAGCTTCGGCACCGTCGCCTCGCAGTAGGCGTAGAGAAGCTTCGCGCCGTGGCGGATGATCCCGCCCCACTCCTGCTCCGTCCCCGGCAAGAACCCGGGCACGTCGACGAATGTGACGAGCGGGATGTTGTATGCGTCGCACGTGCGGACGAAGCGGGCCGCCTTCTCCGACGAGCTGATGTCGAGCACGCCGGCAAGCGCCTGCGGCTGGTTGCCGACGATGCCGACGCTGTAGCCGCCGAGCCGCGCGAAGCCGCAGACGATGTTCTCGGCGAACAGGGGCTGGATCTCGAGGAACTCGCCGTCGTCGACGACCGCGCTGATCACGCGCTTGATGTCGTACGGCTTCGTCGGCTCGTCGGGGACGAGCTCGTCGAGCTCGGGAGCCTCACGATCGATCGGGTCGACCGGCGCGTCGTACGGTGCCGGGCTCGCGTTGTTCTGCGGGAGGAAGCTGAGCAGGTAACGCGCGTCCTCGAGCGCAGCCTCCTCGTTCGGTGAAGTCAGGTGCGCGACGCCGGACTTGGTCGCGTGCGCGAGCGCGCCGCCGAGCTCCTCCTGCGTCACCTCTTCGCCGGTGACCGTCTTCACCACATCGGGACCCGTGATGAACATGTACGACGAGCCCTCGACCATGAGGATGAAGTCCGTCATCGCGGGCGAGTACACGGCGCCGCCCGCGCACGGGCCCATGACGAGTGAGATCTGCGGGATGACGCCCGAGCTCTGCACGTTGCGCCAGAAGATCTCCGCGTAGCCCGCGAGCGAGACGACACCCTCCTGAATCCGCGCGCCACCGGAGTCGTTGATGCCGACCACCGGGCAGCCGTACTTCGCGGCCAGATCCATCACCTTGCAGATCTTCTCGGCGAACACCTCGCTCAACGAGCCGCCGAAGACGGTGAAGTCCTGGCTGAACACGAAGACGCGCCGTCCGAAGACCTCGCCGTACCCGGTGACGACAGCGTCGCCGTAGGGCCGGCGGTCGAGCATCCCGAAGTTCGACTCGCGGTGGCGAACGTAGCGGTCGAGCTCGGTGAAGGTGCCGGGATCGCAGAGCTTCTCGGCGCGCTCACGGGCGAGCAGCTTGCCCGCGTCCTTGTGCTTGGCGACTGCTTTCTCCGAGCCGTGGTGCTCCGACTTGTCGCGGAGATCCTCGAGCCACTCGAGCTTCTCGCGGGTCGTCTCGTGCGTCCGCTTCTCTGCCTTCGCCATCTGGGCCAGCCTAGTTCAGAATAAGGACATGAGCACCGATGTCCTGCGGCCTCTCCGCGACGCTGTTGACACCGCCGTCGCCAGCGATCGCGCCTCGTTCGCGCGGGCGACACGCAACGCGGTCGCGCAGGCGATCCTTGCGGCAGCGCTCGTGCCCGACGCAGATGTGGGCCGGGCGGAGCACGAGCCACCGGAGGCGGAGGTGCGTGACCTGCTCGGGCCTGACGTCGGCGACGCGCTGACGGCGCTCTACCGTGGCGGGGACGACTGGACGAGTCGTGCGATCGACTTGCTCGAGCCACTGAACGCGCTTGCCCACGCGGGATGACAGTGATCGACCTCGAGCGCGTCCGCGCCGATACGCCCGGCGTCGAGCACGTCGTGCACTTCAACAACGCCGGGTCGTCACTGCCGCCCCGGCAGGTCGTCGACGCCGTCGTCGATCACTTGCAGCGTGAGGCCGAGATCGGCGGTTACGAGGCTGCGGCAGAGCGCAAGGACCGGTGGGAGCACACCTACGATGCGCTGGCCACGCTGATCGGCGCCGACCGCGACGAGATCGCCGTTGTCGAGAACGCGACGCGCGCGTGGGACATGGCGTTCTACGCATTCGCGTTCAAACCCGGCGACCGCATCCTCACCGGCCGCGCAGAGTACGCATCGAATTGGATCGCGCTCAAGCAGGTGACCGACCGGACGGGCGCGAGCATCGAGGTGGTTCCCGACGACGAGAGCGGGCAGATCGACGTCGCCGCGCTCGCGCGGCTGATCGACGAGCGGGTCAAGCTCGTCTCGCTCGTGCATGTGCCGACGCAGAGCGGGCTCGTCAATCCGGCGGCTGACGTCGGACGTGTGACGCGCGACGCCGGCGTACCGTTGCTTCTCGACGCATGCCAGTCGATCGGCCAGCTTCCGGTCGACGTGAGCGAGATCGGCTGCGACATTCTCTCCGGCACCGGACGCAAGTTCTTGCGCGGCCCACGGGGAACCGGCTTCCTCTACGTGCGGCGCGATCTGATCGAGAGGCTCGAGCCGCCGTTCCTCGACATGCACGCAGCCGAATGGCAACCGGACGGCAGCTACCTCATCCGCGCTGACGCACGTCGCTTCGAGAACTGGGAGACGTACTACGCGGGCAAGGTCGGCCTCGGGGTCGCTGTGGACTACGCGCTCGCGATCGGAGTCGCGGACGGCTGGCGGCGCATCCAGGAGCTCGCGTCGCGCCTGAGGTCAGAGCTCGCAGAGATTCCCGAGGTGACCCTGCTCGACCGGGGGGCCGTGCTCGGCGCGACGGTCACGTTCAGCGTCGCCGATGTCTCCGCGGTCGATGTACGCCGTCGCCTCGCCGCCGAGCACATCAACGTGTCGGTAATGGATGCCGCCTCGGCGCAACTCGACTTCGGAGCGCGGGGCCTCGACGAGGTCGTGCGCTCGTCGGTCCACTACTACAACTCGGACGAAGAAATCGACCTGCTCGTCGACGCCGTCAGACGGGCCAGAACAGACTGAGCACGACCGGAAGCCCCGAGAGCGTCGCATTCACGATCCGGTAACCCACCTCGACCGTCCTGCCGTCTTTGCAGCCGAGCGCGAACTCTCCGCCGCCGCGCTGCCGGCAGAGCTCGTCGACCGGGCGTCCGATCAGCTCCGTGCGGTCGTAGCCTGTCAGTTCGCACGCATATGCGTTCGCCGCGATGTACCGGCCGGAATCCGCTGCGAGGACGCCCAAGTTCGCGTGCTCGACGAGCTCACCGAGCAGCGTCGATTGCACGAGGGCACTAGAAGCCGCAGACCCCTCCCCCATTCGCAACGCACATTCGCTGACTTCCGTCCCAGTGTCAATCCTCTAACTAGAGTCAGCGCGTGACTCCCGTCGATCGTTCAACGATCTGGCCGTACGACGAGCGTGGCGAACCGGGCCGCTTCTACTACTCGCGCTACGACCATCCGGCGGGCGTCGCGGCGGAGACCGAACTCGGCCGGCGCGAAGACGGCGACGCACTCCTCTACGCCTCCGGCATGGGCGCGGCAATGACCGTGCTCCTCGCGTTCGGACGTCCCGGCCTGACCGTTGCGCTCGCCGAGTGCTGTTACTACGGCACGAGCAAGCTGCTCGGACTGCTCGGCGGCTGGGACATCTCGTATGTCGAGTACGACCAGACCGGCCCGCCCCCCGCCGCGGACATCGTCTGGGTCGAGGCGCCGGCGAACCCGGTGCTGACGATGCCGGACTGGGAATCGCTCCGCGCGCACCCCGGCCTCGTCGTCTGCGACGCGACCGTGGCGACGCCCGTGTATCTCCGCGCACTCGACGAAGGTGCCGACGTCGTGCTCCACTCCGCGACGAAGTTCCTGACCGGGAGCCACGACGCGCTGCTCGGAGCGACCGTCACGCGTGACCCTGACCGCAGCGCCCGTCTGCGCGAGTTCCGCGGGAGCGCGGGGATCGTCGCGGCACCCGATGCCGCCGCCACGCTAGTGAGCGGGCTCGACACGCTCGACGACCGCATGGCCCGCCACACCGAGACGGCAACCGAGTTGGCGCGTCGGCTCGAGGCCCACCCCGCCGTCTCGCTCGTCCGCTATCCCGGCTTCAGCGGCCTGATCTCCTTCGATGTCGACGACCCGCGGGGGGTCGAGACCTCCACCGAGCTGATTCTCAACGCGACGAGCCTCGGCGGCGCACGCTCGACGATGGAGAGCCGCCACCGCTGGGAAGGAGACCGGATTCCGCCGGGGTTGCTGCGCCTGTCGGTCGGGCTCGAGGACGTCGAGGCCCTCTGGGCCGATCTGGGGCAGGCGATAGGCCGTTCGGCCTACCACTTGAACCCGTAAGGCCCACTCTTTAGAATAGGTTTTAGGAGTTTCCACCCGGCCATCGCGGGGGAAATGCCAGATCCGAGGGCCTTTTTCTGAACCACCACCTCATAGGACCAAGGACGCGCCTCGCCCGCCGCGCCCAGTCCGCCTGCTGAGAAAGGAAGGATCTGTGGCCACACAGACCAAGACGCGGACGGCCCGCAGCACCGCGAAGACCGCAGCCGCCCGCAAGAACGGAGATGGAGCGGTTGTTGCAGCGGCCGATCTCCAGACACTCCTGGACGCGATTCGCTCCGGTGCGAACGGCGATACCGGCGTTCGGCTCGATGCGCGCAAGCGCGGGATCGTCGGCCAGCTCAACAAGGCGTTCAACGAGCTCGCGGACATCCGCGAGCGCACCACGGACGAGATCGTGCGCGTCGCCACGGCGATCGGCCGCGAGGGCCGCCTGACCGACCGCGCCGAGTTGAAGCGCACTCAGGGAAGTTGGCGGACAAGCCTCGAGGCCGTGAACGCAATGATCGACGATCTCTCCCGCCCGACCCTCGAGGTCGCGCGCGTGATCGACGCTGTCGCAGAGGGCGATCTCAGCCAGAAGATGCAGCTAAAGATCGAGGGCCGCGCGGTGAAGGGCGAGTTCCTCCGCATCGGCACGACGGTCAACTCGATGGTCGACCAGCTCTCGTCGTTCGCAGACGAGGTCACGCGCGTGGCACGCGAAGTCGGCACCGAAGGAAAACTCGGCGGTCAGGCACAGGTCAAGGGCGCCGCAGGCACGTGGAAGGACCTGACCGACAACGTGAACGGCATGGCGACGAACCTGACGAACCAGGTGCGCAACATCGCCGAGGTGACGACGGCGGTGGCAAACGGTGACCTGACACGCAAGAACACGGTGGACGTCAAGGGCGAAGTCCTCGAGCTCTAGAACACGATCAACACGATGGTCGACCAGCTGTCGACCTTTGCAGACGAGGTCACGCGCGTCGCCCGCGAGGCCGGCAC
>JANMWB010000010.1:0-15606 GCA_031393705.1 Thermoleophilia bacterium | reverse complement strand
CACCTACATGGTGATGCGGATCATCAACTACACGAACGTGTGCGTCGCCCAGTGCGACTACTGCGCCTTCTACGTGCTGCCGAACCAGGAAGGCGGCTACGTGCTCTCGCGCGAGGACGTCTTCGCGAAGATCGACGAGCTGCTCGAGGTAGGCGGCGACCTCGTCGGCTTCAACGGCGGCTTCAATCCGCGGCTTCCTCTCGATTACTACTGCGACCTTTTCGCGGCGGTGCGCGAGCGCTACGGCGACCGCGTCGAGTTCTACGCACTGACGATCGCCGAGTTTCTCTATCTCGCAGACCACGCCAAGCTCACGCACGCCGAGGCCGCGGTGCGACTGCGCGACGCGGGCGTGCACTGGGTCACCGGCGGCGGCAGCGAGATCCTCACCGAGGACTTCCGCAAGCGCCACGCCAAGTTCAAGTACACGGTGCGCGAGTACTTCGAGGCGCAGCGCGCGATCGTCGACGCCGGGCTGAAGACGACCGCGACGATGGTGATCGGCTTCGACGAGACGCTCGAGGAGCGGCTCGAGCACCTGCAGCGCACGCGGGACTTCCAGGACGAGTGCATTGCCAAGAATCTTCCCGGACTGTTCTCGTTCCTCTGCTGGACGTACAAGCCGTACGGCACGGAGTTCGCCGGCGTCGAGATCTCGCCGCAGGAGTACCGGCGGCACATCGCGCTTTCACGGATCTTCCTGGACAACGTCAAGCACGTGCGCACGTCGGTGCTGACGCAGAACGAGGACGCGTTCCGCGCGCTCGACTACGGCGCCGACGACTTCGACCTGCCGATCGAGGACGAGGTCACCCAGAAGGCGGGCGCGACGATCGAGCTCGATCTCGAAGGCTTGCTCTCGGTGCCGCGTTCACTCGGCTACACGGTCGAGTACCGCCGTGCCGAGCGGCCCGCTGCGCTCACGGCGTAGCGGCGTTCATCAGCCGCTCATCAGCGGCGTGCTTGATTGGGGGCTTCGAGAGAGATTCCCCCTTCAGAGGAGTGACTTTGCGCACATTCGTACTCACCGCCGCTGTTCTCGCGGCGATCGCCGTCCCTGCACTTTCAGCGGCGTCCACGCACACCGTCAGCAGTGTCGTCCACCTCAGCTCTCCCGTTTCCGGGCTGCGCTACGACCAGAAAACGGTTCATGCACACGCCGGGCGGATCAAGATCGTCTTCCTCAACCGCTCGGCGATCAAGCACAACGTGAATGTCGAAAACGGCGAGCACGAGCTTGGCAAGACAGCGACGGTCACGCACGCCACGACCACGATGTTCGTCACGCTCAAGGCCGGCAAGTACAACTTCTACTGCTCCGTCCCCGGGCACGAAGACGCCGGGATGCACGGCACCCTGGTCGTTTCCTAGCGGCACCGTCTCGTGCGGGGCCCGCCCGGGCCCCGCATTCAGACGACGATCAGACAAGGACTGGCAGTTTGTCGCGTCATGCCTTTGCGCCGCCAGATGCTGAACAAAGTTCCGGAGGTCACCCTCTACTTCTGGGTGATCAAGGTCCTGTGCACGACGGTCGGTGAGACCGCGTCTGACTACCTGGCGACGAATCTCAACCTCGGGCTGACGAAGACGACGTTCATTACGGGCAGCTTGCTGCTCGTCACACTCTTCTTCCAGTTCCGCCTGCGCAAGTACGTGCCCGGCATCTACTGGCTCGGGATCGTCCTGATCAGTGTCGTCGGCACGCAGATCACCGACAACCTGACCGACAACTTCGGCGTCTCGCTCGTCACGACGACGATCGTCTTCAGCATCGTGCTCGCAGTGGTCTTTGCAATCTGGTTCGCGAGCGAGCGCACGCTGTCGATCCACACGATCTACACGACGAAGCGCGAGGCCTTCTACTGGCTGGCCGTGCTCTTCACCTTCGCGCTCGGCACTGCAGCCGGCGACCTGACCGCGGAGCGGCTCAACGTGGGCTACGCGTGGTCGGCGGTCCTGTTCGCGGCTCTGATTGCGACGGTGACGGTCGCGCACTATCGCTTCCGGCTGAACGCTGTCCTCGCGTTCTGGATCGCCTACATTCTCACGCGCCCGCTCGGCGCGTCACTCGGCGACCTGCTGTCGCAGGCCCGCGCCGACGGTGGCCTAGGCCTCGGCACGACCGCGACGAGCGTGATCTTTCTGCTCGCGATCCTGGTCGTTGTCGTCTACCTGAGCATCACGCGGAAGGACGCCACCGAAGTGAAGGCCGCCGAAGCGGCGCCGCATGCCCAGGTTCTGGTCGTCGCCCGCACGACCGCCGCCACGCCGGCGCTCCTCGACGCAATTCGCGAGCGCGTCGCACACGGCCCTGCACAGTTCCACCTCCTGATCCCGAACCTCTCGGAGCACGCCGAACTGACGGAGGCAGAGCGCACGCGGCACCACAACGAGGGCGAGCACCTGCTCGATCTCGCCCTACCGCTGATCGACCAGATTGCCGGAGCGCCGACGGAAGGCTCGGTTTCGATCCGTCACGATCCGATGGACGCGATCGAGGAGACGCTCCGCGACGGCGACTTCCACGAGATCATCATCTCGACCCTCCCGCACAGCGTCTCACGCTGGCTGCACACGGATCTGCCGAGCCGCGTCGCCCATCTCGGGCTGCCCGTGACAACAATCACGGCCGCGGCCCGCGCGTAACCGTCGCGCGCAGCACGACCGAACCGTGCAACGCCGTCAGGTCGACGGTCGCTGTGGCAGTGAACGGAAGACGCCGCGAACCGGCCGACACGCTTGTCACGCGCTCGCCCGCCGGCACGCGGATGCGCAGGCGCGCGTGCGCGTGCGCCGGCAAGACGAGCCGGACGTCGATGGAGGAGCCGCGCCGTGACAACGAGTACGAGACGGGACCAAAGCTTGTCGGAGCGTCGGCGACGCTGACGTCCTTGCCATCAGCGAGCCACGCGCGCGGCGTCGAGAACGCAAGGTCTAGCCCCGCAGGAGCGCCGAAGCGTCCGCGCCGCTCGTGGATCAACGTCTGGTGCAACGTCTCGAGGTACGACACGTTCGCGCCCGAGTTCGGCGGCATGTACATCGACCGGTCGTAGGCGCCGTTGACCGGCACGACCGAGATCGCCTCACCCGAGATGTACGTGTCGGGAGTCATTCCGATCGCGAGCATCCCGTAAAGGCTGAGCACCACCTGGTCCGGGTGATCGTTGTCTGCGAGGAAGCGCGACATGCTCAACCCGTAGACCTGCCCCAGTCCGGAGCCGTACGGCTTGTTCGCGTAGACGATGTGCGCGTCCGCCCGCGGCACGCCCAGCAGCCGCGACCCGTGACCGAGCACGTAGCGCACGAGTCCGTGGGCCGACGGTGAGTGGGCGGGGAAGAACCCGGACGCGAGCGCGTACGGCATCATCAGGTTCCAGTACGAGCCTTCGCGCGTCGCGGTCAGGCGGTCGAACGGACCGCGCGGCCCCGTCAGCGCATCCGGGACGAAGAGCGAGCCGTCGTTCAGCCGTCGTATTTCACGGGTCAGCGCCGGGCGCAGCGCTGCCGCAAGGTCGAGTGCGACCGTCCGCGCGCGCTCGGCCAGCCCCCGGTAACCCGTCACCGACCAGACGCGCTCCATCGCGAGCAACCCTTGCCATGCTTCGATCGGCGCGACCACACTCTCGACGCTGTAGGGAATGTCCGACGAGAGCGGCTCGGGCTCGAGCAGGCCGCGCTTGCGACCAGCTCTAACCTGGCGCTGTGCGATGCCGTCGACGAGCTGGTGCAGCGCCAGCGTCGTCTTGCCGACGAACGTGCGGTCGCGTGTCAGCCGGTAGTAGAACGCGGCCGTCGAGAGGAGATGGCCCGCGCGGAACGCGGTAAAGCGCTGCGGCTTTCGTTCGAGCCGGTTCAGCGAGAACTCGATGATCGACTTCGCGACACTTGGATGGCCGTACGCCGCAGTCACCTCGGCCGCGTCGAGCGCCTCGGCGAACGACAGCTCCTCGTAGGGGTTGCCGACGCTGTAGCGCCAGCCGTAGGCGACCTGCTGGCCGAGGATGCCGAGCTGTGCATTCTGCACCGCAGGCTCCGGAACGTCGAAGCGCGCCCCCGTCGCAAGCCGCTCGTTCCAGAAGTTCGCGACGACGTTGCGTGCGAGGTCGTATGTGGCCGCATTCGCGTGGACGTACCGCGCGTCCGACGGCTTGTTCAGCCACTCGGCGTAAACGGTGCCCGTCTCCCCGCGCGCGATGCGAAACCGAACCACGCCCTCGACGAACTCTGCTCCCTCACCGACGATCAGCCGCGTCGCGCCGCGCAGCGCGAGCCGGTCCGGCGCAGTGTGCGCGAGCCGCTTCCACGGCACGAGGCGAATCGTTGCGCCGGCGCGCGCGCCCCGCGCGTCGACCTGCAACTTGACGAAGCTGATCACGGACCGCGCGCCGAACACACCGTATGAGCGACCGACGAACGACTCCTGCCGGTAGCGCACACCAGAGGCATCGGTGTAGGAGGTCTGAACGATCGGGAGATAGCCGGCGGCGAGGCGCGCAGGGCGCAACCGCGCCTCACACGCGCCGTAGCGCTCGTTGCCCTTCCCGACGTAGACGGAGAGGCTCGGCCCGCCGACGTGGCGCGTGATGATTTCGCTGCCGTCCGCGACGTGCAGCGCGAACACCGTCGAGCCGTAGGAGGTGAACGGGAAGGACAGCGGGACGTAGTAGAAACCGCTCGGCGTGAGCGGACGCTGCTGCCGCTGGATCGCATGCAGGAGCGGCGTCAGGTAGCGCTGCGCTACGGCGTACGTCGGTCCGCCGCGCGCGGAGAGCAGGCGCTGCCCCCACAGGTCAGGGCCGGAGCTCACCGCCTGACGCACCTCTCCGGTGTAGGCGGCGCTTGCCCAGCGGGGGCCGCAACTCGATGCGGCTGCAGGGCCTGCGTCCCCCGCCGCCCCCGCCGCGATCGCGGCGAGCAACGCTGCGGCGAGGGTCGCAAGCGTCCGGGCGGCCCTCATCCAAAGGGAGTATTTCGCAGATCGACGCGACCTGGAAACCTTCAGCCCAGCTCGTCAGGATGCAGGCGATGCGGGCAGTGGTGCGGCCAATGTTGGGAATCTTTACCTGCCTCGTGTTTGGGGTCGCGGCGCTGCTGGTGTTGGTGGGCGTCGCCGTGTTGATCGCCGGTTTCGTCGATGGCCCGCGCCTGGAGCGCGCGCAGATCTGCCGCGTCGGCGAATACCGGAACTGCCTCGAAGGTCACGACGGGCGCGTACTGTCGGTCAACGGCGAGAACGAGGTGCGCGTCCAGTACGACGACGGGAGCGCAACCAGGACACTCAAGCTGCGCGGCCATGCACACCCAGCTGTGCGCGCCTTCGTCCGGGTGGAGTTCTGGGGAGACGATGCTGTCGCGATCACCGACCGTCAGGGACGCCGCTACACGGATCGGATCAACTGGCCCGTCAAGTGGGATCGCATGGCGCTGGTCATCCTCGCGATCGGTGCAGGGGTGTTCGCCGTGCCGCTCCTCGTGGGGATCGTCAGACGGTTGCGGTGGCGGTGACGACCGTCGCTGCCGAGATGCGCCGCATCCAGGCCACCAGCCGGGAGTGCGCTCATTGCCGATCAATCATCTGACTCAGTCGGCAAGTCTCACGTGCGGATCGACGCGCGTGTCGCGAGCGTTGCCTGTCACCGGATCGAACAGTCGCACGCGGGTCAAGTCGAGCTGCAAGCCGACCTGGTCGCCGGGCGTCACGTGCGAGTCGGCATCCAGTCGTACCAGCACCCGTCCCCCGGCATTGTGCTCGACTCCTGCCCCCTCGAGTCGGAGATGGGCAAGGATCTCGGGGCCGAGCAATTCGGTGATCTCCACGACTCCGGGAAGCGTTCCCTCGGCGCCGGAAGTCGCAAGCACCGCATCCTCCGGTCGGAACCCGGCGATCACCTCCCCTGCCGCAGCCCACCCCGGCGCGGAGACCGCATGCGTTCCGAACCGCAACTGCCCGTCGGAGAGCGTTCCTACGAGCAGGTTCATCGAAGGGCTGCCGATGAAGGTCGCAACGAACACGTTCTGGGGATGCCGGTAGAGCTGGTACGGCTTGTCGACCTGCTGCACGACCCCGTCCTTCATCACCACGACTCGATCCCCCAGCGTCATCGCCTCCGTTTGGTCATGCGTGACGTAGAGCGTGGTAATGCCAAGCCTGCGATGCAACGCAAGCAACTCGGCGCGCATCTGCACGCGCAGCTTGGCATCGAGATTCGACAGCGGCTCGTCCATCAAAAACGCGCTCGGCCGCCGGACGAGAGCCCGCCCGATCGCCACCCGCTGCCGCTGACCGCCCGACAGCTGGGCTGGCCGCCGATCGATCAGCTGCTCGATGTCCAGCAACCGCACAACGTCGCCCACGCGGTCGGCGATCTCCGGCTTCTTCACACGCTGCCGCGCGAGCGGAAACGCGATGTTCTCTCCCACCGTCATGTGCGGATAGAGGGCGTAGTTCTGGAACACCATCGCGACGTCACGCTGCGGAGGCGGGAGATCGGTGACGCGCTTGTCGCCGATGAAGATGTCGCCGCTCGTGACCTCTTCGAGACCGGCGGCCATCCGTAGAGCCGTCGTCTTCCCACAGCCGGATGGGCCCACGAGAATCAGGAACTCCCCCTCCTCGACGGTGACGCTCAAATCGTCGACCGCGAGCGTCTCGGCGTCGAATCGCTTGCTCACCCGGTCGAATCGGATTCTCGACATTTCAGTCCTTCCCGTACTCGGCCCAGACGAGGGCCCAGGTCGAAAATGCGGGCACGTCGACGATGTCGTGCGCGCCGTCGGTCCGTGGAATCAGGCGTTCGGCGCTGGGCGAGTCCTCGGGGCTCGCGAAGTAGTAATTGACGGCACGTTGGCCAACGCGTTCGAACGCGACGGTTGCAGCGGTGACGGGAACGGCATGCTGCTTCGGTGCGTTCCAGGCGACATCGTCCTGCGAGCTCAGGTCGATGAGGCTCACCACCTGCCTCCGGTCGCTGTCGACAACGCGAGCCCACAACGCCCCCGGCACACAGTCCGTTGCGACCGGCACGGACGCAGACACCCGTACTTCGTTGTTCTCGCCCCCGGAATGCGTGCGCGTCACGTCGACCGCAGAACGGTCGAACAACAGGTCGCCGTAGCGCACTGCAAAGTCGTAGTACCGAACCGCGACCTCGTAACCCCGAGCGTCCATGCGCTCATGGCGGACGTAATACGGATCGGTCAGGATTGCGTCCGCTTCACCATGGAGCAAGCACGTCGCACCATGCGAGAAGACGGTGGCGAGCTCGAAGCGCATCGCCTGCAGAGCAGAGGCGTCGTCACGGGCGTAGACGGCGAGATAGGCGGCGAGCGAGACCGGCTTCGTCGGAGCGAGTGCGCGCGCCTTCGCGACGAGCCCAGCTAAGTGGCCCAGCTCGTCGTGCGGAGCCCACACTTCGATGTAGACCGCATCATGGGAGGCGCGCGCAGTCGTCCAGGTCGGGAAGTCGTTCACATTGTTGAAGACGAGCCGCGCTTGCGGCAGCGCATCGCGCACCCGCTCGATCAGCTGCGGAAACGCCTCGGCCAGGTCGACGATCCTTCCGTCTGCCCGCGCTGCACGCTTGGGTGCGCCGAACTGATCGAGGTGGAAACCGGCGAACCCGACCTCGTCGGTCGCACGGCGAAGATCGTTTGTGAAGTGCTGCAGCCAGGGCTCGCTCGCGGGATCGACATTCCAGAGAAAGTCGGCGAGCATCCATGGCGAGCCGTCCGCGTGGAAGAGCCCTTCGCTGCTCCACTCGTCCCAGTGGTCGGCGCCGACGGCGTAGACAGCCGCGTAGCCGAGAGGAAGCGACCCGGCCTCACGGAGCCCGTGCACGAGCTCGCGTACGGTCGCCAGCGAGACCTTTCGGCCGAGTGCGTCCTCGAACTCGTCACCCGGCGGCAGCAGGTCTGCGTGCCGGTACATCCAGTCATAGAACTGGATCGCGTTCAGGTGCAGGCGACGTGCGTTGTCGACCACCGCCTGCGGGTCGCGCCCCGGCCCGTAGTCCGACACGAACCCGTAGCGGAGGCGCTGCATCGGATCCTCCAGCACGTCGAACGCCGATCGGGCGCCGGAGGACGACTCGACGCCATATCCGCCCGCCGCGAGCGGCCCGAACGCTGCAACCGCAGCTCCCGGTGTCACTTCGACTTCGCCAACCTGGTCGGCCAGCCGCCAGACGGAGATCGTTTCGGGCGCCGCGAGGCCGCGGACTTCGACGGCCACCGGCTCGTCGAGGGCGAAGGTCGCCTTCGTCGGCAGGAGCTCGCTCACAGCGACGCCGACTCGGCGATGAGATACATGGCGTGTGACCAGAGGAGCGGTGTCGCGACCGGCCCCCAGCGCACGACCCACGGGGCCACCATCGCCGGATCCTGCGCTGCCCCTGTCACCTGCTCCGGCAGGTCACCGTTCGGACGCGCCTGGGCCCGAACCCAGTCCTGCAGCTCCCGAGCCACCGTCCGGTTTCCGACGGCCGCCTCGTGCCAGGCGAGCGACGAAGCCAGCAGCAGCCACTCTCCCCCGCCGTAGTAGGTGTCGCCGAGATAGCGGTAGACGCCGCCCGACGGGCCGACGAGATCACGGTGGATTGCGCGGATGGTCTCCACCACGCGGGCGTCATCGGTTGGCAGTACACCGAACGGACCGGCAAGCCAGAGCAGGCTTCCGTCGAGCCGGTCGTCAGCAGGCCCGCGGCGAAACCGCCCGTCGAAGATGTAGGACTCGAGGAGGCGCGACCTGATCGGCTCGGCGGAGCCCATTACGTCGTCGTCGCCGAGCAGGCGGCCCGCCGACTCGATCCCGGCGACCACCGCAGCGAGGGTGGCGGCGTGCTCGCCGTCGTCGTACTCCTCCCAGCAGCTGAAGCACTTGAGCCGCCAGCAGCACTCGAGGTAGCGAGCGACGAGACGGACGGTCGAGAGCATCGCGTCATCGGGGCGCCGGCCCGCCAGATGCTGCTCGAGCGCCCACAGCCACATCCCGTACCCGTCGATTTGAAAGTTGGGCCACGGCTCGTCGTCGTCTCCGGATTCGAGGCGCCCGTCGAGGGTGTAGCGCGCGGGAGGCATTTCAGCGGACGACGGCGTCTCGCCGCGAACGACGCGAGCCATCACCGACTCGATCATCGAGCGGTGGGCTTCGATGCTGCGCGCAGCCCACGCGTGGAATGCCGCGGCAGCCTCGGCTTCGCCGGCGACGTCGAGCGCGTGTGCGCAGAACGCTCCGTCTCGGAGCCACGCATAGGCATACGTCGGGAATGCGGGGCTCGCGACGAGCGCGCCCGATGCGCCCTGTCCGCGCTTGAGAACCTCGACGCTACGCCGTGCGAGCGGGTCTTCGACGAGCAGCTGTTCCGCGTTCATCGTCATCCCTTCACCGCTCCTGTTGCAAGGCCACTCACGAACTGCCGCTGGAAGATCACGAAGATCGCGATCACCGGCAAAACCGCGATCACCGAGGCGGCAAAGACCAGCCCCCAGCTCGTCGCGTGCTGCCCCTGGAAGAGCGCGATCGCGATCGGGAGCGTTCGCTTCGACGGATCCGAGATGATCGTGAGCGCCCAGGTGAACTCGTCCCAGCTCGCGAGGAACGTGAAGATGCCCACCGTCGCGAGTGCCGGACGCGACAGCGGCAACACGAGCCGCCAGTACCGACACCATGATCCGGCGCCGTCGACGACCATGGCCTCCTCGAGCTCGGCGGGGATCTCCTGGAAAAAGCTCCGCAGCAAGAAGGTGTTGAGCGCGATGTTGCCTCCGGCGTAGAACACGACAAGCCCCCAGAGGCTGTCGAGCAGCATCATGTTCTTGGCAAGCAAGAACTGCGGGATCAGCAGCATCATCGTCGGGACCATCAGCCCGAGCAGCAACATCCCAAAGAGCACCCGCCGGCCGGGAAAGTCGAACCGCGCGAAGGCAAAGGCCATCATCGAGGCGAGCAAGACGGTCACCAGCGTCGTCGCGATCGCGACTACCACCGAGTTGAAGAAGTAGCGGCCGAAGTCGTTCGAGCTCCAGGCTCCGACAAAGTTGGCGGTCGTCGGATGTGTCGGGAGGAACTTCGGCGGTACCTCGAGCACCAGGCGGTCGGGCTTGAGCGCCGTCGAGAGCATGTAGACGAACGGCAGGATCATCACGATCGCGCCGAGGCTGAGCAGCGTCAGCCGCGAAGCGAGGATCGTGCGCGCACGCAGCGCGCCGCCGGCAACCATCAGGCGTTCCTTCCCGGCGGACGGAAGAGCCGCAACTGGATCAGCGACAGCGTTGCGACGATCAGCGTGAGCGTGAAGCTGATCGCCGACCCATAGCCAAAGTCGAGGAAGGTGAACGCCTGCCGGTACATGTACGTCAGCAGAACCTGCGTCTCGTCGAGCGGCCCGCCGTTCGTGATCAGGAAGACGGAGATGAACACGTTGAAGCCGCCGATCACGAGCATCACCGTCACGAAGGCCACGATCGGGCGCAGCGTCGGCAACGAGATTGCCAGGAAGCGGCGCCACGGCCCCGCCCCGTCGACGGCTGCCGCTTCGTACAGCTCGCGGGGGACGCCCTGGAGCGCCGCAAGGAAGATGACCATCGACCAGCCGATGCCCTTCCAAATCCCGAGGATCCCGATCGCGGTCATGGCCGTCCAGCGTCCACCGAGCCAGTCGATGTTGTGGCCGGTCACGTGGAGACCATCGTGCAACACCCAGTTCACGAGCCCGCTGTCCGTGAGGAACAGGTAACGGAAGAGCAACGAGACGACGACCCAACTCGTCACGACGGGCAGGTAGTAGAGCGTGCGGAAGAGCGGCCGCGCCGGCATTCGGCCGTCGAGCAGGACCGCGGCGGCAAGCCCGAGCACGATCTGTGCGGGGACCGTCAGCGCCATGTAGAAGGCGGTGTTCACGAGTGCCCGCCAGAAGACAGGGTCGTGGAGCGCGCGGTCGTAGTTGTGGAGCCCGAGGTACCGGCTCGATGCGCCCGGAACGATCGACCACTCGTAGAGGCTGATCTGGAAGGCCCGCGCTATCGGATAGAGGATGACGAGAGCAAAGAGGATGAAGCCCGGGCCGAGGAAGAGATACGCAGCAAGCGTGTCCTTCCGCCGCCGCGAGCCGAAGGCCGTAGCTCCCGGGCGCGTCCCCTTGCGCCCGAGAGCTCTCGGCCTCCGAACAGCCGCCGTGACCACCTGCGGATCGATGTCCCGGGTCACGGCGTGACGCCTATTCCGCGAGGAGGGCGTCGACCTGCTTGGCTGCGTCGTCGAGGGCGCCCTGTACGGAGCCACCCTTGATCGCGGTTGCTACCGCGTTGCCGAGGATCGTGTCGATCTTCGACCAGTTCGGACTGGGAGTCCGCGGCTGTGCCGTCTTCAGCTGCTGCGCGAAGATCCCGAAGTACGCGTTGATCTTCGTCAGTTGCTTCGACACATCTGAGCGGACCGGCATCTGGCCCGCATGCGCCATCTGCGTCTGCGTCCACGGCGACAGCATGAACCGGATGAACTCCGCAGCTGCTGCCTTGTTCTTCGACGACTGAGACATCACGATGTCTTCGCCACCGACAACGCTCACGCTGCCGCCCGGGCCGGCCGGCACCAGCGCTGTCTTCAGCTTGAAGTTGGGATAGGCCTTTCCGAAGATCGGGAACATCCACGGACCGTCGAGGATGGTCGCGTACTTGCCGGTTGCGAGACCGTCTTCGGTGCCCGTCGCACCCTGATCGCCCGTGATCAGGCTTGGAATAGCTCCCTGCTTGTAGAGATCTGCGAGCAACTGCACCGCCGCCACCGTATTCGCGCTGTTCAGGTAGCCGCTTGCCCGCGTGAACGTCTTGTTCGTGAGGCTGCCGCCGCCGGACCAGATCCACGGCAGAACGTTCCAGCCACCCGTGCCACCGTCCGCGAAGAGATAGATCCCCTTCCCCTTCAGCTTGGGCGCATCCGCCTTCAGCTCAGCGAACGTCGTCGGAGGCGAGGAGATGCCCGCCGAAGCAAGCGCCTGTTCGTTGTACATGAGCACACGCGTATTCGTGTCCAACGGCAGGCCGTAGTAGTGACCCTTGTAGTAGTTCGTCGCGAGCGACCCCGCATAGACCGCCGAGGCATACTTCTTGAAGTCGGGCATTGTCTTATCGAGCTGCGCGAACGCGTGCAACTTCGCGTACTGCGGCACCCAGGCGAGGTCCGCCCGGACGACGTCCGGCAAAGTCCCGCCGGCAACGCTCGTCGTCAGCTTCTGCTGGAGGTTCCCGTAGCTGAACGGCACCTGCTGCACCTTGATGCCGGGATGGAGACGCTCGAACCGCGGGATGACGATCTTCGTCAGCCGCTGCATCTCCGGTGCCGACGCATTCTCTGCGTAGGCATGCCAGAACGTGATCGTCGTCGACTGCTGCTGTGCGGCAGCGGGCCGTGCCGCACCCGCGATGACCGCGATGACGGCCAACAACGAAGCGACGCCGACGATTGGGACGACCTTGCTCATGCGCATTTCATTCCTACCTCTCTGGACAAGCTGATTGGGGGCAGTTGGGGGGCGCCCGGCGGGCGCCTTGGAGAACTCGTTCAGGCGACTACCCCCACCGGCACGTCCGTGCTTCGTGAGGAGTGATCGAACGGAGCGGCAAAGCTGGCGCGGAGCACGAGGCTGGCTGCGCCGATCGCCCACTTCGCCTCGTCCCACGGGTCGACTTCGACGCGAACGTCGCCGAGGGGCGCGAAGAGCCCGGCCCGGAACGCGGCGTCGAAGCTTGGTGCGACATGCGGCCAGGCCTGCGTGCCCTCACCGCTGATCAGGACGAGCTCCGGGTTGAGAATCACCGCGAGGTTGGCAACGGCCCGTCCCAGCACCGTGCCGGCGGCCGCGAAGATTGCTTGCGCCCTGGGATTGCCCTGCTCGGCGAGTTGACGCAGGCGGTCAATGCCCTGGTCGCGCCGAAGCAGGTGCGCACGCCTCCCCTCGAGCACGAGTGCGGGATCGGCCGCGACCGCTTCGAGACACCCGCGCTTTCCGCAGGTGCACAACGGCCCACCTTCGACCGCCGCCGTGTGTCCGAATTCACCGGCCCCGCCGCCGGAACCGCGGTAGATATCACCGCCGGCGATGATGCCGAGGCCGATACCGCGACCGAGCGTGACTGTGACGAAGTTCTCGGAGTCACGACCACGGCCGTAGAGCCGCTCGGAGACCGCGAGCGTATTGACGTCGTTGTCTGCGAAGACGGGGAGCCCGAGTTGTTCCTGCAGGTGCGCGACGAGCCCGACGTGCCGCCACCCAAGGAGCGGTGAGTCGACGGTACCGCTGACCGCGTCGACGACACCCGAGACGCCAAGACCGACGCCGAGCAACGGGGTGTCGATCTCCGACGCGGAGATCCACCCGCCGAGCAGCGCAGCGAGCCGATCGAGCGCATCCGGAGCCGTCGCGTCGAACGGCGCCTCGTACCGCTCCACGAGCTCGGCCTCGAGATCGACCCGAACGCCGACGACGTGATCTGCCGCGACCTTGGCACCGAAGGCGCCCGCAGCGCCCCCGACGAGCTCGAGCAAGAGCGAGGGACGTCCCCTGGCCGACTGCGACCGGTCCGCAACTCGCACCAGGCCCTGGTCGAGCAGCTGCCGGGTCACGGACGTGACCGTCGCCGGGCTGAGCTGAAGGCGCCGAGCGATCGTGGCCCGGGCGATCGGCCCGGAGGTGCCGATCATCCGGAAGATCGCCGCCCGGTTGACGTCGCGGGTGAGGCCGACCGAGGCAACGCGGTAGCTCGATCCTGGGGCCGAGCCCGGGTAGGTCGATGACATAGTTTGGAATCTAAATTTAGTTCCGAGCGAAAGTCAAGTTAAGTCTGTCCATACGGGCTCGGATGTGGGGGGCGCGCGGGGCACGAGGCCCCGCATTTCACGGCGCCGGGCGCGGCTCAGACGGTCGCGGCGGCGGTGACGAAGCGCAGCTCCGGCACCTCGTCGAGCTCACCGACGTCGCGTGCGAGCTCAAGAAACGTGTACAGGCCGGCGCGCTCGCGCGGGCCGAAGCGATAGCGCAGCTTCTCGAAGTAGCGCGCGAGAAAACCGGCGGGATAGCCGTAGCGCTCGGCCGACTCGTGCGCCAGCTGCTCGGGGTTTGCCCGTGCTGCGCGCAGCGAGTTGACGAGCGCCTCCTCGAGCTCCGGCAGGTCGGGGTGGGTCGGTTCCGGCGCCGCCCACACAGCGAACACCATCGGCAGCCCGGTGCGCTCCTGCCACAGCCGGCCGAGGTCGTGGTGCGGGGTCGGGTCCTCGAACGCCGACTTGAGCGCCGCGTCGCCGATCAGCAGCTTCGCCTCCGCGGCCTCACCGAGCGGCACGAGCTCCGCGTCCGGGAACAGCACACGGGTGAGCACGACCGACGTCGCCGACTCGGGCGTCACCGCGACGGTGCGGATGCGCTCGAGCGGTGTCTTCGAGATCAGCTGAATCGATTCGACAGCGCCGTCGCTCGAGACGCACAGACGTGGCAGCAGCCGCAGCGTGTCAGCGTTCCGCGCGTACTCGATCGACGAGATCGGCGCGACGTCGAGCTCGCCCGCGACGAGCTGCTTGTTGAGCGCGGTGGGGACACCGACGATCTCCTCGACGTCCGCTTCGAGCCGGAAGAAGACGGGCGCCATGTTCACGTAGCCGATGCGGCCGAGCTTGATCATCACCTGCTCATCCTGCGCGGTTCACCACTGCGTACGTCAAGGCTTCGAGCTCCTCCCGATGCGGATGCGAGTCGAGAAACGACCTCGCGCGGGCAGCGTAGTCGAGGGCCGCTTCGCGGGACCGCTGGATCGCGTCGGTCGTTGCGACTCGGACGAGCGCCCCGTCGAGCGGCCCGCCGGCGAGCGCCGCGCGCACGAGCTCGTCGCTCTGTGCCGCGAGAAGCAGCGGCATTGTGGGGGTCCCTTCGCGGAGATCCGTGCCCGGGATCTTCCCCGTCTCCTGTGTCTGGCCCGCGCAGTCGAGGATGTCGTCGGCGATCTGGAACGCGATCCCAAGACTCGCGCCGTACTCACCGAGGCGCACATCGCCGCCGGAGCCGAGCAGACACGCAGCCTCGATCAGCTTCCCGGTCTTCAGCGCGCAGCGCTCGAGGTAGGCCGCGATCGGCGTGTCGGGGTCGTTCGTCTGCAGCTTCTGCATCGCCTCACCGCGCGCGAGACCGAGCGCAGCGTCTGCGAGCGTCGAGACGGCGCGCTCGTCGCCCGTCTCCGCGAGCACGGCGAACGCGCACGCAAAGAGGTAGTCGCCGGCCGCCTTCGCGGCCTCGGCCCCGTAGACCGACCACGCCGCGGGCAGACCGCGGCGCAAGCGCGCGCCGTCGACGAGGTCGTCGTGCACGAGCGTCGCCATGTGCACCATCTCGACCGCGACACCTGCGGCGACCGACGGCTCGCCGGGCGCGGTCAGGAAGCAGAGCAACGGCCGCAGGCGCTTGCCGCCCGCGGCGAGCGCCTCGCCGGCTACTTCCTGGGCGAGCCCCGGTTGCGCAGCGACGGCACGCGCGAGGCCGGTCTCGACCTCCGCCATGTACCCGGCCACACCGGGCATCGCGTGGACCTGCGCGAGCTGGCTCACTGTGTCTTCACAGTCTGTGC
>JANMWB010000076.1:0-30138 GCA_031393705.1 Thermoleophilia bacterium | reverse complement strand
GGCCATAGTGATCCGGCGGTAACAAGTGGAAGTGCCGTCGCTCAACGGATAAAAGGTACTCCGGGGATAACAGGCTTATCCTTCCCAAGAGTCCACATCGACGGAAGGGTTTGGCACCTCGATGTCGGCTCGTCGCATCCTGGGGCTGGAGTAGGTCCCAAGGGTTGGGCTGTTCGCCCATTAAAGCGGTACGCGAGCTGGGTTCAGAACGTCGTGAGACAGTTCGGTCCCTATCCACCATGGGCGTTGGAGCTTTGAGAGGAGTCGTCTCTAGTACGAGAGGACCGAGACGAACGGACCTCTGGTGTATCAGTCGTTCTGCCAAGAGCGCTGCTGATTAGCCACGTCTGGATGGGATAACCGCTGAAAGCATCTAAGCGGGAAGCCCACCTCGAGATGAGAGCTCCCATCTCCTAGAGAGAGTAAGAGCCGTGGAAGACCACCACGTTGATAGGCGGGACGTGCAAGCACAGCAATGTGTTCAGCGGACCCGTACTAATTGCTCGAGGTCTTGATTTAGAACTCATTGTCGTAGCTATGGAGTTTTGAGGGTGTTCGCGCCACGACTGGCTGCGTTCCACTCAAAAGTTGGGCGGTCTTAGCGACGGGGAAACACCTCTTCCCATTCCGAACAGAGAAGTTAAGCCCGTTAGCGCCGATGGTACTCGGGGAGCAATCCCCCGGGAGAGTAGGACGCCGCCCATTTCTTTGCGAAAGGCCCCGCGCTGTTGTTTTCAACGGCGCAGGGCCTTTCGTCGTTCTAGCTTCCGTCGCGCAGTTGAGCGAGCGGCCCGGCGGTCCACTCGATCTCGTCGAAGCGCCCGTGCAGGCCGTCGCCGGTCGGCGACTGGACGACGAAGCCGGCGGCTGCGCCGCCGGCACCGGGGAACGTGAAGGAGCGAACGAGGGACCACCAGAGGCCGTCGACCGACGCGTGGAACGCGATCGCCTCGCCGCTGCGCGCGACGCGCAGCCAGGCGAAAGACTCCGCCACGGTGAACCCGTTGGCGTCGTCGGACACGCCCCGCGTCACGACCGAGACGATCATCGCCTCGCGCTGGGGCGAGTACTCCAGCTCGAGCTTTCCCCACGCGGTCGGTGAAGCCCAGATGACGAGCCCGGCCGCGTCGAAGGTCGCCGAAAGCGGCGCCGCGACACGAGCCCTGAGCTGGAAGTCGCCGCTTGGCCGGCCGAGGAGGAGCGGCGCGTCGGTCTTCGGTTCCCCTCCGGCCGGATCCGCGAAGAGGTCGGTGCGCGGCCCGGCTGCGAAGGAGATCGAAGACGCGCCGAGCTCGGCGGAGGCGGACGGTGGAACGAGCCAGTCCAACTCAGGCTGCACGGCACTCATGCAGCCCGCAGCTTCTCCCGCCAGTGCGGGTCGAGCTCCCGCAGCCGGCGCACGCGGTCTCCGACCGGCGGGTGTGAGACGAAGAGTGCGGCGAGGCCTTCCTCGGCAAAGGGGTTCGTCGTATAGAGCGGCTCGGTCGCCGGGCTCGCTTCGAACCCGACGAGTTGCATCGCCTGCTCCAGCCGGACGAGTGCGTCGGCGAGACCATGCGGCGAGTCGCAGATCTCCGCGGCGAACCGGTCGGCCTCGAACTCGCGCTTCTGGGAGAGCAGCAGGTGGACGAACGCGGCGGCGATCGGGCCGAGCACGAAGAGCAGGCTACGTTGCAGGAACCCGCCCAGGCGCGATCCTTCGATGGTCGCGGAGGCGACGACGACGGCGATCGTCTGGACGAGCACGTCGCGGTGGCGGAGGTGCGCGAGCTCATGCGCGACGATCCCCTCGAGCTCTGCCGGCGAGGCGACGCCCAGCAGGCCAACCGAAAGCGCAAGCCCCGAGCCGCCGCCCGCGCCGCGGCCCGACGAGAGCGCGCGCGGGTAGCCGTCGGCCAGTACGTAGAGCTTCGGCTTGAGCACGCCGCCGCGAGCTGCGAGCCGTTCGACGGTCGAGTGCAGCGCCGGCGCTTCGCCTTCGAGGAGCTCGCGGGCGCCGACCATGCCCATCACGATCCGGTCGGCGTACCAGTAGACGGCCGCGGCGAGCAGCACCGCCGAGGCGATGAAGAGGATCCCGAGGCGATAGCCGCCGAGTTGCCAGCCGAGCGCGCCGAGCAGCAGCGCGAACACGACCAGCACGAGCCACGCCTTGAGCACATTGCGGAGGATCAGCAGGCGGCGGCTCACAGCCGGTCGAACCTACGCTTCGTCGTCGGCGACGTCCGGGTCGTCCTCGGCCAGGCCGCGAGGCGGCCAGTCGGGCTCCGGGGCGTCGCACCGGCTCGAGCAGTGCAGGGAGGCCACGTTCTGGAGCGGGATCAGGATGTGCCCGTTCAACTCCACGTGCGCAACGTCTTCGAGGTAGCAGTACGCGGTCAGGACGCCGTCCTGGTACTCGCCGCCGAAGAGGGCGATCTCGACCTGCTCGCCCTTGTACTTGTTGGTGTAGTCCTCCACGGCTCGAGCCTAGCCGATCGGGTACGAGAGGCGATCGTCACGGAAATGCAGCTCCAGCACGCCGCAGTTCGGGATCGGATGGAAGGGCTCATCGGTCGTGTGGCCGCGCAGCGCACGCATCGTCCCGCCGTGGGTCACGAGCAGGATGCGGCGGTTCGGGTTCGCGCGCGCGATGCCTTCGGCGGCCCGCAGCACACGTTCGAGATGCTGTTCGCGTGTCTCGCCGTCGGGGCGCTCGCCGCCGGGGAAGTGCTCCTCGATCTCGGCGTGCGTCAAGCCCGACCAGGACCCGACGTCGATCTCGCGCAGCCCGGGATCCGAAATGACGGGAACGCCGTGAGGGGCGGCGACAATCTCGGCCGTCTCGTGCGCGCGGCGCAGGTCACTCGAGTACACGGCGTCGAACGGCGTCTCCTGCAGTTGCTCGGCGAGCGCCCGCGCCTGGGCGCGTCCGGCGTCGTTCAGCGGCGGATCGGCCCAGCCCTGCCAGCGGTTCTCGCGGTTCCAGTCCGTTTCGCCGTGTCGTGCGAGGAGGATCGTCGTCACGCCGGTACGGTAACGACGTTATGCAACTCGGCCTCAAAGACAAGGTGTGCGTCGTCACCGGCTCGACCGGGGGCATCGGTCTCGCCGTCGCCCGGCAGTTGCAGGAGGAGGGTGCGGCGGTCGTGACCTCGGGACGTCGGAGCGAGGGCATCGGCGACCTGCATGTGGTCGCCGACCTGACACAGCCGGGTGCGGCGGAGGAGCTGATCGGCGCCGCGGTGGCGGCGTTCGGCCGCGTCGACTGCCTTGTGAACAACGTCGGCGGCACCGACATTCGCAACTTCGAGGAACTCACCGACGACGACTGGCAGGCGTCCTTCGAGCTCAACCTGATGACCGCCGTGCGCGCGACGCGGGCGGCGCTCCCCGGTATGAAGGAGCGGGGGAGCGGCTCGATCGTGAATGTCTCGTCGTCGGCGGGCAAGCGGCCCTCGCTCGGCATGCCCGACTACTCCGTGATGAAGGCGGCGATGCTCTCGTTCTCACGCCTGGTCGCCGATCTCTACGGCGGCGACGGGATCCGCTGCAACGCGGTCACGCCCGGCCCGACGGCGACGGGAGCGTGGCTCGACGCTGGCGGCCTCGCCGAGCAGCAAGGCAAGCGGGATGAGGTGCTCGCCAAGGTGGGCGCCGGGCGGCCACTGGGCCGGCTCGCCGAGCCGGAGGAAGTTGCCGCGGTGATCGTCTTCCTGCTTTCCGACCGGGCGTCGTACGTCACCGGCGCTGCCTGGTCGGCGGACGGCGGCACCGTCCCGATCATCATCTAACGGCCGCTGCTGCGGCTACCGTGGCGCGATGCCCGAACTTGCCGGGAGAGTTGCTGACGCCTTCGCCGCGCGGATGCGCGACGTGGAGGAGCGCGCGCTCTCGCCGCTCGCCGTTCGCTCCTACGAGACGCGTGGGCGCGCCCGTGCGGAGGAGGAATGCCTCGTCCGGACCCCGTTCCAGCGGGACCGTGACCGGATCCTCCACTCGAAGCCCTTCCGCCGCCTGAAAGGGAAGACGCAGGTCTTCATCGATCCGGCCGGGGATCACTACCGCACGCGCATGACGCACACGCTCGAGACGACCGGCATGGCGCGCGTCGTCGCGCGGGCGCTCGCGCTGAACGAGGACCTGACGGAGGCGATCGGGCTCGGGCACGACATGGGCCACCCGCCGTTCGGGCACGCCGGGGAGGCGGCGCTCAACCGTGTGCTCGACGGCGGCTTCCGCCACAACGAGCAGTCGGCGCGCATTGCGCAGCGCCTCAATCTGACGTACGAGGTCGTCGACGGCATCCTCACGCACACCGGCGCGCGCGAGCCCGAGACGCACGAGGGAAAGATCGTCCGCATCGTCGACCGGGTCGCCTACATCAACCATGACATCGACGATGCGATCCGCTACGGGATCCTCGAAGAACGCGATTTGCCGCGGGAGCAGCTCGCCGTCCTCGGCCCAAGCGGCGCGCGACGGATCGACCGACTCGTCCATGACCTCGTCGAGAGCTCCGCGGCGGCCGGCGACATCGTCCAGAGCGAAGAGGTCGGTGCGGCGATGCTCTCCCTGCGTGAGTTCATGTTCGACCGGGTCTACCTCGCACCAGTGACACGGCCGGAGCATGATCGGGCGCACCAGACGATCGAGCGCATCTATCAGCACCTCGTGGCACGAGGAGACTCGCAAGCTGCGATCGTTGAGTTCATCGCGGGGATGACTGACCGCTTCGCCCTGTCATACGCTGACACCATCTGATGGCGCGCATCAAGGACACCTCCGTCGAGGCCGTGAAGGCCGGAGCCGACTTTGTCGAGGTCGTCTCCGGGCGCACGCAGCTCCGCAAGGTCGGCGGCCGGTACACCGGACGCTGTCCCTTCCACGACGAGCGCACGCCGTCGTTCTCGGTCAACGCCGTCGACAAGCTCTACTACTGCTTCGGCTGCGGCGCGAAGGGCGACCTGATCACATTCGTGCGCGAGACGGAAGGGCTCGACTTCGCCGGCTCGATCGAATGGCTCGGCGAGCGCTTCCGCATCCCGATCGAGTACGAGGAGAGCTCGCCGGAGCAGGACGCCGTCCGCACCCGTCGCGTGCGCCTGCTCGCGCTGCTCGACCAGGCTGCAACGTTCTACGAGCGCACGCTCTGGGACAGCGAAGCGGGCGGGATGGCGCGCGACTATCTGAAGGGACGCGGCCTGAACGAGGAGGTGAGCCGTGAGTTCCGGCTCGGCCTCGCACTCGGCGGCAACTCGCTTGCGCGCAAAGCGATTGCCAAAGGTTTTTCGCAGGAGGAGCTGCGCGCGGCCGGGCTCACGCGGCAACGCGGCGACGACTTCTTCCAGCAACGGCTGCTGTTCCCGCTGGCCGACCGCCAGGGCCGCATCCTTGGCTTCCAGGCGCGCAAGCTGCACGAGGACGATCTGCTGAAGGCGAAGTACGTCAACACACCCGAGTCGGAGCTCTTCCACAAGGGCTGGGTTGTCTACGGGCTCGACAAGGCGCGCGCCGCGATCGCGCGGGAAGATCGCGCGATCGTGGTGGAGGGAAATACGGATGTAATCGCATTGCGCCAAGCCAAGCTCGAGCCAGTTGTTGCTTCTATGGGGACTGCGTTAACCGAGCAACAGCTGAAAGAGCTCGGTCGCCTCACCAAGCGCTTGTGGCTGGCATTCGACGGTGACGCAGCGGGCGAGAGCGCGACACTGCGCGGGATGGAGCTCGCGGCGAAGCTGGGCTTTGACGTAAAGGTGGTCGCGCTCAAACCGGGAGTCGATCCCGCAGACGACCCGAGCGGATTCGAACAGCGGTTAAAGACCGCAGAACCCTATTTGCTCTATCGCGTACGGATTGAGATTGACCGCGGCGAAGATAGAGAGTCGACGTTTCGTGCGACAGAGGCCGTGCTCAATGGTCTACCTCCATCGCCGGACCGAGATGCCGCCATTCGTCTCGTCAGCGATCGCCTTGGCATGACAGTCCAGTTCAAGTCCGCGCCAGTTCCGACGGTTCGTAACGCGTCGGGAGCTCGCGTCGTCGACGCGGGGATTCGGCTCGAACAAAATGCTCTCGCGGGTGCGCTGGCACATGAACGACTCAAGCCGCTCCTCGCGGAGTTGCCTCCAGAACATTTCTACGACCCAGTTCATCGCGCTCTCCGCGAACACATTGTCGCGGACGCTCCGCTGGACCCGGAGCTGGTTGGATTGCTCGCTGAACTCGATGCTCGTGCGGATGCCGAGGGTATTGACGACATCACAGGTGAGGAACTTATCTGGAGGCTTCGCGAGCGCGCTCTGCGGCGCGAGCTCCAGCATTCAGATCCGTCGCGCACGAAGGAGCTGCAGGAAGCGCTGCAGAAGCTCCTCGAGCGCGTAGCTTCGCTGAGCAGCGCCTAAAGCGCTGCGTACAGATCGACGGGCACGCCGTCCGGGTCTTGCAGCTGCGCGTAGCGCTGGCCCCAGAACGCATCCCACGGTTCCTTCTCGCCGTCGAAGCCGGCCTCGACGACGCGTGAATAGACCTCGTCGACCTCCGCAGGGCTGCTGCACTCGAACGCGAGTGAGAGCTGATTCCCGGTCGCACGCGCCCAGTCGGGCCTGAAGCTCTTGACGGTCGCCTCGGTGTCGAACATCAGCCGCGCGCCGTTCTCGAGCGTCGCCTCGACGTGCCCTTCGCGCGGCGTCTCCGGTACATCGAGACCGAGTAGCCGGTAGAAGCGGATCGACCGCTCCAGGTCGGAGACGACGATGCCGATCGCGTTGAGATTCGCCATGAAGAGAGCTCCCCGGGCTGGACTCGAACCAGCAACATTTCGGTTAACAGCCGAACGCTCTACCAATTGAGCTACCGGGGATCGGGCGCGGGCATTGTAGCTAGCGTCCAGACAGATGTTCTGGCTTCTGGCGCACGCAGCGCCCATCTCGTACCGGTTCCCGCTGCCGATCTGGCTCTACGTGGTCGCGGGTGGTGCGGCGGTCCTCTTGTCGGCTCCCGCGGCGGCGCTCGCCGTCCGCGAGGGGCCGGTCCGCGAGCGTTTCGGGCCGGACCTCTACGCCTTCGGACGCCGTCTCGGGCCGGTCGTCACGGTGCTCGGGACGCTGCTCGTCCTGGTCGCGCTGGTCGGGGGACTGTTCGCGACGACCCCGCAGTCGCAGGAGTTCATCGAGAACCCGGTCGACGTGCTCACGTGGGTCGACTTCTGGGTCGGCCTCGGGATCGTTGCGTGGCTCGTTGGAAACGTCTACGAACGCGTGGCGCCGCTCAATGTCGCTGCGCGTGCCGTCGACCGTGCGCTCGCGCGCCGCGGCGTGCAGCCGTTCGCCTATCCGGCCTGGCTTGGGCAATGGCCTGCGGTCGCGCTGCTCCTCGTCTGGTCGTGGCTGGAGCTCGTCTGGGCGCAGGCGAAGGAGCCGCGCACGCTCGCTCTCATCCTCATCGCCTACATGGTCGCGACACTCGCCGGTTGCGCGCTCTATGGCGCGGAGACGTGGCTCGGCAACGTCGAGCTCTTCAGCGTCCTCTCACGCACGTTCTCCCGCTTCTCACCGCTCGAGCTGCGGCCGTTCGTGCCCGAAGAGTGGGCCGTGAGCGAGGAGCGCACCGCCCGCGTGCGAGCCTACGGCGGCGGCCTGCGCACCGACCCCGCGCTACCCGACGGCGGTGCTGCGTTCGTGCTCACTGCGCTCGCGACCGTCGTCTTCGACGGCTGGTCGTCGACCGACCGCTTCGCGACGTTCCAGGAGTGGTTCTGGCAGCGCTGGTCGTTCCTCGCGAACCACGTATCCGTCCTGCAGACGCTGTCGATGCTCGCCGTCGTCCTGCTCTTCGTCGGCGCCTACCTGCTCGTGACGCGCGCCCACGCACGCGCGCTTGCGGTAACGCTGATCCCGATCGCCGCCGTCTACTTCGCCGCCCACTACTACCTGTACCTCCTGATCGCGGGGCAGGCGACGCTCGGCGTGATCGTCGATCCATTCGGCCGCAGCTGGAACCCATTCGGCTGGGGCGAGTATCCGCTGAACAGCGGGATCCTTCCCGCAGGTCTCGCGTGGGGGATTCAGGTGCTGTTGATCGTCTGGGGCCACGTCGTTGCCGTGTTCGCTGCACACCGACTCGCCGTCCGGGCATCGACGCCGGCGCGCGCGTTGCTTGCGCAGGCGCCGCTCGTCGCGCTGATGGTCGGCTACACCGTCGCTGGGCTCTGGGTCCTTGCCCAGCAGATCCGCGGCTGAGCGATCAGCGCAGGATCGTGACCGGCACGTCGACCTCGTGCTGCGGCGTGCCGTCCGCGGCCGACGGCGAGAACGCGGCCACGGTCACCTCGCCGGGCGTCGCGTGGACCGTCGCGTCGAACGTGCCCCTGCCCGGGGCCCCTTCCGACGCAGTGACCGACTGTTTGAGGATCACCTTGCCGTCGCGCACGAGCTGAACGACAAGCGTCGCCTCGAACACGCTCGCCGTCCCCGAGACGTGGAACGTCTGCGGCACGTGCGCACCGGCCGCGGGCGACTCGACGAAGATCGGCGGGATGTAGCTCACGAAGTCGTCGCGTGTGAGGCCCGCGCGGCCGCCGACATCGACGCGCTTGACGGTCGCGAACTGCGTCAGCGTGTAGACGATCTCCGCTGCCTGGTCCTGTGTTGCCTGGTCGAGCGCAACCGTTGCTGTTCCGTCGCTGATCGTGACGCTTGCCCCGAGGCCGAGCGCGCCGATTGCTGCCGCAGCGACCGCGGTCGTGTGCGGCACGTGTTCGACCGTAGGTCGTAGCAGGCCCTTGTCGACCTGGAACACCGTCACTGCGATCGGCTTCGGCGAGATCGCGACCGGCGCCGTCGTGGTCATGACGGGCTCCGTTGCGGTGGAGGTCGAGCCGCAGCCGACGGCCAGCCCTGCCAGCGCGCCCAGAAACAGGAGGCGGACTCTCATCAGTCACCAGTTCTGGCAGAGGGCTGTCTATCCTTGGCTGCGTGAGCCTGATCGGGGTCGTCCTCCTCGTCGCCGCCGTCGCGCTGATCGTCGCGGCGGAGTGGCCGCGCCTCGGCAAGCGTGCGGGGCTCGACGAGAGCACGCGCCGCGACCGCAAGCGCCGGAAGTCACATTTGCGCGTGGTCGAGACCGAGACGGACGACTTCGCCCGCGCCGTTGAGCGCGACCTGGCAAATCTGCCGACGATCGACCCGCGCGAGCGGAAGAAGAACTAGCTGGCTAACGAACGACCGCGGTGACGCGAAGCGTCGCGGTGTTCGGGAGGATCGGCGGCACGTTCTCCATGTTCTTCGCCTCCTGGTAGTCCGAGGCCTTTACGACGACCTTGTGCCGGCCCTTCGTCGCTTTGACCACGACTGCGATCCTGCCGCGCGTCGCCACGGAGTGGCCGTCGACGGTGACCGTGAATGTGCGCGGGTCGACGCCCGAGCCCGTGTCGGTTGCGGAGATGACGATCGTGCGTTGCTTGACGGACACGCGCAGCGTCGGCGGTGTGACGTCGTTCACCCAGTAGCGGAAGGTGAATGGGCCGGCCTGGCTGGTCGAACGTGTATCGAAGACGATGTCGTAGGGGCCCGCGGCTGGAACGTCGACGCCTGCGATCGGCACCGACGTTCCGTAGGTCTGGCGGTAGGGATTGAGGTCGAGCGGGAGGCCGACGTACCCGGCGAGGCGCTCCTCGCTGCCGTCGAACGTGACGTGCGGCGAGGCGTGACCCGAGAGGACGACGACGCCGAAGTTCGCCGGACGGCCCGAGACCGTGACGCGGTAGGCGCGCTCAGGCCCGGGGTACGGGAGGTCGCCGCCGGTCGGGTAGCGATACGTCGCGATCAGTGATGGCGCACCGGCCGTCGTGCCCCGGTAGGTGCCCGCGCGGGTGAGTGTCGTCTTCGCTTCGCTGCCGAGCTTCGGTGCACTCACCGCAAACCAGAACGGAATACGCCGCACGTCAGGACCGCGGGTCAGTACGACGAAGCCCGTGACGTCGCTCGGGCTCGTGCCTGCGGTGGCCGTGACCGAGAGCGTCGCGGGAACGGTGACGGTTGGCACGACGGCGAGCGTTCCGCTTCCCTGCTGGATCAGCGTCGTCACCGCCCAGTCGCCGGTGCCGCCGCCGGCATCCGTCAGTTCGACGTTGCGGGTTGCGCTCGCGCCCGGAGCGAGCAGGCCGAACGAGAGACCCGTGGGCGCGGCGAAGATCAAGGGCACGTCGGCGCGCGGGAGGTCGACCAGTCCGCCGCCCTCGCGCGTCGCGAGCACTTCAGCGCCGGTCGGCGAGTGCACCGGGTCGCCGCTTTGCTCGAGCGCCGACTTGAGCTGCACCACCGTCCACGTCGGGTGCCGCTCCTTGAGGAGCGCAGCCGCGCCTGCGACATGGGGTGCCGCCATGCTCGTACCGCTCAGTTCGCCGAAGGTTCCCTGCTTCGCCGGGACCGACGAGAGGATCGACACGCCCGGTGCACTGACATCCGGTTTCAGCTGCAGCGACATGGGAGTTGGCCCGGCCGACGAGAAGCTTGCGATCACGTTGCGTGAGTCGGCGGCGGCGACGGTGATCGCACTTGGCGCGGAACCCGGTGACGATACGGACCCGTAGCCGAAGTCCGCGAAGTCGTTACCCGCCGCGATCACCGGCACGACGCCCGCGGCCGCGGCGCCCTCGAGCGCTTGCACGAGCAGATCGCGTGACGGTTCGACCTCTGGTTCGCCGAGCGACATGTTGATCACATCCATTCCGTCCGCGACCGCCGCCTCCACCGCAGCGGCAAGTTCTGCGCTGTTGCCGTCGAGCCCGAAGCCCGGGGTGGGAATGGTCAGCGCCTTGTAGTTGCCGAGGTACGCGTTCGGTGCGACGCCGGAGATCTGCGTGCCGCCCGGGGTGGCGGTGCCGTGGTCACCCGCGGCGATCCCCGCGACATGCGTCGCGTGGAAGGACTCGGTCGGATCGAACGGTGTGTTTGCGTACTTCCAGGTCGGCGACGGCGGTGCGAAGGTGCGCTGGACGATCACCTTCGTCGTCGTGGATCGCGTCTGGCCCTTCGGAAAGCCGGCGGGATACTGGAAGCCACTCGGGTTGAAGTACGGGTTCGTGGCGTCGAGACCGTCGTCGATCACGGCGATCTTCATGCCGTTGCCGGCTGTCGCGAACGTCGGGCCCCACAGCTTGTCAGCGCCGATCTGCTCCGGGCCGCCGAGTGTCCTCGACACGTGGTAGCGCACGTTCGGCCAGACCGCGGCAACGCCGGGGATCCGTGCGAGCTCGCCGGCCGCGCCGCTCGGCACGACGACAGCGAAGCCGTTTGCAACAAGCCGGTAGCGCCAGCGGATCTGCGCACCGGGTACGGCCGCGAGCACGCGGTGGGCAAGCTCGTTCTGCGCTGCGTCGATCCGCCGGAAATAGTTGGCGTGCGAGGCGGACTGGAGCGATCGGCCGAAGGCCGAGAGCGCCGGCGCCTGCAACGTCACGACCACCTCGACCGGCCGGCCGGCGCCACGGGCGCTGAAGCCGTCCCCGGCAAGGACAACGGCGGCTGCCGCCGCCGCCAGGATCGGAATCGCAAGTCTCAAGAGTGCGGATGAGAGGACTTGAACCTCCACGCCCTTACGGGCACACGGACCTGAACCGTGCGCGTCTACCAATTCCGCCACATCCGCGCAGCGGAGCCATAGTAGCCAGGGATTAGATGGTCTACGCCGCGGTGAACCGTTCCTGGACCGAGGCGACGTAACCCGCCATGTCCCGCTCGCGGGCATCGAGTCGCTGCTCGCGCTCCTCGAGATCCTTGAGCCGTTCTTCGAGCTTGTCCTCACGCAGGTCGAGGTCGCCCTCGGTGCGCGCATAGCGCACCCGTAGGTCATCCTCGAGCTTTTCGGCCGCGGCACCGCTCTCCGCGATCTCCCGCTCACGGCGGGAGAGGAGAGCCTCGCGGCTCTCGATCCGCTCACGGCGCTCGGCGAAGAACTGCTCGCGCGAGGCAATGTCGTCTTCGCGGCTCTTCAGCTCTTCGCGCAGTCGTGCGACCAGATCGTTGTCGCGTTCGTCGCGCGCCGCCGCGGCCACCCGGCGGTTCAGCTCCGCCTCCTGGGCGACGAGCGCCGCCTCGCGTTCGTCGATCTCCTTCGTCCGGCGGCGCGACGTCAGGTCGTCCCCGTGACCGTCGTCCGAGACCGCCTGGAGCCGCGCCTGCGCCTCATGCAACTCCGTCTCGCGCTTGGCGATGTCCGTTTCGCGCGACTCGAGTTCCGCCATCAGCGCGAAAGCATCCTGCGAGGTCACGCCGTGCTCGGCGCGCTCGTCCAACAACCGCTCCGCCTCGCCTCGAAGCCGCTGCTCCCAGGCCTGCAGGGCCGACTCGCTGTCGACGAGCCCATGAGTGCGCTCGTCGAGCGTCGCCTCGACGCCGACGCGCCGCTCCTCGAGCTCACGAGCCTCCTGCGAGATCCGTTCCTCGGTCGCCTGCAGCGACCGCTCGCGTGCGTCGAGACGTGCCCGCACCCCCGCGGCGTCCGTTTCGGCATCGCGCAGGTCGCGCTCCTTCTGGCCGACGGAAACGTCACGCTCGCGTACGGCGAGCTCACGCGCGGTGACGCGCGCCTCCGCTTCCTGTTGCCGCGCGGCAAACGCGGAACGCTCGCGCTTCAGCTCGCGCTCCCGTTCGGCGACCTCTGCGACCTGCTTCGCGATCTGCGCGGCTGCTTCTGCGCGGTCCCGCTCGGCGGTCTCGAGCTCGTCGACCCGTGACTCTGCGTGGCCGGCGAGCTCCTGGACCCGCGCGTACTCCGCGACGATCTCCGTGTGGCGCTCGATCACGGCGTGCTGTTCGCGTTCGAGATCTTCGACCTTCCGCGCGAGCAGCGATTCGCGCTCCTGCAGCTCGCTCGACCAGGACTCGAGCTCCGACTCGCGTTCCGCTGCGGCACGGCAGGCAGCGTGTGCCTCGTCGCGCAGGATGTGCTCGCGCTCGAGCGCCGCCTGCAACTCGCCGCGCACGTTGTCGAGCTCGGGGACCGTGGCTTGCACGATCACATCGACGGATGCCGAAGCGGACGAGGTGGGTGCCGGGGCGGGGGCGGTCTCCTCGACCGCGACCGGGTCAACGCCCCCGTTCTGCTGGCGCTCGAGCTTCGAGCGCAGCCCGGTTCCGAATCCCTGCTCGGTCTCCGGAGGCGTCATTTGAACACCGAGAGGATGTTGAGGAAGGCAGGCCCGAGGACGACGATGAACAGCGCGGGGAAGATGAAGAAGACGGTCGGGAAGAGCATCTTGATCGGCGCCTTCATCGCCTTCTCCTCGGCAGCGGCCTGGCGGCGGAGTCGTGTGTCGGTCGCCTGGACGCGCAGGATCCGCCCAAGGGAGATTCCGAGCTGCTCGGCCTGGATGACAGCGCGAACGAAGTTCGAGAGCTCCGCAGCATCGACCCGCTCGGCCATCTTCCGTAGCGCGGTGGTGCGTGTCTCCCCGACGCGGATCTCGCTGATCGTGAGCGCGAACTCGTCGATCAGCGAGCCTTCCATATGTTCGACGAGTTTGGCGACAGCAGCGTCGAACCCGAGGCCTGCTTCGACGCTCACCGCAAGGAGGTCGAGCGCGTCCGGCAGCTCGCTGCGAATCGCTTCGCGGCGCGCCCGCGTCTTCATCGACAGGAAGATCTCAGGTGCGATCAGGCCAATCGCCCCGCCGACCGGAATCAGTACCAGGCCCGAGGCGGGCGACCCGACCGCCGCGATGAGAAGCCCGAGCGCGCAGCCGGCGACCAGCGCACCGCCTTTGATCGTGAGGAACGCCGACGCGGTGAGACGTTGCGAGAGGCCGGCTGCGACAAGCCGTGCCCCGATCGCCTCCACGTTGGTCTTCGGGCTCAGCTTGAGCGGAATCGCGGCCAGCTTGCGGGCGAGCGGCGCGAGGACCCGCGCCCGGAAGTGGAGGAGCTCCTGCTCGCTGCGGGGAATGCGGATGTGTCCGTACTCGGCGGCGCGCCGGATCGACCGGGCCTTGACGCGTGCGGGATACGTCGCGGCTTCGCTGAGTGCGAACGCGGCGCCGCCGATGCAGAGGAGAGCGAGGAACAGGATCATCGACTACCCCCTGAACGAGACGATTTTTTTGAGCATGAGGCTCCCGACAACGATCATCACGGCGCCCGAGATGAGCATCTTCTGGCCCGTGGCGGAGTGGTACAGCGGCGCCATGTAGGTCCCGTTGATCAAGCTGACGACTGCGCCGATGAAGAACGGCAGTCCGACGAGAACGTAGGCAGACATGCGCCCCATCGCGGTCAGTCCCTTGACCTTGCGCCCGAACTGCTGGCGCTGCCGGACGGTGTCGGCGACCATGTCGAACAGCCCGGCCAGCGAGCCGCCGATCTGACGTTGGATCGTCACGGCGTTGATCACGAACGCAAGGTTCTTGGAACCGATGCGAAGAGAGAGATCTGCGAGGGCGTCGTCCATCGTCTTACCAAGCTGTGTCTCGGTCAGGACACGGCGGAATTCCTTGGCGGACGGTTCCGCACCCTCGTCGACGACCGACTGGATGCCCTGGCGGAAGCTGTGTCCTGCCTTGAGCGACGCGGCGATCGTGATCAGGAGGTCCGGCAGCTGGTTCTCGAACCGCTTGATGCGCGACTTCGCCTTGAACGAGACGTAGGCGTACGGCGCCCAGCCGGCGACCGCCATCACGCCGAGAGTGACGAGAGTCGGTGACCCGCTCGATGCGGTCAGTAGCCCGCAGCCGAACGCAAGCCCCGCGCAGAGCGCGAGCAGCTCACCCGCGCGCATCGGGAGGTCGGCACGCTCGAGCATCAGCTGGATGCGCTGGAACTGGCGCAGGCTTCCCAGCATGTGCTCGACGCCGTTCGCGACGTGCACGCGCGCGGCGGCGCGGCCGTTCTGCCGCCTCACCGTGGCGCCGCGGTCGACGAGCCCCAGGTGCGGCTCGATGCGCGCGCGCAGCTTGCCGCCGCGACGTGAGGCGAACCAGAAGCCGCATGAGAGGAGGACGAGGAGCCCGACGACGACAGCAACGACGACCGTGCCGGCGCTGCTGTAGCCGATCGAGGGGATCAGGCTCGACGGCGCAGTTACCGGTGGCTCACCACCGAGAACCTGCGTGGTGGCATGGGCCGTTCCGGCGCCCGGGACGGTTGCGGCGAGGTCGAGCGTCATGCCGGGCCGAGCCGCCGTCACATACGAGAGTTGCCAGGTCCGGTCGAGCTCGGAGGCGAGTGCGGCGTAAACGGTGTCGAGGTCGCGCGTGCGTGCAACCTGCCGGTACGAGCCTCCTGTCTCGCGCGCGAGTGTCCGCAACGCGTCAGGTGTGAAGCTCGGGCCGCCGATGCCGATCGCGTACACCGCGGCGTGCGCTGTGTGCGCCGCCGCGACCGCCTGCTGCAGGCTGCTGCTGCTGGACACGTCGGCGCCGTCGGTGACGACGACGATCGCGCGGCCGGGGGAGTTGTCGCTTCCGAGGTGCGAGGCAGCGAGCACGATCGCGTCGTACAGCGCCGTACCGCTCTTCGCGTCGACGCTCAGCCCGCTGAGAGAGCTCCGCGCGTCCGTGGGAGAGGCGGAAAAGCGGCCGAGGCCGAACGCCGCGTGGCCGAACGCGACGAGGCCGACATGGTCACGCGGACCGGCGGCACCGATGAACGTCTGCGCAGCAGCGAGCGCATTTGCAAAGGGGCGCCCCAGCATCGACTGCGAACGATCGAGCGCCAGCACGATCGCCTTCTGGCCCCCGAGGTTGACCGCGGTGAAGCCCGTTACCGGGGCCGAGTTCTCGGTGAGCCGTGGCGACACGGCATGCAACGGAGCGACGACGGTCAGGCGGACGGCGGGAAACCCGCTGGTATCCACCGACTGGATGCGCACGCCGGCGGCCGATGCCGTCGGCACCACCACGAGAGCGGCGAGCGCGAGAGGTGCGAGGCGGAAACGTCGCCGGAGAATCCGCCGCATCACTCGTAGGCACCGCCGAAGCCGACGGCTGCGAACGATGCGCGCAGCTGGTCGGGGTCGTCGCCAGAGAAGAACGTCGGCGGCAGCACAACGTTGTTCGCGGCGAGCTTCTCGAGGAAGTGCGGCTTCAGGCCGGTGGCGCGAAGGGGCGAAAGGAGCCGATGCGCGCCGGCGTAGCCCTCTTCTTCACTGGGCGGAGAGGCAACGAAGATGTCCTGCATCGTCACGACGTCTGCCTCCATCCCGAGCACCTCGGTCACGTGCGTTATGCGGCGCGACCCGTCGACGAGGCGCTGGATCTGAACCAGCAGGTCGAAAGCGCTTGCGATCTGCTCGCGGATTGCACGGTGAGGAAGCTCGACGCCCCCGGTCATCACGAGCGTCTCGAGGCGGGAGAGCGCATCGCGCGGTGAGTTCGCATGGATTGTCGTCAGCGAGCCTTCATGGCCCGTGTTCATCGCCTGGAGCATGTCGAGCGTCTCCGCGCCACGAACCTCACCAACGATGATGCGGTCGGGCCGCATGCGCAGTGCGTTGCGCACGAGCTCGCGGATCTTGATCTCGCCGGATCCTTCGATGTTCGACGGGCGTGACTCGAGTGTGATCACGTGCTCCTGCTGCAGCTGGAGCTCGGCTGCATCTTCGATCGTGACGATGCGCTCGTCGCCGGGGATGAACGCGCTCATCGCGTTGAGCGTCGTTGTCTTGCCGGTGCCGGTACCGCCGGAGATCAGGACGTTGAGCTTGCCCTTCACGCCGGCAGCAAGAAACTGCGCCGATCGGGCGGTCAGCGTTCCGAAGGTGATCAGGTCGTTGATCGTGTACGGATCGCGCGAGAACTTCCGGATCGTGAGCGTCGGGCCGTTGAGGGCGAGCGGCGGGATGATCGCGTTGACGCGGCTCCCGTCGGGAAGGCGGGCGTCGACCATCGGTGAGGCTTCGTCGACTCGGCGCCCGATCTGCGAGACGATCTTGTCGATGATCCGCATCACGTGCGACTCGTCGACGAACCGCACGTCGGTGCGCTCGAGCTTGCCGTTGCGCTCGACGTAGACCTTGTCGAAACCGTTGACCATCACTTCAGTGACGGAGTCGTCGCGGAGAAGGGGCTCGATCGGGCCGTAGCCGAGGATGTCATCTGTTAGCTGCCGGACGATCTCGCGGCGCTCGTCGCGCGTCAGCGGTGTCCGGTCGAGCGCGAGCTCCTCCGTGACGGCGCGATACACCTGATCGGTGAGATCGCTCGATCCGTCTTGCTTGAACAGCTCCGGGCCGAGCTTTGCGATGCACTGGTGGTGGATGCGGCTCTTGAGATCCGCGTATGGATCGTCGGCGAAGATCGTGGGCGACTGGTGCGCCGCGCCGCCGTTGCCGACGACGGAGAGCGTTGCCGCGCCGTCTCCCTGGCGTGAGAGCCTGTCGTGAAGGCCCATCTCAGCTCCTCGCCATGCTCAGGCGGCGCCGCTGCGGCAACTTGGCCTTCGCTTTCTTCGGCGGTTCCTTGATCAGGCTCTTCGCGAGCGCGGTCATGGCCTGCGAGAAATCGGAGCCAGGATGCGCGAGCACCGCGGGGTTCCCCTGGTTCACGGAGATCGGTACCGAACGATCTGACGGAACCTCGGTGTCGATCGACACCTTCAGCGCCGTCTCGACCTCGCGCTTGCTGAGGCCGACCTTCGTGTTGGCCCGATTGAGGACGAAGCGGATGCGGCTCGTCGGGTACGCGAGCAGCTCGAGTGTCTGTAGCGCGAGCCGAACGTTCTTGAGCGTCGGGACGTCGAGACCGCAGATCACGAGGAGCTCGTCCGTACGGTCGAGCGTCGCGAGCATCGGCCCGTGGAAGAACGGCGAGGTATCGACGACGATCACGTCGTACGTCTCTCGGGCGACCTCGAGCAGGCGCGTGATCTTCGACTCGGTGACGAGCTCGGCGTCCTCGGGGCGGAGCGGAGCGGGGAGGACGTCGAGACCGCACGGATGCTTGGTGATGTAGCCGGCCAGCTTCTCGTGGTCGAGCTCACCGGGTGCGACGACCAGGTCGTACACCGTCTTCTCCGGCTCGATGCCCATCACGATCGCGGCATCGCCGAACTGGAGGTCCAGGTCGAGCAGCAGGGTCTTTTGCCCCTGCTTGGCGAGCGAAGCACCGAGGTTCGACGCGGTGACCGTCTTGCCGGTGCCGCCCTTCGGCGAGAACACCGTGACGACGCGACCGAGCTGAGCACGGGTGACGGTCGGTAGAGCCCGCTTCGCGTGGGACGCCTTCTTGACGACGAACAGGACGTTCTCCACGAGTTGCGGCAGGAGCACGACGTCCGACACGTCGGCGTCGAGCGCCTCCTCGAGAATCTCGGACGCGGTGCCGGACGCCACGATCACGATCGGCGCGCGCGTCTGCTCGCGGATCGCAGCGACCTCCATCGCGGGGAACCGCTCGGAACGCGTGGCGTGCAGGATGCACTCGAGGTGGCCCCCGGCGAGCACGCCGCTTGCCTGCGCGACATGCTCGCTCGAGCCGATCACTTCGAGAGCCGGATGCTGGGCGAGCGATTCCTTCAGCTCGGCGAACCCATCACAATCGCCTGTGAAGTAGAGGCGCGTGCGCTGGATGGTGTCTGTCTGCTCGGTCATTTCACGGCTCCTGAGTAGTGCTGGAGATTTACGCTCGATGCGCCGTCCTTGAGCAGTGACGTGATGCCTTCGATGTCCTCCGGGCTGTCGGTCCCGTTGGCGACGGGGCGGAGGGCGAGCGACCAGCCCGCTGAGTTCTCCACCGCGTACCAGATCTTCTGCGCCTCGCGGTTGTCGTGAACTGCGAGCAGCACCGACGAGCCCTGGCTGGAGGTCTTGCCGTTCGGTAGCGCCGACGCACCCGAGGAGTGCAGTACGAGTACGTCGCGCGCAACGTTGCGGACTGCGAAGCACGTCGAGCAGTCGCCGGTCTTCAGGTTGGCGATCACATCGACGTGATCACCGTCGCGAAGCGTCCCCGCCAGCAGCGAGTCAGGCGTCCCGGGAATGGAGAGTGCACGCAGCCCACCGTGCAGTTGTGAGCGAACACCCTGCTCGGCGTGGCCGGCGAAGCGACGCAGGGACACCTGCTCGCCTGCATAGATGTCCTGGCGCGTGATCAGGCTGCGCACCTGATCAGGATTTGAGATCGCACCCGGGACGACCGTGCGCTTGACGGCGTCCTGGGTCTGGATCCACCCGGACTTGATCAACTCTGCACCGGTCGTCCCCTGCGGGATGTCGCGCTTCGCGACGTAGACCGTGACGGTGCTCTCGGTCTGGCGGACGTGGCGCTTGTAGTTCGCGACGTAGAACGTCGTGAGCAGTGCAGCCACGAGCGCGAGCCCGACGGCGACGGCGATGTTGCGGATGCGGTATGTCATGGCAGGTTTCCTTCGGTTCAGTCGACGAGGGCGACGGAGTGGACACCGAGATCGGGGATCCCGGAAGACGATGGGTCGGACTGATCGAGCAGCCCCTGCCAGATCACCTGTGTGAAGTAGCCGTTGAGAGTTCCGTTGCTGCCGCTCGCCTGCGCGAGTGTCAGGTGGAAGCTTGCCCAGCCGAGGATGTGGTATTCGGCGTTCGATCCCTGGTCGACCAGCGTGTCGTAGACGGGGAAGAGCAGGTCGGTGCCGTATCGACCCTGCATTGCCGACTGAATCGAGTTGTTGTTCCACTTGGCGCCCGGATCTGAGAGGTACACCCCGAGCGGCAGGTACTTGTTGTACCCCTGGGTGATCCAGCTGGCGAGCGTGCTCGCGCCGATCGTTCCGTTTTGTTGGGTGACGTCCAGATTGATGAGTGTGAATGCGCCAGGCGCACCGGTCTTGCCGAGGTTCAAGGTGGTCGGAACGTTGAAGCACGGGCAGCCGGGGCCTGAGAGATCGGGGTGCTTGATGTTCACGACGATGGGAGCGACGTAGCGCGCTTGCGCGGGAACCTCGGAGATGGCCGACGCGTGCGCGTGGACCGTGACGGTCGTGACTCCGAAGAGCCTCGAGAAGAAGCCGTCGGTCGGGACGTCTTGCGTGACGTTGATGCTGTCGTCGGGCCGGTAGCGCGAGGTGAACGTGATCGTCGCGCCGGCAACTCCGCCGTTCTTGGACGCGAAGGTGGTCGCGTAGTCGCGCGCGGTCCCGGTGTCGCCCGGGAGCGCCTGCGCGCCGGCGAGCGCCGCGGAGTCGACGGTCGTCTGCACTACGCGCTGCTGCCGGAACCACGAGCCGACGTCCAGCACGAAGCCGGCCATCCCCATGAGCCCGACGATGAAGATTGCGGTCAGAACGGTGACCTGGCCTTCTTCTCTGCGGAGAGTCTTCATTCCAATCGCTCCTTCGTGGTGCTCGTGAGGCTCCCGGACTGGACAACCCAGCCGAGGATGCTGATGTCGTACGGATAGGTGGCGGTGACGATCACGTCACTGCCGGGCACGTCCCAGTTGGGCGATGTGACGCTCACCGTCAATTTGGCGGGCGTGAGATTCGACGCAGCCGAACGCACTGCGGTGGTCGCCGCGGCACCCTGGTCGCCGGAGAACCTGCTCACGGCGGCTTTGCGCGCACCCGTGCGCGTTGCGTCGGTCAGCGTGATGTAGTTGTTGAAGAGAATCCCGAATTGGGCGATCGCGAGCAGGATCGCTGCAAGGATCGGAAGCACGAAGGCCATCTCAGCCGCTGCCTGGCCGTCCTCGGAGCGAAGTGAGTGAGTGCGCTCCACGATTTAGCCTCCGAAGGCTCCGACGACGCTGCGATACAGGTTCCCGATCGCGGTGCCGAGCGTAGGAATGGCCAACACGACGACGAGGGCAATCCCGCTGATCAGGACCCCGTACTCGGCCATTGTCTGACCGGCTTCGTCGGCGGCGGATGTCGAGTGTTGGAAGATGTGTTTCATGGCGGCGGATGGTGCGGGCGGTCTGCGGTGATCGTGCGGCGGACCCTCAGAGCGGTGAGGGCCCGCCGCCGTGCGGCGTTAGATCTGGCTGGCGAGGCTGGTGAAGAAGGTCTTCAGCGAAGTGCCGAGGAGTGTGATGCCGACCAAGGCGACGATCGCGATGAACGCGATCAACAGGCCGTACTCGGCCATCGTCTGGCCCTCTTCGCGCTTGAGCTGGATGCGCACCAGCTCGAACCAATCACGAAGCTTCATATGGGTACACCTCCCTTCAAGCGGCGGCGGAGCGGACAGGACGTGCGTGCTTGCCGAGGTGTAGAAACCGCGGTGTTGTGAAACTTGCGCGACGTCTGCGCAAATCACTCCGAAGGGTTACGACACACTGTTCAGAAGGGTTAGATCGCAACGTTCATGCAAACCGCCAAGCTTCTGAAATCAGACGGAACGGTCGTCGCGGATCGTTGTCGTCTTGCGCGCAGTCCCTGGTCGCGCATGCGCGGGTTGCTCGGTCGCGCATCGCTCGCACCCGGCGAGGCGATGTTGTTCCGTCCCGCAGGTTCGATCCACATGTTCTTCATGCGCTTCACGATCGACGCGGTGTTCTGCGACCGCGACCTGATCGTGGTCGATGTCGTGCCGTCGTTGCGTCCGTGGCGGATGGCGTCGCGCCGCGGGGCAAAGGTCGTGATCGAGCTGGCCGAAGGCGCCGCTGCAGGCGTCCGTCCGGGCGACCACCTCATGCTCGGTACCATCGAACCGTGAGCACACAGCCTCTCCGTCAGCTGCTCGAGAGTGCGTTCCCGGACGCGACCGAGCTCGACGTGATTGACCGCACCGGCGGCGGCGACCACTTTCAAGTCGTCGTGGCGTCTCCGTCGCTCGTCGGGCTCTCCCTGGTGGAGCAGCACCGGCGTGTCTACGAGGCGCTCTCGGCGCCGCTCGCCGACGGCACCATCCATGAGCTGCGCATCAAGACGAAGGGAGCGACATGAGCTATTCGGAGAAGATCAAAGAGGTGATCGACGGCTCGGACGTCGCGATCTTCATGAAGGGCACGCCGGCCTTCGTGATGTGCGGCAACTCCGGTCGGGCGCTCGAAGCGTTGCGCCGCGCGGGCGCGTCTGTGACCGCGGTCGACGTTCTGCCCGACCCGGCGATTCGCCAGGAGCTGTCCGCGATCTCCGGCTGGCCGACGATCCCGCAGGTGTTCGTCAAGGGCGAGCTCGTTGGCGGCGCGGACATCGTCGAGGAGCTCGAAGCCAGTGGTGAGCTTGAGCAGACGCTCCGGGAGCGCCTAGGCGACGACTTCGCCGGCGCGCGCGACGAAACCACCGTCGCTCTGGCCTAACTCAAGCTCTCCGCCTGAACCGCCGATCCCCAGTGGGTGACTGCGTTCACCCTGATCGACCTGTTCGAGCAGATGGCCACGGCCGGAGCTTCCGACTTGCACCTCTGCGCCGGCTCGCCGCCCGTACTGCGCGTACGGGGCGAGCTGGAGCGCCTGGACCTCCCGGCGATCACGGCCGAAGAGATGCGCGCCCTCGTCTATCGGATCACGACGCTCGACCAGCAGAAAGAGCTCGAGGTCGAGCGGGAGCTCGACTTCTCGTATGCCCTCGGCGACACGTGGCGCTTCCGGCTGAATGCGTCCTACGATCGCGACTCTGTTGCGTGCGCCGTCCGCCTCGTGCCGGCGACGATCCCGACACTCGAAGACATCCGCATGCCGGAGATCGTGCGCGAGCTTGCGTTCCGCCCGCGCGGCCTCGTGCTCGTCACAGGCCCCACCGGCAGCGGCAAGTCGACGACGCTCGCGGCGATGGTCGACGCGATCAACGAGGAGCGTGCCTGCCACATCGTCACGGTCGAGGACCCGATCGAGTTCATGCACTCGCACAAGCGGGCTGTCGTGAATCAGCGCGAGGTCGGCGCGGACACGCGCTCCTTCGCGCGGGCACTGCGCTCGGCGCTCCGGCAGGACCCCGACGTGATCCTCGTCGGCGAGTTGCGCGACCTCGACTCGATCTCGATCGCGCTCACAGCAGCCGAGACGGGGCACCTCGTCTTCGCCACACTGCACACGCGCAGCGCTGCCGGCGCGATCGACCGCATCGTCGACGTGTTCCCGCACGAGCAGCAGGCGCAGGTGCGCGTGCAGCTCGGTGCGTCGCTGCAGGGGATCATCGCCCAGGCGCTGCTCGTGACCGCGGACGGCGAGGATCGCCGTGCTGCGGTTGAAGTGCTGGTGGCGGACGACGCGGTGAGGAACCTGATTCGCCAGGCAAAGATGGAGCAGGTGCACTCCTACATGCACACGGGCGGTCGTCGCGGCATGCACACGCTCGAGCAGGCACTGGCTCAGCTCGTGCAGGACGGCGACGTGGCGCTCCCCGAGGCGCTCGCTCATGCGAACGATCCGGAGCAGCTGCGCCGACTCGTCAACCGCGGCCGGGACGCGGAGCCGAAGGTCGCCGCGACACCCGTCGGCTAGGTCGGGGTACCCCGAAAGCGGCTAACTCCAGTTTCCCCCCACATGGGGGAGAGCAATTTGCCGCCGCACATCTCTAACTGAGCACCTGCGGTCTTGAGTCGAAACGATTCCAGACGAGGGAGGCTCGGCCGCAATGCTCACCACAGAGGAACTCACGACGAATGCGCGTGACCGTACGGCGTTGACCTATCTCCGGGTTGGACTGGATGAGGCACTGGACACCGGCCAGCCGTCTGCCGTGCGCTGGATTCCGACGTCGCACACGGACCGGCAGCTGGTCGATCTGGCAACGGGCCTCGTGCTGCACCTTGGGGTCAACGTGCTCGTGCTCGGCGGAGGCCCGATCACGTTCGTGCCGATGAAGTGACGTTCTAGAGGCTTGATGCGACGCGGCCGAACCGCTCGGCGGCGCGCGCCTGGCGCTTCTGCGCTTCCACTTCACGGTCGCGCGGAGGCGCCTGCGTCACGAGCTCGCCGAGCAGCTGCTGCGTCACGTCGGTGATCGCTTCGACCGCACGCTCAAAGGCCGCCTCGTTCGCTTGCGAGGGCTTTGTCATGCCGCTCACCTTGCGGACGTACTGCACCGCGGCAGCGTGCACCTCGTCGTCGGTCGTGGGCGGCTGGAAGTTGTAGAGGATCTTGATGTTCCGGCACATGGCGTCAGTCTAGAGGCGAGCGGAGCGTCGCGAGCACGTCGTCGGCGTGCGTGTCGGGCTTCACCTTGTGCATGACGCGCTTGACGTTGCCCGCTTCATCGATCACGAAGGTCGAGCGCTCGACGCCCCAATAGGTCTTGCCCATGTACTTCTTCTCGGCCCAGACGCCGTAGTCGTCGGCGACTTTGTGCTCCTCGTCGGCGAGCAGCGTGAACGGGAGGTCGAACTTCTCCTTGAACTTGACGTGGGAACGCTCATCGTCAGGGGAGACGCCGAGCACGACCGCGCCCTCGCGCTCGAACTCGCCGTAGACGTCGCGGATCCCGCACGCCTGCGTCGTGCAGCCCGGGGTGTCGTCCTTGGGATAGAAGTAGAGAACGACCTGCTTGCCGCGGAGGTCGGAGAGTTTCACGCTCTCGCCGCTGTCGCTCCTCAGTTCGAAGTCCGGTGCCGGCTTTCCCTCTTCGACCACGATCGTCCTCCCTGTAGCTTTCGATGTCGATGCTAACGGCCCACCACCTGAACGCATTCCTCCTGATCGCGGTCTGCGTCCTGGCGTCGGCGGCGGCGTTCTGGGCACGCCGCAAGCGGGCCGGGCACACCGTTGCACAGTTGCTCGCCCTCGCGCAGACCTTGCTCGTCGCGCAGGTCGGCCTCGGACTGCTGCTGTTGTCGCGCCATCACCGTGCCCACGACCACCTGCATTACGCGTACGGCACGTTCGCGCTCCTCGCGGTGCTGTCGCCATGGCTGTACGCGCCCGAGGAACCGCGGCCCCGTCTGCTCTGGTTCGGGATCGCCACAGCGCTCGCCGCCGCGCTTGGTGTGCGCGCCTGGATGACTGCATGACGCCGTTCATCCGTAACCTCTTGATCCTTGCCGCCGTCGCACTGGCGATCGTCCTGCTGAACCTGGAGACCGCGGTGGTCACGGCCGGCCTGCTGCTGCGGATCGCGTTCATCATCGCGATCGCGGTCGTCGCGTACTTTTACTGGCGCGACATCGGCCGGCGCGAGATCGCGACCTGGCCGCAGCGGGCGGCGTGGGTCTTCTACGCCGCCGTCGCGTTGCTCGGCGTCGACATCGGCTGGTGGATGCTCGCCGGTCTCGCGGGGCGGGACATGCTCGTCGCGCTCCTCGTCGCCGTAGCCTGCGCATACGCCGGCTACCGCACGTGGCGCGACCAGAAGAACCTGATCTAGCCGCGATCTTCGACGAGTGAGCCGATTCCGTCGAGGCGCGCCAGCGCTTCGCGGATCGGCATGTGCTGGCCGACGAAGATCGGTGTGTCGCGCTCGGTATAGCGCGAGGCCTCGGAGTCGCGGAGCCGCAGCATCAGATGCATGAAGTCGGCCGGTTCGTCGCACTCGAACGCCGTCATGAACTCCTGGTCGTCGATTCCGAAGCTGTAGCTCGTGTGGTTGTGGATCGTCGGAAACTCTTCGCGACCGATGCGGATGTGCTCGTCCATCGCGCGCCGGCGGTCCTCGTCCGGCAGCGCGTACCAGGGGCGAACCTTCACGAACGGGTACACGACGAGGTACGGCGAGCCTTGCGGGATGATCTTGCGCGGCTTGCGCGCCGAGGTGTACTCCGAGGCTTTCGTCGTCGCGAGGTAGTTGTACGGCGTCTCGAGCCAGCCGGCGAGTGGCGTCGCGTTCAGGGCCGCACCCAGTTCGCCGAGCGCCTCGTAGCGCTCGGTGATCTTCCAGAGGAAGAAGTCCGTCTCGGGCCGGACCCCGGTCGTCGAATAGGCCCGCAGATGGTCGAAGCTCGGTGCGAGCTCGTCGATCGCCTCCGCGAACGCATCCTTGTGCGCGGCGCGCTCCTCGACCGGGAGGCGGCGCCAGGCCGGATCGACACGGAAGTAGGTGTAGGCGATGTACTGGCCCGTTTCCATACTGGAAGGCTAGCGGCCCGAAGCCGCCTCGAGCGCCGCGTGCACGGCCGCCTCGCTCAACTTCGGGCTGCCGTCGGCGTAGCGCGTCGCGCTCTGGAGCCCTTCGAGCCTGCTCTCGTCGACGACGTGGAAGAAGAAGAGCATGTGCACCTTCGGCTGCCGTTCGGCGGCCCGGATCGCTTCGACGTAGTAGGTCGCCTGCGTCTGCTCGTCCACCGGCTCGATCACTTCGCGCCCGGCGTAGAGCGACGCCTTCGCCGGCGGGATGCTCGTCTCGACGCCGTACTCCCCGTAGACGATCGGCAGCTTGGAGCCGGTCTGGCCGGTGCCGTCGAACGCCTCGCCCAGGAGCGCGACGAGCTTCGGGTAGTCGGCGATCCCGATCGTCGTCGTCCGCGGATGTTGCAACGTCGGCGGGACACGTGGGCTCTCGCCGTACACGTGGATCGAGAAGGCGTCCATCAGCGGCGTCGCTCGCCCGCTCGCGCGGTAGGCGGCGCCAAGGTCGCGAATGAACTGCGTCGGCGAGTGCGTCGGCCGCGACGACGGCCGGTCGCCGCCGTGCGGCGCGAGGGCGCCCCCGATCACGTCGAGTTCCGAGTCCTGTGCCTTCAGCGCGTCATAGGTCGCAGCGAGCAGCTGCTCGTAGTCGAGCGCGGCCTGGTCGCCGCCCGCCGCGTCGAACTGCGGCATCCAGAAGAGGTTGAGGTTCGGCTCGTTGCCGACGATCACGTCGCGTACCTCCGGGAGTGCCTTCGCGAGCGCGGCGGCGTACGCAGCGAACGCCGCCCGCCGTCCGGGGTCAGCCGGCGTCGCGGCACTCAGTTGGTACACCGCGAGCACCGGGCGGACGTCCTCCTGCACCGCTGCGTCAACGGCACGCCGGAGCGGTGGGAGATCGGCTGCGGCGCTCGCGCTGTCCTTCCAGACCGCGCTCAGGGCAATTGCGCGAAAGCCCGAGTCATGCGCGAGCTTCATCTGCGCGTCCGCGTCCGGTGCGTACTTGGCCGCGTCCTCGACGGCGCCGACGATCAGCTTCGGCTTCTCCGATCCACCGCAACCCCCGAGTGCGAGCAGCGTCAGCGCAAGCGGAACGAGAGCGACGCCGTGCCTGCGGGACCGGTGTTCACGGGCACGACGCCTTGCGCAGTCACGCGGTGCACGCCGGGCGTCAAGACGCCCTTGAAGAGGACCGACTTCGGGGTGCGGCCGACCGCCGTCCCGGTGAGCCGGTGAGTGTCGAGCATGAGGGTGTAGGTGCAGTCGAGTGAGCATGTGAGGGTGACCTTGACACCCGTCTTGCCCGGTTTGCCGGTTGCGAGCACCACCTTCGGCGTCAGCAGCAGGCCGGGGCACGCGGCGACGATGCCGCGGTGCACGCCAAAGGCGGCGGCGCGCACCGGGTAGAGCGACGTCTTCGGTGTCCCGTCGACGTAGAACTCGCCGGACTGCCACGCGGAAAGCGCGGGCTCGTCCTGGACGTGGAACAGCAGGATCCCCAGCGCAGTGGGCTGACAGAACGTCATCTGCATCGCCTGCAGATACATCTGCGCTTGAACCGTTTCGTCGACCGGCTTCGTTGTCGCGGGCTCGGTGCCTGTGTAGAGCGGCGCTTTCGCCGCCGGAATCGTCGTCTCGATCCCCAGCTCGTCGTAGAGGATCGGTAGCGCCGAGCCCCTTTGCGCCGTCCCGTCGAAAGCTGCACCGAGCAGGCCGACGAGCTTCGCGTAGTCGGCGAGGCCGATCGCGGTGCTGTTCGGGTGCGGGAAGTTCGGGCCCGTCGCCGAGCTCTCCGGGTACGGGTGGAACGCGAACGCGTCCATGATCGGGATCAGACGGCCGCTCGTCTTGTAGGCGGCACCGAGATCGGCGATGAACGCCGTCGGCGAATGGGTGTCACGGCCGGTGTTCGGCTTGTCCACGCCGCGCGGAGCAAGAGCGCCGCCGTAGATGGTCGAGTGGGGGCGGACGACCTTCAACGCGTCGTAGGTAGCCGCGAGCAGCTGTTCGTACGCCGGTGCGGCGAGGTCTTCGCCACTGCTGCCGAATTGCGGCAGCCAGAAGCGGTTCAGGTTCGGCTCGTTGCCGACGATGATGTCGTGGAGCAGCGGGTAGCGCTGCACGACGTCTGCGGCGAACTGGGTGAAGTCGAGCCGGTCCTGGTCGGTGAGCGGAGTCACGCTCGAACCGAACGGATAGATCGAGAGGACCACGCGCACGCCCGTGAACTGCGCGGCCTGCATCGCGTTGCCGAGCGTGATCGCGTCGTTCGGGCCGAGCGCCGTCTGGCCCGTCGTCCATGTCTGCGTGACCCGGATCGTGTCGAAGCCCGCGAGCTTCAGATTGTCCATCTCGGCCTTCGCGAACGCGTAGTCCGGTGTTTTCACGACGTCCTCGGCGGCGCCGACCATCATGAATGGACCGCCCGCGAACGACGACGGCGCCCAGACCAAAAAGACCAACAGAACCCCCAGAAGCGCCCTCACGGCTGCAGAGTACCCTGGCCTTCCGATGGCAACGGATCGCATCGAAAGCCAGCTGAAGCGCCTCTCGACAGGGCCCGGCGTCTACATCCTGCGCGATGCGAAGGGCGACGTTCTGTACGTCGGCAAGGCCAAGTCGCTGCGCCCGCGCGTGCGCTCGTACTTCCAGGCGGGCTCGAGTGATACGCGCCAGGGGATCCGCCAGATGGCGTCGCGGGTGGAGACGATCGAGACGATCGTCACGTCGAGCGAGGTCGAGGCGCTGCACCTCGAACAGAATCTCGTCAAGCGTCACCGGCCGCCGTTCAACGTGCGCCTGCGCGACGACAAGTCGTTCCCCTACATCGCAGTGACCGTCGAGGACGACTATCCGCGCGTGATGTTCACTCGCGAGCGGCACCGCCGGGGTGTCGTCTATTTCGGGCCGTACGCGAACGCGAAGAAGGTACGCGAGACACTCGACGTGCTCAATCGCGTGTTCCGCTACCGCCCGTGTGAGGGACCGCAGCCGGGCCGTCACAGCGGCATCCCGTGCCTCGACTTCCACATCGAGCGTTGCCACGCGCCCTGTGTCGGCTACATCTCGAAAGAGGACTATCGCGAGCTGATCGACCAGGTGATCGAGTTTCTTTCCGGTGACGACCGCCCGATCCGCCGACGGCTCGAGGAGCAGATGCGCGTCGCCGCGGCGGATGAGCGTTTCGAGGATGCGGCGCGCTACCGCAACCGGCTGCACGCGATCGAGCGGCTCAGTGAACGGCAAGCGGTCGAGCGCAAGTCGATCGGGACGATCGACGTGATCGGCGTTGCCGTGTCCGAGGAGCGCGCGGCGGTGCAGGTGTTCCCGCTGCGCGAAGGCCGTATGGTCGACCGCTATTCGTTCCACCTCGAGAACGCAGCGGGCGAGGAGGTCGAAGAGGTGCTCGAGCAATTCTGTCTCGAGTACTACGGTTCGGCGCCATCGATTCCGCCGCAGATCCTCGTGCCGCGCGGTACGGGCGACCTGAGCGCGCTCGAAATGTTCCTCTCCGAGCGACGCGGCTCGAACGTCGAGGTGCGCGCGCCCGAGCGCGGCGAGAAGCGGCGCCTGCAGGAGCTCGCACAGCAGAACGCACAGCTCGCCCTCGACTCGCAGGCGTTCGTGACCGAGACGAAGCGGGCACGGCGGCTGGAGTCGCTCGAAGAGCTGCGCGAGGCGCTCAACCTCGAGTCGCTGCCGATCCGAATCGAGTGCTTCGACATCTCGAACATCCAGGGCCAGGAGATCGTGGGCTCGATGGTCGTGTTCGAGGACGCCGTCGCGAAGAAGGCGCACTACCGCAAGTTCACGGTCAAGAGCGTCGACGGCCAGGACGACTTCGCGTCGATGCGCGAGGTGATCTCGCGGCGTTTTTCGCGGCTCTCCGACGAGCCCGGCTCCGACGACTGGAACGAGTCGTTCGCCGCGATGCCGAACCTCGTCGTGATCGACGGTGGCAAGGGCCAGCTGAGTGCCGCGCTCGCGGCGATGCAAGAGCTCGACCTGCCGCGCGTCGCGGTGATCTCGCTCGCGAAGCGCATCGAAGAGGTGTTCGTCCCCGGGCGCTCCGATCCGATCCTGCTCGATGGGCGCTCGCCCGGCCTGCAGCTGCTGCAGCGGATTCGCGACGAGGCCCATCGGTTTGCCGTCACGTTCCATCGCCAGCGGCGCGACGCGGCGGCACGCGAGTCGGTGTTCGACCAGATCACCGGAGTCGGTCCCGCACGTCGGCGGGCGCTCCTGCGGCACTT
>JANMWB010000064.1:0-8806 GCA_031393705.1 Thermoleophilia bacterium | reverse complement strand
GGTGAGCGGCTGGTCGGCGGCCGTACGGTTCACCCACAGCGCGACGACTGCATAGAGACCGACCGCAGTGATCACCGTGAGTGCGCGCCGTGCGACGAGTCCGCGCGACTCCGCGTCGCCCGGCCCGGCGAAGTCGTGCCGGCGCGCGATCAGCAGCACGAGCACGACGGCTGACGCGAGCGTCCCGTGATTGAAGCCGTGAAGAACATGGATAGTCGTCGAAAGACCGGTGACGATCGTTGCGACCTGCCAGGCACGGTGGCGGCGACGCACGAGGCCCCGCGACGCAACGAGCATCGCGACTGCTGCGAAGACGCCGGCGGCCTTCGCGAGAGGGCCGACTGCGTCGGGAGTGATGTTGTGCAGGAGACCGGCGTTGCGGCCGGGCAAAACGCCGTGAATCAGGTTCAGGAGCCCGCCGATCGCCACCAGGGTCGCGATCACGACGGGTGCGCGACTGTCGTGCCGCGGGCGCGCGAGAGCTGCGGCGCCGAGTGCCACCACCGCTGCTGAGAGATAGACCAGCTGCAGTCGATCGGCCTTGTCGAGCGCGTCGCGCATCGATACCTGCCGGACGACGGCCATCGAGACACCGACCTGCAGGTAGCTCCAGATCCCCACGCCGAGGCCAAGGATCAGGGCAGCGGTCAGGCGCTCGATGCGAGCCCATCGCGCATACGCGCCGAGCAGCGACGCGGCGACGCCCCACACGAACAGGTACCAAACGAGCGACACCGATGAGTGCCGCGAGAGCTCGTCCAGTGGGAGCGCCAGTCCGATGCGCGGACCGGGCAGCGCGGGGTGGAGCAGGTACATCCAGCCCGTCGACGCGACGCCGACAAGCAGGAGGACGGGGAGGGCTGCGGCTCTACGCACCGCGCAGCCTCTTCGACGCAGCGAGGTACGCGTCAACGGCGCGGCCACGCCAGATAGCCCAGTTGTGCCCGCCGTGCACGACCGCGTAGCGGTATGGCAAGTGGAGGCGTGCGAGCGTGCGGGCGAAGTGGTCGTTCTGCTTCAGCTCCCGGTCGCCGGTCCCGCTGTAGAACCAGATGAACGTGTGCGCGCGTTGCAACTTCCGTGCGGCGGCACGGATCGTCAGCTGTGGACTGTTCCGCTTCAGGATGGCGGTGTCACGTCCGCGGCCGAACACCGACGCGACGCGGTCCGCCCGCTCGTAGCCCGACCAGCTTTCGACAACGCGAAACTCGCCGGGATGGTGGATTGCAATGTTCAGTGCGGCGTAGCCGCCTTCGGAGAGCCCTGCGATCGCGCGGCTCCGCCCCGAGCGGATCGTGCGGTAGCGCGTGTCGACGGCGTGCACGACGTCGCGCGCGAGGAAGGTCTCCCACGCCTCGTGCGGTCGCACGCCGTTCGCCCACTCCTTGTCGGTGAACGAGCCTGTCGACCCGAACGGCATCACCAGGATCATCGGGCGCGCGCGGTGCAGCGCGACGAGCTCGTCCTGCACGACTCCCAGGCGCACGGTCGCGAGGAACGCAGCCGGCCGCCCCGGGAATCCGTGCAGGAGATAGAGCACGGGGTAGCGTCGAGTGGGGTGCGCGTTGTAGCCCGGCGGCAGGTAGATCACGACGGGTTGTCGCCGGCCCCCGAGCGCTGGGCTGACGACGGAGATCTGTTCCGCCGAGCCGTGCGCCTTCACGAACGGCGCGTCGTGCGGCGGAGCAAAGCCGCGATAGACCCAGTAGTTCTCGACGTAGCGGTATGCCCCGATCAACCCGATCACGAGAAACGCTGCGAGTGCGGCTGCTGCAAGCCAGCCGCCGCGTGGTGCGGGAAGCACCGAGCTGGACATACACCGTGTTGTAGGCCGCGCCGCCTGAACAGATGATTAACGCGTTGGCATCGCCAAGTGGCGGAGCGCAAGGCGCAGCCACCTGACCGCGTGGCTCTGCCACAGGGCGGTCTCGTGCTTCCCCGCGTAGACCTCGAAGACGTGCGGGAGCCTCGCCGCGACCAGTTCCCGGTTGATCTGCTCGTTCTCCGCGAGGAAGCGGCGGTCGCTGCGGCCAACATAGAACGCGAAGAACGTCGAACGGCCGCGAAGGCCGCCGAGCAGAGTGTGCGCGTTCGCCGCCGGGCCTCGCACGAGCGGCTGCGTCCCGGTTGGGTCGGTCGGATGGAAGTACCCGGACCACGACTCGATCACCGAGAACGTCTCCGGGTGGTGCAGACCGACGATCGTGGCGCCGTAGCCGCCGGCAGACAAGCCCACGATCGCGCGTCCCGCTCGCGAGCGGATTGTGCGGAAGTGCGCGTCGATGTAGCGAGGTAGCTCGCGCGCGATGTAGTTCTCCCAGTTGCGGCCGGAGCCCCAGTTCAGGTACTCGGGATCGGTGTCCTGATCGCGGGCGCCTTGCGGGAGAACGAGGATCGCAGGGCCGACGTTGGCCATCGCCTGCGCGAGCCATGTGTTGCCGCGATAGGCGCCCGAGCTCGCGGGCAAGCCGTGGAGAAAGTAGACGACCGGGTAGCGACGGTGCGGCAGGTCGTCGTAGCCTGCGGGGAGGATCACGCGCGCGTGCACGTCGCCGCCCAGCGCGACGGAGGTGATGCGCTCGTCGAGGCTGCGGCTCAGGTGCAGCAAGGTCGCAGCGGCAGTCGCCGCGAACATCAGCGCTGAGAGCGCCGCCGCGGCGTACCAGGAGAAACGCCTCATCGCCACACCATGCCCGTCGCGGCCGATTTGCCGTCAACGGTGCAACGCTTTCTTCACGTATGCCTAGCTACCGTCGCAGCGGATGCCGATGCTTGCTGCGATTGCGACGGCGCTGCTGCTGCCGGGGTTCTCCCCGGTCGCCCCCGGGCCGGCGGGCGGGCTCGTGCTCGAAGGGACCTTTCCCGGGACCGAGCGGCCGGGCTACGTCTACCTTCCGCCGGGGTTCAGCACTGCGACGCGTTATCCCGTCGTCTACCTCCTGCACGGGATGCGCGGGTCGCCCGAGGAGTACATCGCCGCCACGCAACTGCCGAGCTTCGCGGACACCGAGATCGCCGCCGGACACTTGCGGCCGTTCATCGCGGTCCTGCCGGCCGCAGGCGCGACGGCCGACTACGACGGCGAGTGGGCGGGACCGTGGGAGCGGGCGCTCGTCGATCAGATCGTGCCCTGGGTGGATGCGTATCTGCCGACGCAGGCGAGCGCCGCGGGACGCGTGATCGCCGGGCTGTCGGCGGGCGGATTCGGCGCGGTCGACATCGGGCTCCGACATCCATCGCTGTTCGGGACGATCGAGTCGTGGGGCGGATACTTCACACCGGTGCTCGACGGCCCGTTCAAGCACGCGACGCGCTCGGTGCTCGCCGCGCACGACCCGAGGCGGCTCGTCGTCGAGAACCAGACGTTCCTCGAGCGGGCGAAGACGCGCTTCTTCGTCTCGACCGGCCCGCCGCACAGCCGCTGGGCGCCGCCAGCGGCGACGATCGAGTACGCCGGCCGTTTGCGAGCCCTCGGGCTTACCTACACGCTGCGGATCTACCCGAACAAGCTGGGGCAGTGGCGCAACCAACTCGACGACGGCCTGCGCTGGGCGCTCGGGACACCCTAAGCGCACGTAGAATCCGCCGATGCTCGGCAACGTCCTGACTGCAATGGTGACGCCGTTTCGTGAAGACGGCGCCGTTGACTTCGATTCGTTTCAGCGGCTCGCGAGGCACCTCGTCGAGAACGGGTCCGACGGTGTCGTCGTCTCCGGCACGACGGGGGAGAGCCCCAACCTCACAGACGACGAGCGTCTCGACCTGTTCCGGGCTGCGGTCGAGGCGCTGGGAGACGACGCGACGGTCGTCGCGGGAACGGGCACGTACTCGACCGCGCACTCAGTGCACCTCACCGAGCACGCGCACGAGCTCGGAGTCGACGCGTTCCTCGTCGTGACGCCGTACTACAACAAGCCGCCGCAGCGCGGGATCGTCGCGCACTTCGAGGAGATCGCGCGCGCGAGCGACAAGCCGATCGTCGTCTACAACATCCCGGGACGCAGCGTGGTCAACATCGAGTCGGAGACGATCAGCCGGCTGGCCGAGATTCCCACCGTGCGTGCCGTGAAGCAGGCGAACGATGATCTGACCCAGGCCAAGCACATCGTCGACACCGGTCTCGACCTCTACGCGGGTGATGACAACCTGATCCAGCCGTTCCTCGAGCTCGGCGGGATCGGTGGGGTGTGCGTCCACACCCACGTCGTCGGGCCGCAGGTCGCGGCGCAGGTGAGAGCCTTCCTCTCCGGGGACGCAGAGCGGGCCCGGGAGATCGACCGGGAGCTCGATCCGGCCTACGAGCTGCTGAAGGTGCAGTCGAACCCGATCCCGATCAAGGCGGCACTGAACCTGCTCGGCCATGGCGTCGGTGGCCACAGGCTGCCGATCCCGCCGCCGACCGAGGAAGAGATCGCGGCCGTGCGTGGGTGCCTGGAGCGGCTCGGCCTGCTCGTCGCGGCCTAAAGCGCCCCACCACCTACACTGCCTCCCCTATGAGTGACGTTTTGCGCGTGATCCCGCTGGGCGGGCTCGGCGAGGTGGGCAAGAACATGACGGTCTACGAGATCGGCGGAGAGCTGATCATCGTCGACGCCGGCATGGCCTTCCCGCGCGACGAGCATCTCGGCGTCGACGTGATCCTTCCGGACTTCGGCTACCTCCGCGACAAGAAGGTGCGCGCGGTCGTGCTGACGCATGCGCACGAAGACCACGTGGGTGCGTTGCCGTTCTTGATGCGCGAGATCAAGATCAACGAGATCTGGGGGACAAAGCTCACGCTCGGCCTCGTCAAGTCGAAGCTCGACGAGCACGGGCTGCTCCGCGCAGCCGAGTTGCGCGAGGCCGACCCGGATGGGGCGCCCGTTCAGCTCGGCCCGTTCCGGCTCGAGTTCATCCGCATGGCGCACTCGATTCCCGACTGCGTCGGGATCGCGATCGGGACGTCCGCGGGCATGGTCTTTCACAGCGGGGATTGGAAGCTCGACCACACGCCGGTCGACGGCCTCCGCACCGACGTCGGCCGGCTCGCCGAACTGGGGAACCGCGGCGTCGACCTGCTCTGCGGCGACTCGACGAATGCCGAGCGTCCCGGTTTCACCCGCAGCGAGCGCGTCGTCGGCGAAGCGTTCAGGCAGATCATCCCGGCGCGCACTGGCCGCATTCTCGTCTCGAGCTTTGCGTCGAACATCCACCGCATGCAGCAGGCGATCGAGGTCGGCGTCGATTCCGGCCGGAAGATCGTCGTCATCGGCCGTTCGATGAAGCGCAACATGAACGTCGCGCGCAACCTGGGCTATGTCGAGGTTCCGGAAAGCGCACTCGTGAAGCCCGCGCAGCTCGACGAGATCCCGCCGCATCAGCAGCTGATCCTCTGCACAGGGTCGCAGGGCGAGCCACTCTCGGCGCTGACGCGTATCGCCTACAACGACCATCCGGCGATCAAGGTCGAGCGCGGCGACACGGTGATCATGTCCTCGCGTCCCGTGCCGGGCAACGAGCTCCGTGTGCACGACACGATCAACCGCCTGACGAAGAACGGCGCCGAGGTGTTGCACGAGGAGAACGCCGACGTGCACGTCTCGGGTCACGCGCGCGCCGAGGAGCTGCGCACGCTGCTCAGCCTGATCCGCCCGAAGGCTGTGATGCCGATCCACGGTGAGTACCGCATGCAGGCAGCGCACGCGCGCCTCGCGCAGGACGCAGGTGTTCCCGCCGACTCGATCGTGATCGCGGAGAACGGCGACGTCGTCGAGCTTTCGAGCGAAGGGATTCGCATCGCCGACCGAGTCGAGGTCGGCGTGACGTACGTCGACGGGCTCGGTGTCGGCGACATCACCGACGTCGCGCTGCGCGACCGCCGTCACATGTCGGAGGACGGCGTGTTGATCGTCGTGACGACACTCGCCGACAACGGCGCCGCTGCTCCGGAGCTCATCTCGCGCGGCTTCGCGGAGAACGACGACGAGCTGTTCTCGGAGATGCGTGACGAGGTACGCGACATCGTGCGTGAACTGCTTGCGGACGACATGCGCGAGATCAAGCTGTTGCAGGAGCACATCCACGACGGTCTCGGCCAGCTGATCTATGACCGCACGCGCCGCCGGCCGATGATTCTGCCGGTCGTCATCGAGGTATGAGCACGCCATTGGGGACCACGCGGCCCGACTGGGCAGCGGTGATCGCCGAGCACGCAGTCGAGGACTCGACCGCACAGAGGCTGATCGGCCAACTTGCAGCGGTCGAAATCTCGTCCCTCGCGTTCTGCCGGCTGCTCGAGCGGTGGGCGCGCGGCGAGCCCGACCCGAGCACGCCGGGCCGTCGCCAGGCTGCGCTGCGGCGTGCTGCGGACCGCGTCGAGACTGCGCTTGCCGGCCTGGAGCAGCCGCTCGGGCGCTACCTCCTGGAGCTCGAGGCGGACTCGGCGGAGGGACGGTCGTGGTTCGGTGAGCCGAGCCGCGCGGAGCTCGTCGACTGGGAGCCGGTCCTGACCCGGGCCGGAGTCAGCGTCGCCCCGCATCGCATCGCGGCCGCCTACCTGGAGCTCGCCGTGCTCGTGCGCGCACTCGAAGGCCTGTCGGCGACGGTGCAGTGGCAGTCGACGATCGACCCAGGCTCACTGTGGGCAGGCCTGTTCGACCTGCGCGAAAACCTGCTCGGCCGCGCACTGGACGACCTGCGCGCGATCGCGGCGTAGGCCTCAAACGTAAGGACGCTCGCCCAGCCCAGCGGCGGGAGCGTCTTAGTTTTGAATGTGGGCTGCGGGTGGTGCGGTCGGTTGCTGCAGGAGTTGCTCGATCGCGGTGGCGGCTGTGGCGGCGGCTGTGTAGTTGGTGGCCGTTCGCGCGAGTTCGGTTGCCCGTCGGGAGTAGTGGCCGTCTTTGAGGAGGGTGCGGATCGCTTGGCGCGTTGTGGTGGTGTCGCAGTGATCGCGGTCGACGGTAATCGCGATGCCTGCTTCGGTGGCGCCGCGGGCGACTTCGAAGCGGTCTCGTCCGTCTGGAAACAGCAGCAGCGGAACCCCCGTGCAGGCGGCTCGAGTGACCACGCCGTTCCCGGCGTGGCAGATGACCAGCGAGACCCGCTCAATCAGCGCGCTGTGCGGAACAAACTGGGCTAGCCGGACATTGTCAGGGAGTGGCGGCACTTCACCGTCGACTGGGACGGTGAGCACAACGTCCACGGGCTCGTCCCGCACTGCTTCGGCCAGGGTGGAGATCAGTTGCGCGTCCGCCCGCCCCACCGTGGAAACGGAGGCGAGGATCGCCGGCCGGTCACGGCCGACCTGATCGACCCATGCGGGCAGAACTTGCTGGGCTACCGGATCCCAAACAAGTGGACCGACGCGGAGCGCGTACGGCGGTAGCTCGCCCTTCGGATAGGCGAGCTCTGGCAGGCCGAGAATCAAGGTCAACGAGCGAGACTGTCGGTACCAGCGGTGCTCAGACGGCGACCGTGGCTCCGGGGCGAGCCCGACGAGGGCCCGCTGCTCGTTCCACCAGCCGACGAATGCTTCCGGCGCGGGTGTTTCCCGGTCCCAGAAGTGAAAACAGAAGGGCACGTCCGCTCCTGTTTCGTCCATGCACCAGTGAGCGTAGGAGACCGACTCAACGCCTGCCGCCTCGGCGGCGAAGTCGGAGCCTGGCTCAAGCGGGTCGAAAAACAGGGCGTCGTATCGCCGGGAGCCGAGCTCCCGGCTGACGTCTTCGAAGAGGGCGCGGACATACGTCTCATGCCGGCGCAGCTTCGTCTCGCGCTCCCCGCCACGCAGAGATTGATCGAGTAACGCGCTGTCAAGCCGGACGGTCACGCGGAAGTCGAAGCCGAGCGACCGGAAGGTCAGTTCCGAGCCCGCCTCGCACAACACCGTCAGCTCGTGCCCTCTCGCTTGTAACTCGAGGGCGATCGGCACCGCTGGAAAATACGAGCCCGCCTGAAACGCGGGTGTCCAAAGGATTCGTGCCACGTCCCCGCGCCCTGTCATGGGGTAAGTGTGGCATGAGGTGATGTCACCTTCAATCGGGTTCATCCTGAGCACCAACCAGCCCAACGTCATCTCTGAGGAAGAACAACGCCACGAACGGCACGAGCTGGACCGTCGCTTGCTACCTGCCCTCCGTCGCGCCAACTGTCAGACCGGCCAGCCGCGCCGCAGATGAGCTCGACTCCCACTGGCGTTCAGGGGACATTCGTGAACACTGGCCCAAGCGAGCGTGCCTACACGCGCTGGAGGTGCGTGTCCTTGAAACCCGTCGGATACTTCAGGCCGTATCCGATGGCGCGATCGACGCCGATGTGTGTGAACCAGATCAGGCCGAGCTCGATGGGGATCCGATCGCCGGCAATCACTCCTATGGCAACAAGGACAACTGGCAACACGTACGTGTGGGTTGCGTCGTAGGCCATCGCTCCGATCGTCGGCCCAGCCAGGTACCCGATCATCGCCAGGTCGGGCGCCAGAATCAGCGCGACGAGAAGCCACCACGGGTAGCCGGCATGGAAATAGAGAGCGATGGCGGCAACCGCAACGGCGAGTCCTTCAGCGCGAAGCAGAACGCGCGGGGCTTGGTTGACCACGCGGCCACGCTACCAGCAGGCCTCTGATAGGAAACGGGACATGACCGAGCTACTGCTCTTCCATCACGCGCAAGGCCAGACGTCGGGATTCCTCGCGTTCGCCGACGAACTGCGCGCTGCCGGACACGTTGTGCACGCGCCCGACCTCTACGACGGCAACACCTTCACCGACCTCGACGAGGGCGTCGCCTACGCGAAGGAGGTCGGCTTCGAGACGATCGCAGAGAGCGGT
>JANMWB010000047.1:0-15309 GCA_031393705.1 Thermoleophilia bacterium | reverse complement strand
CGCGCAGGAGCTCGAACTCGACCCGGTCGAGATCCGGAAGAAGAACTACATCCGCAAGGAAGACATGCCGTACGAGACGCCCAACGGTTGCGTCTACGACTCGGGCGACTACGCGGGCATGCTCGACATCGGGCTCGAGCTGGCCGGCTGGGACGACCGCGAGGCGAAGCGCGCGGACGCGGCGTCGCGCGGGAAGCTTCTCGGGATCGGCATCGGCTCGACGCTCGACTCGGGCACGAACAACTTCGGACAGTCGCGCATGATCAACCCCGAGCTTCAGTTCTCCGGGAACAACGAGGTCGCGACGGTCAAGCTGGACATTTTCGGTGAGATCGTGGTGACGCTCGGCACGACGCCGCAGGGGCAGGGTCACGAGACAACGGCCGCGCAAGTCGTTGCCGACATCCTCAAGTGCTCTGTCGACGACGTGCACGTGCGCTCCGGCCACGACTCGTATTGGAACTCGCACGCCGGTTTCTCTGGCACCTACGCGTCGCAGTTCGCGGTCACGGGGCTGAGCGCCGTGAAGGGCGCAACCGACATGCTCCGTGACGAGATCTTCAAGCTCGCCGGGGCAGTCTTCGGCGGCGTCCCGGCTGAGGCGCTCGAGCTCGCCGACGGCGGGATCCGCATCAAGGAGAGCCCGGAGGCGTTCCTGCCGTTCATGGCGTGTGGCGCGATCATCAACGCGAACAACGCGGGGCTGCCGGAGGATCTCGACGTCACGCTCAACTGCCGCTACGTCTACCGGCCGCCGTTCCAGGTGCCGGACATCGAGAAGAAGTTCGGCAACCTCACGCTCACTTACGCGACGCAAATCCACGTCGCGGTGATCGAGGTCGATCCCGAGACAGGCCACTACGAGATCGTCGACTACGTCGCGGTCGACGACTGCGGCAAGCGCATCAACCCGCAGATCGTCGAAGGGCAAGTGATGGGCGCGACCGCACAGGCGCTCGGCGCCGTCGTGCACGAGGAGTTCGTCTACGACGAAGACGGCAACCTCCTCACCCCGAACTTCTACGACTACCACGTTCCGCACGCGCTCGACATGCCGCCGCTCAAGACCGGCTTCCTCGAGAGCCCGTCGCCGTTCACTGCGCTCGGCACCAAAGGCATGGGCGAGGGTGGCGGCGCAGGCATCCACGCCGTGTGCGCGGCGATCCAGGACGCGTTGCGCAGCCACGGCGGCGCGAAGGTCCGCGACAGCGCCAATCCGTATCACCGCGTGTGGGAGATGCTGAACAAGCCCACCGAGGCCGGCGCGAGCGTGACCACGGTGGACGTTTGAACGTCTCCGGTGAGCGGCAGTTCGACGCGCCGCGTAGCGCGGTCTGGGCGGTCGTGAACGACCCGGCATCGATGGCGAAGACGATGCCGGGCGTCGAGAGCTTCGACGTCCATGACGACAAGCGCTGGACCGCGAACGTGAAGATTCCGCTCGGGCTCGGCGGCCTGAAGATGAAGATCGACATGGACAAGACCGAAGAGCGCGAGCTCGAGTTCGCGAAGCTGCATGTGAAGGGCCAGGGCGTCGGCGCCATGCTGAATATGCAGACGTCGTTCGAGCTTTCTGACGCTGACGGCGGGACGCTGATGAAGTGGGCGGCCGACGTGAAGCTCGCCGGTCCGGTCGGCTCGATGGGGCAGCGCGTGCTGCAGCCGATCGTCAACCAGCAGGTGCAGCACGTCTTGAAGGCGCTCGACACGCAAGTCCAGGCTGCTGTCGCGGAAGCCAAGGCGTAGGTCGCCGCCGTGGCCGTGCCCTTCCGCATCGGCGTGATGCAGTTGACCATGGAGCCGCTCGACGAGATGCTCGCGTCCGCGCGCGCGATGGACGAGGCGGGCATGGACACGATCTGGCTCGCCGAGGCGTACCCGTGGTGGCGCAAGCACGGCATGGAGGCGCGTTCCTCAACGGGTGTCGCCGCACTGATGGCCGCCGAGACCGAGCGTCTGACGATCGGCTGGGGGATCATCGCCGCCTCGACGCGTCATCCCGTGCAGGTCGCGATGGACGCACGCGTCGTGCAGGAGGCCGCCGGCCCGGGCCGCTTCATCCTCGGCTTCGGAACCTCGAAGATCTTTCTCAACAACACGAAGATGCAGACGAAGAAGACGCTCGGTCCAATGCGCGACGCGGTGAACATCGTGCGCGGCGTGCTCGGCGGCGAGCGGTTCGAGTACGACGGTGACACCTGGAGCGCCGACGTTCCGGCGCTGCTGCCTGAGGCACACACGCCGCGCGAAGTGCCGCCGGTCTACGTCGCAGCGACCGCGCCGAAGATGCAGGCGCTGGCGGGTGAGATCGGCGACGGGTGTCTGACACCGTCGATCACGACGCCCGCGTTCGTGCGTTACACGCGCGAGAACGTGAACGCGGACATCGACATCGGCTGCACGATCGTTGCCTCGATTCACGCCACCGACCGCGACAAGGGCCGCGACGGTGCGCGCGAGATCGCCGGGATGTATCTCGCCAACAAGGTGCAGAACATCCAGGGCTCCGCAGACACGCTGCTCGACCTCGCCGGCCTCGAGCAGGACGAGATCCGGCCTGTCGCCGACGCGATGGAGCGTGGTGGCCGCCTCGCGGCGAAAGAGCTGGTGACCGACGCGATCCTCGACAAATGCAAGCCGATCGCGGGCACGCCGGACGACTGCATCGCCGCGATCCAGGAGTACAAGGACGCAGGCTGCACCCACGTGATGCTCGAACTGTGGGGCGAGGACCGTCACGAGCAGATCCGGTTGTTCGGGGAGCGCGTGCTCCCGTACGTGCGCTCGTAGGCTTGACGGAGATGCGGAGGCACAGTTGAAGATCAGAAAGGACCGGCTGATCGAAACCGCGAGCGCGCTGATCGACGTGCACAGCTTCACCGGCAACGAGCAGCCTATGGCCGAGCTCATGGTCTCGCTCTTCGAGGAGATCGGCCTGCAGGTGCAGTGGCAGCAGGTCGAGGACGGACGTGCCAACGCGCTCGGCACCTGGGCCGGGACGGGTGGCGGCAAGACGCTGATGTTCAACGGCCACATGGACACCTCGTACTCGGGCCGCGAGCCGTGGCTGAAGGACGTGCCCGGCTTCCAGCCGAAGGCGTTCGTGAAGAACGGGCGGCTCTACGGGCTCGGCATCTCGAACATGAAAGGCGCGCTCGCCTGTTACGTCGAGGCGGTGCGCGCGCTGCAGGACGCCGGCGTGAAACTGCGCGGCGACGTGCTGATCGCAGCAGTCTGCGGCGAGATCGAAAAGACGCAATACGGATCGGCGCAAGGCGCGCAGTACCGCGGCTATGCCGCCGGCTCGCGCTACCTCGTCTCGCACGGCGGTGTCGCGGACATGTGCCTGCTCGGCGAGCCGACCGAGGGCAAGGTCGTGCTCGGGCACTTCGGCTCGCTCTGGCTGCGGATCCGCGTGCAGGGCAACTTCATCCACACGGCGTTCAGCGAGGGCAAGCGCGAGCAGAACTCGATCCTGCGCATGCACGAGGTGTGCAGCGCGGTGCTCGAGTGGATCCCGACGTGGGAAGACGATCCGACGAACGCCTATCGCGGTGCGAAGGCGATCGTCAACGTCGGCGCCGTCAACGGCGGCTTCGGGTGGCGCGTCTCGCGCACGCCGCATCACACCGATCTGTTCCTGGACATCCGCGTTCCCCCGACGAAAGAGATGGGCGTGGCGCGGCGCGAGGTGCTCGACTTCGTTCGCTCACTCGCCGGTCGCTTCCCCGACTACGGCGTCGAGGGCGAGGTCTATGTCACCGCTCCGGGCGCGGAGATCGACGAGGGGCACGAGCTGGTGCAGGCTGTCGACGCGGCGCACGAAGAGGTGTTCGGCGAGACGCCGGGCCGCGACGTGACGCGCTGGTTCAGCGACGCGTCCGCGCTGACGCGCTACGGCATCCCGACGCTCAACTACGGAACCTCGACCGGGCTGATGGACGTCGATCTCGGCGAGAACCTCGACATCGACGGCCTCGTCAAGACGGCCGAGACATATGCGCTCGTAGCGCAGCGGATCTGCGGATGAAGCTCGTCACCTACGACGACGGCAAGGTCGGGCGCGTCGACGGCGACGAGATCGTGCGCCTCGACGTGCCGACGATGCGCGAGTACTTCGAGCGCGGTGGCGCCGACGACACGTCCGATCGCACGTTCCTCGCCGAGGCGAAGCTGCGCGCGCCGATCATCCCGAAGAAGCTCTTCCACACGGCAGGCAACTTCCGCGAGCACGAAGAGGAGTCGAAGAACGTCGACTGGTCGCACCAGATCGCACCGTGGATCAACTTCTTCCAGAACGTCGACGCGATCATCGGCCCGGACGAGCCGGTCATCTATCCGGAGCATCTCACCGAGGAGCTCGACGACGAGCTCGAGCTTGCGGTCGTGCTCAAGAAGGCCGGCAAGTGGTTCCCGCCGGAGGAAGCCGCGGACTACATCGGCGGCTACGTGATCTTCAACGACATCACTGCGCGCGACATCCAGCGCGGCGAGATGCGTTCCGGCGTCTTCAGCTTCTGCAAGGCGATCGACACGTTCTGCCCGCTCGGCCCATGGATCGTCACGCCGGACGAGCTCGGCGATCCGCACGACCTCGCGATGCAGCTCCGCGTCAACGGGGAGGTGCGCCAGGAGTCACACTCCGGGCGGATGAGCGTGACGATCCCGGAGATCCTCTCGAACTTCTCGGCGCTCGGGTACTCCGCCGGCGACGTGCTCTCGACCGGGACGGTCGCCGGCGTCGCGGGCTTCAAGTCGAAGGAGGAGCGCGATCTTCTCTACCTCAAGCCCGGCGACGTGATCGAGGCGGAGATCGAGAAGATCGGCGTGCTGCGCAATCCGGTCATCTCCTGGCAGGAGGGTCACGGCACGCCGCCGCTGCCGCGCGTGCGGCCGTGGGGCGAGGACACGTAAAGGTGGGCTGGGCCCGCGACGACGCGAAGCTCGAGCGTGTCCGCGCGCTGATGGCGGAGCGCGAACTCGACGCGCTCGTCGTCCGCGCGCCGGACAATGTCCTCTACCTGACGAACTTCTGGGGCATGAAGGGCTACGACGCGTGCGTGTTCCCGCGCGAGGGCGACCCGGTTCTGATCACGATCGAGGCATCCGCCGAGGACGCCGCGCACAGCGCATGGACGAAGGACCTACGGTTGATCCGCGGCTATGCGGACGACGACCCGCGCCCGGTGCCCGCTCGTACGCTCGATGCGGCGCTTGCCGCGTCGAAGGACTACGGCCGTGTCGGCCTCGAGCTGACGATGGGCACGCAGGCGGCCGACCGCATGGTCGGTGAGCCGACGACGTTCACGAAGGCCTGGTTCGACGCGTGGCCGGATGCCGGCGATGCGATGAGCGTCCTGAATGCCGCGCGCGCGATCAAGACCCCGCAAGAGGTCGAGCGGCTGCGCATCGCGAACGAAATCTGCGCGGCCGCGATGGAGCACGTGCGCGGCGAGATCGAGGTCGGGATGAAGGAGAGCGAGGTCGCGGCGATCTGGCAGGGCTTCGTCCACGGGCAGGGCACCGGCTGGGAAGGGAAGGTCGACCTGGCGTTCGGTTTCTCGCTCATCTGGGCCGGGAGCGGGATCAAGACGTTCACCGCAACCGGCGATCTCCCCGTCGTCGAGGGCGAGCCGACGCTGTTCGAGATCTGGGTCTGCGCGGATGGCTACTGGGCTGACCACACGAAGCTCCTCTGCATCGGCGAGTTGCGCGACGACTATCGCGAGCTCGAAGCGGGCCTGCTCGCCGTCTACCGCAGCGCGATCGACTACTGCGAGCCGGGCGCCGAGCTGGCCGGCCTCGACGTGCTCGTGCGCAACGGGCTGGAGGAGCTCGGCTACCCGGGCCAGCCGACCCACCCGATCTGTCACGGCGTCGGCGCGCGCGCCCACGAGCCGCCCTATGCGCACCAGGCGGGCGTCGGCACGATCGAGGTTGGCATGGTCTTGGCGATCGAACCGGGCTGCTACTGGCAGGGTGGCGGCGGCCTGCGCGTCGAGGACAACTTCCTGATCACCGAGACGGGAGCTGAAAGGCTCTCGCCGTTCCCCGATGGAGTGGTGTTTGTCTGATCTCATTTGGACCGGTCGGTTGAACGACGCGTACGCGATCGGCGGACACGTCGGCCTGTACGACACGACGTTGCGCGACGGCGAGCAGACGGTCGGCGTCGTCCTTGATCCGGAGCAGAAGCTCGAGATCGCGCGGCTGCTCGACGACCTCGGTGTCGACCGGATCGAAGCGGGTTTCCCGCGCGTATCCGACGACGACTGGCGAGCCGTCGAGCTGATCGCCGCCGCCGGGCTGCGGGCAGAGATCTGGGGTTTCTCGCGCGCGGTGCCTGCAGACCTCGAGGCGCTCGTCGAGCTGGGCGTGAGCTACTCGGTGATCGAGTCGCCGATCTCCGACTTGAAGCTGGAGGCGATCGGCGTCTCGCGCGAGAAGATGCTCGACCGCATCACGAGCGCCATGCGCTTCGCGGCCGAGCACGGCATCCACGCCGCGTTCTTCGGCGTCGACTCGTCACGGGCCGAGCGCGACTTCTACGACGCGGTCTACAGCGCCGCGGTCGAGGCGGGAGCGAAGGAAGTCGTCGTCGTCGACACGATCGGGATCGCTTCGCCGGAGGCGGTTGCGGAGCTCGTCGGCCATACGGTCGAGCTCGTCGATGTGCCAGTGCACTTCCACGGCCACAACGACTTCGGCGTCGCAACAGCGAGCGCGGTCGCCGCGGTTCGCGCAGGTGCGTCGTACGTGCACGGGACGATCAACGGCATGGGCGAACGCGCCGGCAACGCCAACCTGGGCGAGGTCGCTCTGACATTGCGCGCGCTGTACGGCGTCGAGTCGAACCTGAAGCTCGACAAGATCCGCGCCGTCTCGGCGCGCGTGCGCGAGCTGTCGGGCTACGAGCTCGAGCCGTGGAAGCCGCTGACCGGCGAAACGCTCTATCGCCGCGAGAGCGGCGCCGTCGCCTCGCAGTTTCACGATCCGCAGTCGATCGAGCCTTACTCCTCCGAGCTCGTCGCGACCGGCCGCTCAATCGTGCTCGGGAAGAAGAGCGGGCTCGACTCGATCCGCATCAAGGCCGACGAGCTCGGGCTCGACGTGCCGGAAGAACGACGCGCCGAGGTGCTGGCCGCCGTGAAGCAGCTTGGGATGGAGAACCGACGGCTCGTGACGGACGAGGAGTTCAGGGCGATCGTTGGCTGAGCACGACGCGATAGTCGTCGGTTCCGGCATCAACGGGCTCGCGTGCGCAGCGCTGCTTGCGAAGGGTGGCTGGGACGTGTGCGTGCTCGAGCGCAACGAGTGGTTCGGCGGCGCGATCAAGACCGCGCACCTCACGGCGCCGGGGTTCTTGCACGACGTCTACAGCGCGTGGCATCCCCTGTGGGTCGGCGGCGCAGCGCACGCACAGCTCGGCGACGATCTCGCGCGGCACGGGCTCAAGTACCTGAACACCGAGCTTCCAACCGGCACGCTCTACCCGGACGGTGAGAGCGCGTTTCTGTTGCGGAGCGCCGAGGCGAATGCCGCCGAGCTCGATCGCCTGCACCTCGGGGACGGCACGGCGTGGCTCTCACTGCTCGACGAATTCTTTCCGAACGCCGACCTGTCGTTCGGCGTTCTCGGCACGGAGCTCTGGTCGCGGCATGGTGCTTCCTTCGCGTGGAAGGCGATCAGACGGCTGGGGCGAGAGGGCGCGCGCGATTTCGCCGGCGACCTGCTCGTCTCCGCGCGTGATTGGCTCGAGGAGACGTTCGTTTCTCCGCGGGCGCACGGCGTGCTCGCGCCCTGGGTGCTGCACACGGGTCTCGGGCCGGACGCGGCGGCGTCCGGCTACATGGCGCAGGTGATCGCTGTCGCGGTGCAGGAGGGCGGCATGCCGATTCCCCGGGGCGGTGGTGCAAAGCTCGCTGACGCACTGGTCGCGTACATCCGCGAGCAGGGCGGTACGTGCGAGACCGGCGCGGACGTCACGCGGGTGACGACCAAAGGTGTGCAGACCGCGGACGGCACGGCGATCGGCGCGCAGCGCGCAGTGATCTGCAACGTGACCCCGACGCAACTCTACGGCCGTCTGCTCGAAGGGCACGAGGCTCCGCGGTTCCGCTATGGGCGCTCGGAAATGCAGATGCACTTCGCACTTTCAGAACCGCCGCGGTGGGAGGGAGACGAGCGGCTCGGTCAGACGGCGATCGTGCACCTGACGCCGGGCCTCGACGGTGTCTCGCGCGCGGTCAACGAGGCGGAGCGTGGGTTGCTCCCCGCGGAGGCAACAGTGGTCGTGGGGCAGCCGTTGACGATGGACGATTCGCGCGCCCCTGCCGGCAAGGGGCTTCTCTGGGTGCAGTTGCAAGAGCTGCCGTGGCGTGTCAAAGGGGACGCCGCCGACGAGATCGACGTCGCTGACGGCGTCTGGTCGCCCGAGTTGCGTGAGCGTTATGCCGATCGAATCCAGGCACGGATCGCGAAGCACATCCCGAACCTGGAGTCGTCGATTCTCAAGCGCACGACGCTGTCCCCGGCCGACCTGCAGGACGCCAACATCAATCTCGTTCACGGTGACCCGTACGGCGGGTCGCTCGCGCTCGACCAGAACTTCCTCTGGCGCGCGCAGCACAAGACGCCCGTCGAAAATGTGTGGCTCGTCGGCGCATCGACGCATCCAGGCCCGGGTCTCGGCGGCGGCTCGGGCGCGCTCGTCGCTACGCAGCTGCTGGAGCCGTCGCTCCCGAAGCGGCTCGCCGGGCGCATCACGCGCCGAGCGTGACTTTCGGCACGTGCCGTGTGACACTAGGCGCCACTCGAACCAGGAGGGGCATCGTGTTCGCAACGATTCGGGTCTACTCGGGGAGCAGCGAGCTGGCGGACGCTCTCGTCGAGCACGAGAGCGACGTGAAGCGGCTGATCGGCGACATCGACGGCTTCCAGGCGTACTACTTGGTCCGCACTGCGGACGGTGCTGTGTCCGTGAGCGTGTACGACAACCAGGCGGGCGCGACTGCATCTGACCAGGCTGCACGTTCGTGGGTCAGCGAAAATCTGCCGGACCTAAATGTTTCGCCGCCGCAGGTCTCGGCCGGCGAAGTCGCAATCAACTTCTGAGCTGACGCTTCACCGGAGAGGGCGTGGGCACTATGGGCTCGTGCCCTTTCCGCTGAGCGTCCTCGACCAATCGCCGATTTCCGAAGGGTCGGTCGGGGGCGACGCGTTGCGCAACTCGATCGACCTGGCGCAACACGTCGAGGCGCTCGGCTACGAGCGGTACTGGATCGCGGAGCATCACGGCACACCGATGCTCGCGAGTGCTGCGCCCGAGATCCTGATCACCGCGGTCGCGGCCGCGACGTCGCGGATCAAGGTGGGGAGCGGCGGCGTGATGCTCCCGCACTACAGCCCGCTGAAGGTGGCGGAGCAGTTCAGCATGCTCGCCGCGCTGTATCCGGGCCGCATCGACCTCGGCCTCGGTCGCGCGCCCGGCAGCGATCGCGAGACGATGTTCGCGCTGCAACGCGACCGCCGCCAGGCCTCGCCGGATGACTTCCCCGCGCAGCTCGCGGAGCTGCTCGCCTATCTCGAGGACGACTTCCCGGACGGTCATCCGTTCGCGCGGCTGGCCGAGCTACCGGGCGGACCGGAGCGACCGGAGGTGTGGCTCCTCGGCTCGTCGGCGCAAAGCGCGATCTGGGCCGGCGAGCTCGGCCTGCCGTACGTGTTCGCCGACTTCATCAACCCTGCTGGCGCCGAGATCGCGGAGCTCTATCGCCAGCGCTTTGTCCCGTCGAGCCGCCGCGCGGAGCCGTACGTCGGCGTCGCGGTCTCCGTCGTGTGCGCCGAGGACGACGAGGAGGCGCAGCACCTCGCATCGAGCTCGCGCATGGCGATGACGCTGCTGCGCCAAGGTCGCCTGATCCCCATCCCACCGGTCGAGAGAGCACTCCAGTTCTTCGAGGATCAGCCACCGCCGACAGGGCGACGGGCGGTCGTCGGCTCACCGGTCACGGTGCACGCTGGGCTCGAGGAAGTGGTCGCGTCGTACCACGCGAATGAAGCAATGATCGTCACGATCACGTACGACCACAAGGCGCGGCGCCGCTCCTACGAGCTCGTCGCAGACGCTTTCCGCTGAGAGCGGACGTCTCCCCGAGCGCCCTCTGACCCGGCCGCTATCGTCGTCGGGGCGTCGCCCAGGCGCAGCGCCCGCAGCAGCGGGCGTTCGTTTCACCTCTTCAAATGACCAGGATCATTCGCCTACGGCCGTGGCAGAAGGCCGCCCTCGACCAGTTCGTCGAGGCTGACAAGCCTGACTTCCTTGCGGTTGCGACGCCCGGTGCCGGGAAGACGACCTTCGCGCTCACGGCGGCTCGGCACCAGCTCGCAGACCATCCGGCTCGGCTGATCGTCGTTGCTCCGACCGCACACCTGAAAATCCAGTGGGCTCGCGCGGCGGCGGCGTTCTCGTTGCACCTCGACCCGGCCTGGTCGGCGGCCGACGGTCGCCTCCCGACAGACATGCACGGGATCGTCACCTCGTACCAACAGGTTGCAGCGAGCGCGGCGCTGCTGCGCCGGCTCTCGCAGGACGCGTTCGTCGTCTTCGACGAGCTGCACCACGCAGCCGACGATCGCGCGTGGGGCGCCGCGATCCAGGAGGCCTTCGCGCCCGCGCGCCGGCGGCTCGCGCTCTCGGGAACGCCGTTCCGATCCGATACCCGCGCGATTCCCTTCGTCTCCTACGAGGGCGACGAAGCCGTGCCCGACTTCGAATACAGCTACGGCGACGCGCTCGCCGACCGCCGCGTCGTGCGCCCCGTCTACTTCCCGACGACGAACGGTCAGATGGAATGGGCTGCGCCCGACGGCTCGATCCACTCCGCGACCTTCGACGACCGCCTCGACTCCGCACGCACCAGCCAGCGGCTGCGCACCGCGCTCTCGCTCGACGGCGAATGGCTGCCGAGTGTGTTGCGCTCCGCGCACGCGCGGCTGACCGAGGTTCGTCGTGAGCAGCCCGACGCAGGCGGGCTCGTGATCGCGACCGACCAGGAACATGCGCGCGGTATTGCCGAGCTGCTCCGTACGCGCTTCAAGACGTCGGCGCGCGTCGTCACGTCGGATGATCCGCTTGCTTCCGCGGGGATCGCCGAGTTCGCCGCCGGTTCCGATCCCTGGCTTGTCGCTGTACGCATGGTCTCTGAGGGCGTCGACATCCCGCGCCTGCGCGTGGGCGTCTACGCGACGACCACGTCCACTGAGCTCTTCTTCCGCCAGGCGGTCGGCCGACTCGTCCGCTGGACGCGTGGCGTGCCGCGCCAGCGCGCGTGGCTGTTCATCCCCGACGATCCGCGCCTGCGGCGCCACGCTGCCGGGGTCGCCGAGCAGCGCCGGCACTCGTTGCGCAAGCGAGACGTCGAGCCGCGGATCGAAGGTGAGCAGGAACGCGAGCCCGGAGACGAGGAGCAGATGTCGCTCTTCGCTGCGCTCTCGGCGGTGGCGACCGAGGCGTCCGATCCGTCGGGCGATTTCGGTGACGAGCTGGAGCTCGACGACGGCCCGAACGACGAGATCGAGTTGACGCTCGCGCCACCGCCGCCGCTCTCCGGCAGGGACGAGCAAGGAACGGCGTTGCTCACGCGCAAGGAGGAGAAGGGCGAGCTACGCGACGCGAACGCGAAGGTCGCGCGCGAGCTCGTGCGCCGCACGCGCATGACGCATGGCCAGGTGAATGCGGAGCTCAACCGCCTCTCGCGCGTGCGCAAGGTGTCGGAGGCGACGATCGACGAGCTCGAGCGGCGACTCGCGGCGGCCGACCGCTGGCTCGCTAAGAGCTGAGCCGCGGGCTCTGTCCGGGCTGCAACGACTCCTGGATCGGGAGCGGTGGGCAACCTATTCTGAACGTTGGCCGCCGATGAAATCCGGCGGTTGGGTGTGACGGAACTTGCGCTGAGCGGCTGGAACAGGTGCAGCGATCTGAATCTCGTGCTCCACTGCGTCGATCGCATTGTTGAGATGTGGCTGAAGGTCGGCCACACGACGGAGTAACCCATCACGTAAGTCGATCTTGTGTTGCTTGTACTCCGCTAGAAACGCGTCGATCGGCGCCGAGTTCGTCCCTTCGTCTCGCGCTGAACCAGCTACTCGAAGTGCGACCGCGAGCGCGGACGGTCCAGTCTGGAGGTCACGGAGGTCAGCCAACAGCTCGTTGCATGAACGCATTCGGTTGTAGGCGTGAACGAGATGATCTGCGGTCTTGGGGTCCAGCGTTAACAGTGCTTCCATCTGTGAGACGAGTTCCCAACCGCCAAGCTCGAACCCAGGAAATGGGATCCCCATCGTCGGCAGTTCTTCCTCCCACGTTGTGATTTCGCTTCCGTTGTGGAGGAGTTCTCCATGAACGATTCGCAGCGCCGCGTTGCGGGTGCGAGCGTGGATTCGTGCGCGGTCACGCAGCCCGAGCAGCCGATCGATCGCGATATAGCCAAGCGCGAGCACCAGAACACCGGCCGCTAGGGCAGGCCAGAAGCCATCGAAAAAAGAAGTCGAAACCCGTAACACGGCCATCGTGGAAGTCAGCGTAAGCGGCGCGGCGGCGGGCGTTGAGTGTGCGCACCTGACGCTTCGGCCCTTCTAGGGCCAAAACTCTCGAATCTGGTTCGGCTGACACCGAATCAGGTTCGGACTACCCTCCGGCGAGCTTGACGACGTAGCCCTGTGCAGTCAGCCGCGCCGCGATCTTCTCGCGGTGGTCGCCCTGGATCTCGACGGCTCCCTCTTTGACCGTTCCACCGGAGCCGCAGTGCTTCTTCAGGTCTTTCGCGACCGCATCGAGCTCGCGGGGCGGTAACCCGCGAACGACGCTGACGGCCTTCCCTCCGCGGCCGCCCTTGCCGCGGAAGATGCGCACGACGCCGTCGCGTGGAAGATCCGGCACGCTTGCCTTCTCCACGGGGCGCTTGCGCTGGTCGCCGTCGCCGGTCGAGTAGACGAGGCGGCTGTTCGACATCGCGCCTACCGCTCGAAGATGCCGCGCCCGCCGAGCTCCGTCTGGAAGAAGACGCTTGCGAGCTCGAGGTGATCGTAGAACGCCTTCGCCGCCTCGTCGGGGCGGTGCGCGATGCACGCGGCGAGCATTCGCTCGTCGAGCGCGCGATGCGTGTCCTGGGGGTCACCGGCGGAGGCGAGCAGCGCCGGGCGGAACCGCTCCGCGCGAACCCAGGCCGGCCGGATCAGCGCCACGAGCCACGGCGAGCCCGACACGTCGTACAGCGTGAAGTGGAAGGCCGTGTGCGCCCGCATCGTCTGGCGCACGTCGCCGGCCTCGCGCGTCTCGTCGAAGCGCGTGAGGTGCGCCCGGGCGCTCGTCGCATCCGCATCCGTGAACCGCTCCGCCGCACGGCGCACGGCGAGCGACTCCAGCGCGAGCCGCACCTCGAACAGGTCGCGCAGCTCGTCGACGTCGAAATCCAGCACCTTCGCGCCCTGGTGGGGCACGTGCTTCGCGAGCCCGAGCGCCTCGAGTTGGCGTACCGCCTCCCGGATTGGCGAGATGCTCATGCCCAGTGAACGGGCAAGCTCGTCGAGCCGGAGTGGCGTCCCGGCGGGCAGCTCTCCGAGGATGATCGCCTCGCGCAGCTGCTCCAGGGCGAACTCCGCCATCGTGCGGTGGCGGATCTGGCCTTCGGCGGGCTGCTGGCGTAGACGCGGCATGAATACAGACCTTCCTATGCCCTTGATCAGATGTCAAACGTCGTGAAAGGATGCCCCTGTGGCACCCCGCGTCTCCGTCTCCCAGATCACGACCCTGCGCTCGAGCTTTGCCGAGGACCTCCGCGACTACACCGCCGCGGGCCTCGACGGGATCGGCGTTTGGGAGCTGAAGCTCGGGGAGGGCGCCGACGCCGAAGCGCTCGAGGCGCTCGAGGCGAGCGGCCTCGAGTCCGCTGCCGCGGTGCCCGCCGTCCCGTCCGTCCTGCCACTCCCACTCCTCGGCGGCCCCGACGATCCGGCCGAACGCGTCGACGCGTTCTGCCGCTCGCTCGAGCGGCTTGCCCCGTTCAATCCGTCGTCGATCGTGTGCCTGACCGGCACCGGTCTCGGCCGCGACGCCGACGATGCACGTGCGATCGCCGTTGACGGTCTTGCGACGGTCGCGCGCGAAGCCGAGCGCCTCGGTCTTCGGATCGGGCTCGAGCCGTACCAGCGCGTTGGAGGCGAAGAGTGGACGCTCGTCTCCTCGATCCCCGAGGCCGTCGAGTTGATTCGCGATGCCGGCGACCCACCCGCGCTCGGAATCCAGTTCGACTCGTGGCATCTGTGGAACACCCCGACCCTGTTCGACGACATCGAACGTGAGATCGACCGTTTCGTCGGCGTCCATGTGGCCGACTACCGCGAGCCGACGCGCGGCTGGGCCGACCGCGCACTCTCCGGCGACGGTGCCGGTGACTTGCCCGGGATCCTGCGCGCGCTCGACGCTGCCGGCTGGGACGGGCTGTACGACATCGAGATTTTCTCCGACGACGGCACGTTCGGCGCCGAATACCCGGACTCGTTCTGGGCGGCGCCGGCCACGGAGACGCTTGCACGTGCACGCGAGGCGTTCGAGCAGTGCTGGTCTGCAGGTCCCCCGTCCGCCGCACCGCGGCGGCAGACAGTGAAGGAGTGGAAATGAAGAGACTGGGTTCCCGTGCGGGGCTCATCATGGTCGTCGTCGCGGCCTCGTTGGTCGTGCTTGCGGCGACCGCTGCGGCGCGCAACACGGCCGCGAAGCCGATCGTGATCGGCTGGGCGTTCGACAGCAAGGGCGCGATGGCTCCCTTCGACAACCCGGCGCTCGCCGCGGCGCAGCTGCGGGTCAAGCAGATCAATGCGAGAGGCGGCGTCAGCGGACGTCCGCTCCAGATCCAGACCTGCGACACGCAGGGCAACAAGCCGGCAATCGCCAAGGCATGCGCGCTGAAGCTGCTCGGCGCCGGTGCCAACGTGATCTTCACGACGTGTGACGTCGACTTCGCTGCGCCGGTCGTCCAGGAGACGATCAACCGCGGTGTGCTCGCGATCGCACCGTGCATCGGCACCGATCAGATGGGGCCAAAGCGGTTCGGTGCGAAGGGCAAGCTCGCCTTCAGCTTCGGCAACGTCGCCCAGGACGAAGGCTCGGCCATGGCGCAGTACGCCTGGGGCAAGGGCTGGCGCACCGCCTCCCTCGCAACCGACACCGTCATCGTCTACTTCAAGAACGTCGTCCAGGCCTTCAAGGCGCGCTTCACCCAGTTGGGCGGCAAGATCGTCACGCAGGAG
>JANMWB010000006.1:0-4881 GCA_031393705.1 Thermoleophilia bacterium | reverse complement strand
CTGACGGGGGGTTAGGCGCCCGAGGCCCGCTGCAAGGCGGGCCTCGACGCGTTCATAAGGGCATAACAACCCGTTGAAAACCCTGTGGACGATGTGGAAAGACGCCGGATCTAGGCGAAAACGCCCATGCCCCGGAACTTGGCCCGCCGGCGGCGGCGGAGCTCCTCGCCCGGGGTGTCCTCGAGCTCCTCCAGCGACTCGACGAGGGCTGCCCGGAGCAATCTCGCGGCCTCGTCGTGGTCGTTCTGGGCTCCGCCCTCCGGCTCGGCGACGATCCCGTCGATCACACCGAGCTCCAAGCAGTGCAGCGCGTCCGGCTTGAAGGCGGCGGCGGCCTTCTTCGCCTCGCCGGCGTCCCGCCAGAGGATCGCGGCGCAGCCCTCGGGGGTGATCACCGAATAGATCGCGTTCTCCTGCATCAGCACCCGGTCGGAGACGGCGATCGCGACCGCGCCGCCCGAGCCGCCCTCGCCGATGATGCAGGCGACCGTCGGCACCGTCAGCCGTGCCATCTCGGCCTGCGAGCGCGCGATTGCGCCGCCCTGGCCGTGCTGCTCGGCCGCGACGCCCGGATAGGCGCCCGGCGTGTCGACGAGTGAGATCACCGGGAAGCCGAAGCGCTCGGCGATCTCCATCACGCGCATCGCCTTGTAGTAGCCCTCGGGATAGGCCATCCCGAACTGCCGGTCGAGCCGCTCCTTCACGTCGCGGCCCTTCTGGTGGCCGATCAGCGCGACCGTGCGGCCGTCGAGCTTGCCGAGCCCCGTGACGAGCGCGCCGTCGTCTGCGCGGCCGCGGTCGCCGTGCAGCTCGACCCAGTCGTCGATGAAGCGGTGGACGTAGTCCATCGTGTACGGACGGTCGACATGGCGCGCGAGCTCGACCGAGCGCCAGATCGCCTCGTCGCTCGTGTCTGCCTGCAGCCGTTCCAGTTGGCGTTCCAGGCGCTCAGACTCGCCGTTCACCCGCACTCCGCGCAAGAGCGGGAGCCGCGATAGGCCCGAGAGCCGCTGCCGCAGGTTCAGTTCCTGGTCCTTCTCGGTCACGCGAAGAGCCTCAGCAGGCGGGTGAGATGGTCGCGCTGTTCGCCACGCGGGACGATCGCGTCGATATGGCCGAAGCGAAGGTTCTGCTCGGCAAGGCCGAAGTCGTCAGGCAGCTTTTCGCGTGTGGTCTGCTGCACGACGCGCGGGCCGGTGAACGCGATCAGCGCGCCCGGCTCGGCGATCGTCACGTCCCCCAGGGAGGCAAACGACGCGAGGACGCCTGCCGTCGTCGGGTGGGCCATCACCGTGATCATCGGAATGTGGGCGTCGTGCAGATCCTCGACCGCGCACACGGTCTTCGGGAGCTGCATCAACGAGAGGATCCCCTCCTGCATCCGCGCGCCACCCGAGGAGGTGACCGATACCAGCGGTACGCCGCGTTCGATAGCGGAGTCGCACGCCCGAGAGAACTTCTCCCCCACCGCGCTCCCCATCGAGCCGCCCATGAACGTGAAGTCCATCACCGACAGCTCGACCGGATGGCCGCCGATCGTTGCCTGCCCGATCAGTGTCGCCTCGCTGAGGCCCGTGTTCAGTTCCGCTTCGGAGAGGCGCTCGGCATACGGCCGGAGGTCGAAGAAGTCGAGTGGGTCCTCCGAACGGACGTCAGCGGCCTCCTCGACGAACGAGCCATCGTCCGTGTACCAGTCGATGCGCGCGCGGGCGCTCATCGGGAAATGGTGGCCGCAGTGGCCGCAGACCCAGAGCGTCGCCGCCAGCTCGTCGTCGCGATAGTGCGACCCGCACTTCGGGCAAGTGTTCGGGTGCTTCTTCTCTGACGGCGGCGGAGCGTGCTTGTGCTCGACCTGGACGTCGATCCGGGCCTCTGACATATCCGGAAGCTTAGACCGACCGCCGCGGCCTCCCGGTTACAGGCGCTGCATTTTCAGAGACCCAGGGCGTGGCCCAGCCGCGCCAGAGCCGCTTCGTTCCGCGCGGAGGCTTTCAGGCCGCTGAATCCGGCGCCGAGTGGGTGAGGGATCCCCGCCAGGAGGGCCTCCAGCTCCTCCAGGGGCATCCCGCCGGGCTCGGGCATCCAGACGTCGAGCTCGGACGGCTCGATCACGTCGCAGTCGAGCGCCACGTAGACATGCGGGGGCAGCTCGCCGAGCTTGCGACGGATTCCCACAGCCGCGATGAACGCCTCCTCGGGCGGATCGAGGTTGCGCGCGCCGAGCAGCGTGACGTCCTCGGACGCGACGTCGCCGGCGTCGATCAGCATCCGTAGCGGCATCCCCCAGGCGTTGCCGGAGGGCGAGCTCTCCGGAGTGTTCAGATCGCCGTGCGCGTCGATCCAGACGACCGCGACGCGCCCGTGCCTTCGCGCGAGCTCCCGCACCGCGCCGACGTGCGAGCAGCAACACCCGCCGAGAACGAGCGGTCGCTGCGGCAACTCGCGGGCCGTCGCCACGATCTGCGCGTCGAGCGTCTCCTCTGCGATCGTCGCTGCCTCCGGCCACGGCAGGTTCATCCCGGCGGCCTCCGCCATTGCCTCGCCGCCGACACCCCAGGCACGCGGGACACGCAGCAGGCCGGCCGCGAATTCGCGGCCGCAGGAGTGGCACTGGTAGTCGGGGCCGATCGCGACCGCCGTCAGCGTCCGGCAGTCGGGGCAGCGCGCCCTGAGCGCGCTCAGTTGTCCGACTCCGTCGAGCCTACGTCGGCGAGCTCGAGCTCCCAGTTGTCGTTCTGACGCACGCGCCGCATGCCGGCGCCTTCGTAGATGCGAAGTGCCCCTGTGACGTTCTCGGCGTCGACGCCAAGCCCAACGCGGCGCAAGCCCCGTTTGTAGAGGGCGCTGAACGACGCGCGAAGCAGTGCGCCGCCCAGTCCGCGACGGCGCCACGGTGCGCGCACCCCGAGGGTGCCGACCCAGCCGAGCTCCTTGTCGCCGATCCGCTCGGGATAGTTCAACGAGAACCCGCCCAGCTGGTCACCGTCCCAGGCGAGGAGCCACAGCGCGCGGTCGTAACCGCGGGCACCGAGGTAGAACTCGCGGAAGTTCGACGGTGTGACCTCGTGCCAGAACGGGTCTGCCGAGAACGCCTCATTCAGCGCCCCGCGCAACACGACTTCGTCCTCGTCGCGATATGCGCGCAACTCGAACCCCTCCGGCACTGCGAACGGCGGCGGCGCGTCGAGCTCGATCTCCATCGTGTACGACGAGCGGAAGTAGCGGTACCCGCGTGCCGACGTGAGCTCCTCGAGCTCGTGGCCGGACTCGAAGTACGCCCGCACGCGCGACACACCGCGCGTGCGGGCCACGCTCTCTGCCCAGTCGAAGAACACGTCCCAGTGGCCTGGCGCAGCGACGTCGACCTGCACGACGTCAGGCTCGACGAAGATGTCGCCGTAGCCGACGACGCGCCCATCGATCTCGAGCACGCGGAACCAATCTGCGTCGATCTCGTCATGGCGCATCCACGACCGGATCTCCTCGGGGTCGACGCGACGCCCTTCGCCGAACGCCGCAACGAACAACGCGGCAACCTGCTCCGCATCGTCCGCGTGCAGGGGCCTAAGCGGGAACGAGCTCATCGAGTGTCTCCGGGAGGGCGAAGAGATCGGTCAGCTCGCGCGTCGGCTGCACCGTCGCCGGTTCACCGGTGCGGTTGATCCACACGCTGCGCAGGCCCAGCTCGTTCGCCGGCTCGACGTCGTGGAAGAGTGATGCGCCGACGTGCGCATGGCCCGCGCGCGGCGCGTTCGTGCGCGCGAAGAACTCGTCCCAGTGCTTGTGCGCCGGTTTGTAGGACGCGATCTCCTGCGCGACGACGACCTCGTCGAACGGCACGCCGATGTGCACCTGCGACGCAGCGATGAAGTCGGCGTCCGTGTTCGAAAGGATCGCGAGCTTCCAGCCGCGGTGGCGCAGCTCTTCGAGCGCGCTCCGCACCTCGGGGAACGCGCGCCAGCCCGGAAGCGAGTCCGCGAGACCGTGCTCCTCCCCGGGCGGTGCGCCGAGGCGGCGCATCGACTCGGTCAGGACCTCGCGGTAGCTCGCCGTTCCGTCGCGCTGCAGTTCGGGCTCGAGCTCGTGGTACCGCGCGAGCAGCTCGTCGGCGCGTTCCTCGTCGAAAACGCGCACGAGCTCGGCGCGCACGCCGCCGTCCCAGTCGATCAGCGTCCCGTAGCAGTCGAAACTCGCCCAGCGCTCCACACGGCCACTTTACGCGGCAATCTCGAGCGGCGGCTGGTACGCGAGCATCTCCCAACCGTGATCGTCGAGCCACGCTTTCGACTCGCGATAGTTCGGACGGCGGCTCTCGACGAGCTGCCAGAACGCAGGGCCGTGGTGGTGCTCGGCGAGGTGGCACACCTCGTGCACGACGACGTAGTCGAGCACGTCGTGCGGTGCAAGCACGAGCCGCCAGTTGAAGCTCAGCCAGCCCTTGCTCGAGCAGGACCCCCAGCGACTGCGCTGGTTGCGCATCGTGAGGCGCGCGACCTTCACGCCGAGCGCCGTCGCCTCGGACTGCACGATCAGCGAGATGCGCGCGTTCGCCTCACGCCGTCCTTGCTCTTCCGTCAATTTCAACCGTTCGAGCCCAAGGGTCGGCTGCGCGGCCTTCGCGAGCTGCTTCGTCAGCCACTCGAGATGGGTCGCGATCGCGTCGTCGATCTCCGCTTCCGTCGCACGCGGTCTGACGACGAGCTCGGGCGGGAAGCCGTAACGCACGACGATGCGGTGGCCCTGTACGCGCTTCGACCGTCGTATGTGCAGCTCGACCGAGCGGCCGCCCACGTCCACAAGGCGCATGGCTGCACGGTAGGAGTCGCCTCGGACGACAACGTTCGTGACACGACCGCTCATGGGTCGTGTTGTTCGTCCTGG
>JANMWB010000229.1:0-10542 GCA_031393705.1 Thermoleophilia bacterium | reverse complement strand
AGCGACGCACGGTCGAGCCCGCGGATCGCGGCGAGGATGATGTGGTCGAGGTCGCGCTCGCCGCCGCGATTGCGCTTCATCGGGTTGAAGCGCAGCTCGAGCGTCGTGATCTGCTGCGAGCGGTACGCGCCGCCGATCGCGGCGTGCACGCTCCGCTCGACCGCGAGCGGCGAAGATTGGATCAGCTCCGTCAGGTGGTAGATCTGATCGAGCGAGTCGAGATCCGGCACGCCGCGCGGATCCGACACCGTGACCATGCGGTCGAACTCCCAGAAGTCGCGCGTCGGGAGCGCAAGCCCTTGCTCGTGACCGAGGCTCCACATGATGTCCGTGGCGACCGAGCCGCCGAGGTGCGTGTGGAGCTCCGCGAGTCCTTCGTCGAACATCCCTGCGAGTCTATGCGGGTGCCTTCGCCGCCGGCCCCGTCAGCGACCGGCGAGCAGATCCATGTCCCGGACGTGGTGTGGCGGCAGCGTGTAGCCCGTGTGCGCCTGGCGCTGCAGTTCGGCCGAGAGGCAACGCACTCGATGGCCTTCGATCTCGCCCGTTGCGCTGAGGCCTTCGGCGGTGAAGGAGTAGGGAGCGTTCCAGAGCATCTCGATCGCTCCCTCCGCGGTGAGGCGCACGACGTGAAGGTCAACCTCCCGACCGGCGGCGTCTCCGTAGACGAACGCCGTCGGCTGCTCCAGCTCGGTCGTCCAGGCGTCGTCTCGAACCCAGCGAACCTCGTCGTCCCACACGTACTTGAATGCGAAGCCGCGCTCGATCAGGCGAAGCCGGTGGCGCTCGAGGTCGGCCACCTCGACGAGGATGTCCACGTCGTGGTGCGGCCGTGTCTGCCGCCCGAGCAGCGCGTCGACGCCCCAGCCGCCCATCAGCCACACCGGGCCGGCGGCCTCTTCGAGGTCGTCGTACAGCGCGACCAGGTCGGCAGCGGCCATCCCGCTCAGATCAGCTTCGTCCACGCGACTCCTGCGCCAGCCGCTGGTAGAAGAATCCGCCGACCATGATCAGCAGTCCGACGGCGACGAACGAAAATGCGCGCGTCACGGAGCTGAGGTAGGCGAGGTCGTAGAGGAAGAGCTTCGCGAGGCTGATCCCGAAGAGCACGAGCCCGCCGAGCTGCAACCCGCGGCTGCGCTTCAAGCCGACGATCAGCAGCGCGAGACCGACGACGGCCCACACGGCGCTGACGGCGGTATGGCCGCGCTGGAACGCGGTGTCGATGCTCCCGCCTGCACGCTCGGAGGCTTCGAGGATCCCGAGGGTCGCGGCGTACAGACCGAGCGCGCCGCACAACCAGAGCAGCGGCGTGCGCAGCCACAGACGCATGCGCGTGAACACGATGAGCCCTGCGAGCACGAGGAGCACGGCAGGGGCGCCCGAGCCGGGATGGTCGTGCGCAACGAACACGTCGTTCGGCTGCGCCTCCATCACCAGCGTGTGGATGAGTGCGAAGCCGAGATAGGCGAGCGCGCCGTACTCGAGGCGCCCTTCGTAACGGGCGAGCACGGCGAGCACTGCGCCCGTCAACGCCCACGCGAGCACGAGCCAGGTGCCGTCGAGCAGCCAGACCGACGCCGGGAACGCGAGCAGCAGCGCTGCGATCTCGAGCGCCGAGGCGAAGTCACGCCGCCTGCGCAGCACCGCGACGCCCGTCAGGCCGTAGCCGGCTGCGAGCGCGAGGAACACCCACGCGCGCTGGTCGCCGTCGAGTAGCTCCGCGGCGGACGCGGCCGCCAGGCAGGCGCTGGCGACGAGCGCGGCGACGGCGGGAAGCTCGAGGTCCTCCCCGAAGCTGAGCTCCCAGACGAGCGCGAACACGAACGCGGCGCCGGCGACGATCGCAGACGACCATGAGCGCTGCACCTCGTCGATGAACGGCACGTCGTAGGCGAGCACGAGCACGAGACTCGCGCCGAGGAGCGCGAGGCCCCAGACGCGCAGTCGCGTGAAAACGAGCAGCGCCGCGATCGAGCTCCACAGCGCGGCGACGAGCACGTGGCCCCAGTCCCACGACGACGGCAGGCCGACGACGGCAAGCGAGCCGGTGTAGACAGCGGTGACGCCTGCAAGCGCGAAACCGCCGCGACGAATCCACGACTGCTGCTCCCGCAGGTCGGCGAACAAGCTGCTCAAGAACCCTTCGGCGCGTTCCTGCCAGTCGAAGCGCCAGAAGCCGACGAGCGCCGCTGCGATCGCGAGCGACGCCGCGCTCGAGACCGCAGTCCACGCATCGGAGTTCTCGACGAAGAGCCTTGACGGCGGCGCATCGATCGCGATGCCGTGGGCGAACGCAAGCGTGAGCCACGCGAACGCGGCCAACTGGAAGCGAGGCTCCTTGATGCGACGAGCGAGCCACGCGAGGATCGCCGCTTCGGCGGCCCAGACGATCGTCAACGTCGCGCCGGAGGCGAGCGAGGCTGCACCGACCGCGGCGAGCGTCAAGCCGACCGCCCAGAGCAGCGACGCCGTATCGCGGTCGCGGTGATAGAGGGCGGTGCCACCGCCGCCGTAGGCGAGCGCGACCGCGAGGAGCACGTAGCCCTGCGTGTTGCCGCCGAAGAGCACGCCGGCCGAATAGCCGCCGAACGCGGCACTGAACATCACGAGCGATGCGGGCAGGTAGGTGAGGCGTGTGCGGAGCGCGAGCCAAACCGGGACGACGGCAAGCACGAGCCACATGCCGAAGACGACCGGCACGGTGTTCGCTGGGTTGTCGAGGATGAGCGCGAGCGCCTGCGGTGCCGCGCCAATGACTGCCGCCACGTGCAGCCCGCGCCAGTTGCGCAGCACCGCCAGCGCAGTGGCCGCCGCCAGCATGACGCCTGCAAACGCGACGCCGACGGCCGTGAACTTGCCGTCAAACGTGATCGGGACCGGGGCGAGGATCGCGCCGAGCAGTCCGAGTGAGGCGAGCGTCTCCGAGTTCCAGCGCCAGGCGAGACCGCCGCCGACTGCCGCGATCGCAGTGGCAGTGACGAGCGCGACGGACGACGGCACGAGGTCGTAGAGCGCCGTCGCGGCAAGCAGCGTCGCGTAGAGCCCCGCGATGCCGACCCCGGCGGCGGAGAGCGACGCGTACGTATCGCCGAAGCGGCGGCGTAGCCAGAGCGCGGCGGCGAGGACGATCGCCGAGACGCCGGCGCCGAGGGCGACGCGCGCGGCCGGGCCGATCCAGCCGCGGTCGACCGCGCGCACGAAGAAGAAGACGATGCCGAGGAGCGTCACAGCGCCACCGGTCCAGGCAAGCGCGCGTGCGCCCAGGAGAACGGAGAGGTCGATCGGCTCGCGCGGCGCGCGGGGCGGGCGTGGTGCGCGAGCCGCGCGACGCTCGGGCTCCCAGACCGGAACGGGCGTGGGGCCGCGCTGTGGCTCCGGCTGTGGCTCCGGCTCGCTGTCGGCCCAGAAGATCTCCCGGTACGGCGTCGTCGTGGGCGCTTCCTGTGCCTGTGCAAGGCGCCGGAGCGCGTGGAGCTCGTCTTCCATGAGACGAAGGCGGCTCTCGAAACTATCGAGACGTTCGCTGAGCTCTGTCATACCCGGAGACTTTCCCTCCGACCAGACGTCGTCAACGGCATAGTCGACCGGCGGCGGTGCGCGCTCGTTGAACGGCGGGCCGTCCCATACGATCACGCAAGTGCGCTCCCGCCCCGAACGCCTCCAACGGCTCCCCCAGCAGTACTTCGTCGCCCTGCTGGGGCGCGTCGCCGCCGCGGCCGCCCAGGACGGCCCGCCGCTCGTCGATCTCGGCCGTGGCAATCCGGAGACGGGGCCGCCGCCGCATGTGATCGAGGCGCTGCGCGCATCGGCGCTCGAGCCGAACGCGCACGGGTATGCGCCGATCCGCGGGTTGCCGCGCACGAAAGAGGCGATCGCAGCGCGCTACCGCGACGTCTACGGCGTCGAGCTCGACCCCGAGACGGAGGTCGCGCTCGTCCCCGGCACGAAGACCGCGATCGTCGAGCTTGCGCTCAGCCTCTGCAACGAGGGCGACACGCTTCTGCTGCCCGACCCGTACTACCCCGACTACCCGTCCGGCCCTGCGCTTGCGGGCGCGAACATCGGGCTCGTATCGCTCGAGGCGCCGGAGTGGGCGCCGGATCTCGACGCCGCGCCCAAAGCTGCTGCGCTGTATCTCAACTATCCGTCGAACCCGTGCGCGGTGTGCGCACCGCCCGGAACGTTCGAGTCCGCGGTGCGCTGGGCGGAGCGCACGGGTGGCGCCGTCGTGCACGACGCCGCGTACATGGACATCGTCTTCGACGGCCGTGAGCCGCAGAGCTTCCTCGCGACGCCCGGCGCGAAAGACGTTGGCGTCGAGCTGTGGTCGATGTCGAAGACCTACGGCATGGCCGGTTGGCGCGTCGGCTTCGTTCTTGGCAACGCGGAGATCATCGAGCGCATCAACTTGCTGAACGACCACAACCGCGTCGGGATTCTCGCGCCGCTGCAGGCAGCGACGATCGCCGCACTCGAAGGACCGCAGGACTCCGTCGACGAGCGTGTCGATGCCTACGCGCGTCGCCGCGACGTTATTGCCGGTGCACTGCCCGAGCCGATCGTCTGTGAGGGCACGTTCTTCGTCTGGCTTCGCCTGCCCGAGGGGCTCACCGCCGAGGCGCTGTTGCTCGAGCACCGCGTCGCGGTCGCGCCGGGCGAGGGCTTCGGGCCGAGCGGCGCCGGCTGGGCGCGCCTCTCGCTCGCCGTCTCCGACGAGACGATCGAGCTCGGCGCCGAGCGGCTGCAGCGCGCCTTCGCGGCGGTGGCCGCTTGAAGATCGGGATCGTCGTTCCCTTCTCGTGGTCGTACTGGGGAGGGGTGGTCGAGCATTCGGAGCACCAGGCAGCCGCGCTACGCCGCCGCGGGCACAACGTGCAGATCCTGATGGGCAACGACCCGCCGGGGAAGCTCACGCGCTACTTGCATCCGCGCAGCGGGCGCCACGGTGACCTACCGGAGGGGATCATCCCCGTCGGCCGCTCGGTCGTCGTGCCGGCGAACGGCTCGCTCCCGAACATCGTGCTCTCGCCCCGGTCGATCGGTCGTGTCCGCCGCGTCCTCGAGGAGGAGCAGTTCGACCTCATTCACGTGCACGAGCCGATGACGCCGGCGGTGTGCGTTGCCGCGGTCTCGTACGCGCAATGCCCGATCGTTGCGACGCACCACGCCCACGGCGACCTCGGGTGGATGGGGCCGGCGATGCACTTCTGGGGCTTCCTCATGGACCGCATCGACGCGCGCATTGCGGTCTCGCCGATGGCGGAGGAGTCGGCGGCGCGGTTCATTCCCGGGCCGTACAAGGTGATCCCGAACGGGGTGCTCATCCCCGAGAACGCAGATCCTGTCGACCGCGACCACGCGGTCGTTTTCATCGGGAGGCACGACACGCGCAAGGGCCTGCCGGTACTGCTGAAGGCGTGGCCGCAGATCCACGCGGCAACCGGCGCACGATTGCGCGTGATCGGCACCGACCCGATGCAGTACCGGTTGCTGCACGCGCGTCTCCGCTTCGACGAGGCGGGGATCGACGTGCTTGGCATCGTCCCGAACGAGGTGCGGACGCATGAGCTCGAGCGCGCAAAGCTGCTCGTCACGCCGGCGCTCGGCGGCGAGAGCTTCGGTCTTGTGCTCGCCGAGGCATTTGCATGCGCCACGCCCGCCGTTGCGTCGGACATCCCGGGCTATGCGGCGGTCGCGATCCCGGAGGCGGCGACGCTCGTTTCACCGGACGATCCCGGCAAGCTCGCAGCTGCGGTGATCGAGATGCTCAGCGACGAGGAGCGCCGCGTCGAGATGGGTCGCGCGGCACGCGTCCACGCGCTCGCGAACTACGCCTGGGACGACATCGCGCGGCGGCTCGAAGAGACCTACCTCGAGGTTGTCGCGTGAGTCTGCGCGACGGACGCTGGCGCTTCCTGCTCGTGCTGCCGCTGCTGGCGGGCGCGATCGCGCTGATCATCTGGCACGGCCCGAACTGGACCAGCGTGCAGGACGCGTTCACGCTCGTTCGCTGGGAGTGGGTCTTCGCGGCCATCGGGCTCAACCTGCTTTCGGTGCTCTTCCGCGCCTATGCGTGGGAGACGGTGATCAAGCAGTCGATCGCTCCGCCACGTCCGAACTTCGCGCTCGTGTTCTCTGCGTTCTCGGTCGGGCTCTTCGCGAACGCGGTGCTGCCCGGCCGGGTTGGCGAGCTCGCGCGCGTCGCGGTGCTCCGCCGTCGGATTCCCGGACGCCGAGGCGCTACGGCAACGCTCGTCGGCTCGGTCTTCGCACACCGGATGTTCGACCTGTTCCCCGCGGTCACGCTCGTTATCTGGGTGCTCGTGACGGCCAGGATCCCGGGGTGGGCGCTCACGTCGATTGCGCTCGTGCTCGCGGTCGGGCTCTCCTTGTTCCTCGCGACCATCGTGCTCGCGCGCCGGGCGAATCGCGACGCGCTCGAGGGGCTCGGCCCCCTCCGTGCGCTGCTCGTTCGGGGTCGCCAGGGGCTCGCTGTGATGCGTTCGCCGGCAGCCGCTGCGACCGCAGCAAGCTTTCAGTTCGCGGGCTGGACGTGCCAGCTGTTCGCAGTGTGGTCGGCGATGCGCGCGTTTCACATCTACCAGTCGCTCTCGGCGGCCGGGCTCGTGCTGGTGCTGATCAACGTGGCGACGATCTTTCCGCTGTGGCCCGGCAACTTCGGGCTCGTGCAGATTGCGATCGCCCTGCCGCTCGTCAACTACGGCGTGCAGTACGCGCGAGGCGTCGCGTTCGGCGTCGGCCTGCAGGCGATCGAGGCGTCGGTTGGCGTCGGCGTCGGTCTGATCTTTCTCGCGCGCGAAGGTCTCTCGTACGCGGTGCTCAAGCAGATGGACGACGACGAGCGAGTCGATGAAGCTTCTCGCAGCCCCGGCTAGCCTCAAGGGCGTTCTCTCCCCGTGGGAGGCGGCGACACTGCTCGCGACCGGCATGCGACGCGTCGACGGCATCGAGGCGGTCGAGGCACCGGTCGCGGACGGAGGGGAAGGCACCGCGTCGGTGATCCACGCAGCCCTCGGAGGCGAGTGGCATACCGCCATCGTCACCGACCCACTCGGACGCGTGATTGCAGCGAACTGGCTGCTGCTCGAAGACGGAACCGCGGTCGTCGACGCGGCCGCTGCGATCGGCCTGCCGCTGCTCAGCGAGGAGGAGCGTGATCCGCTGCGCGCGACGAGCCGCGGGCTCGGTGAGTTGTTGCTCGCGACACTCGCGTCGAAGCCGGCGTCGCTCATCGTCGGCGTGGGCGGGACCGCGACCGTGGACGGCGGCGTCGGCATGCGCGGCGTGCTCGGCAGTTGGCTGCACGACGTTCCGATTCGCGTTGCGTGCGACGTGCGCAATCCGCTGCTCGGTCAACGCGGGGCCGCGCGTGTGTTCGGCCCGCAGAAAGGCGCGGGCCCAGGTGAGGTCGAGGAGCTCGAGTTGCGGCTCGCCGCACTCGAAGAGCTCGCCGCCTACCGCGAGCTGCCGGGCTCCGGTGCGGGGGGCGGCCTCGGTGCAGCGTTCGCGGCCATGGGCGCGGAGCTGGTCGCCGGTGCCGATCTGGTTCTCGATCTGACGCGCTTCGACGAGCGCGCGCAGGGCGCTGCCCTCGTCGTCACCGGCGAGGGCACCGTCGATGCGACGACGTTCGCAGGCAAGGCGCCCGGAGCGGTGCTCCGCCGGTGCGAGGCGCTCGGGGTCCCGTGCGAGCTCTTCGGCGGGATCGTCCGCGAAGGCTTCACCGCGCACGCACTGTCCGGGCGGCGAGAACTCGCCGGCGAGGACCTCGTGCAGCTCGGCGAAGAGCTAGCTCTTAGCCTTTAGCGGCTTCGATTTCGCGTAGCCGCTGCGCGAGCGAGACGAGCATCGGCCAGGCGATCGTGGCGTTCTCCTCGACGAGTGGGCGGAACTGCCAGGGCGTGAGCCCGTAGCAGCGGACGTCCGTCTTCGCGGTGATCGTCGACGAGCGCGGGCCTTCGTCGATCAGCGCGATCTCGCCGAAGTAGTCGCCCGAGCCGAGCGTGCGCCGCTCCTCGCCACCGACGGTGACGACGGCTTCGCCGTCCTCGATGATGAAGAACCCGACGCCGCCGCCGCCTTCGCTGGTGATTTCCTGCCCGGCGGAGAACGTGCGGTCGGTGAACGTGCGGGAGAGCGTGTCGATGTGCTTGTCGTCCAGGCCCTTGAAGAGCGGGACAGACTTGAGGAGTTCCTTGGGAGCGGCCATAGCCGCGATCCTAACCTAGAGCCTCGCCCGGGATGTCAGCCGGGTCCCCGGCCCGCCAGCACACGGCGCGCTGCTGCGTCCTCGGGAGTCTCGATAGCCCCGCTATCGAGATTCCCTGCGTCCTTGCATCGCTTGGTGCTGACGACCCGGGAACGACAGCCACACCCCGGGCGAGGCCCTACTCAGGTTCAGTTTGGGTTGAGCGAGCGAGCTCCTCGATCTTTCCCTGCACGCCCTCAAGCTTCTCGGCGCAGATCTTGTAGAGCTCCTCACCCCGCTCCCAGAGCTTCGTCAGCTCGTCGACGCCCGCGTCGCCGCGCTCCAGCCGCTCGACAATCTGCTCCAGCTCTTTGGCTGCTTCTTCAAATGTCATTCGACCGTGGCTCCGAAGCTGCCGTCGGCGACGCGGACGGCGATCGCGTCCCCGGGAGCGACCTGATCGGTCGCGCGCACGACCTCGTCGCCGCGGCGGACGATCGCGTAACCGCGCTCGAGGGTCGCGACCGGGCTGAGCGCGCCGAGCCGCGCGTGGACCGTGTCGAGGCGGGCGCGGCGGCGTTCGAGTGCGAGGAGTGGCGCGCGGCGAAGCCGCTCGTGCGTCGCCGCAAGACTTTGCGCATGCCGCTCGGCGGCGCGGCGGGCACCGAGGTGCAGGCCGTTGCGGGAGCGGGCGAGCCGCGCGCGCAACTCGACGATGTCGGGCACGACGAGACGCGCAGCCGCGGTCGGCGTCGATGCGCGCACGTCGGCGGCGAGGTCGCAGAGCGGTGTGTCCTGCTCGTGGCCCACCGCCGAGACGATCGGCACGGGGCAGTCCGCAACCGCGCGCACCACGCGCTCGTCGGAGAAAGGGAGGAGGTCTTCGAAGCTGCCGCCGCCGCGCGCGAGCACGATCACGTCGGCGCCGCGCCGGCAAAGGTCGCTGATCGCGGTCGCGATCGAGACGGCCGCACGCGGCCCCTGGACGTACGTCTCGGCGACGACGATGTTGGCCGGCGGGAAGCGCTGCACGATGTGGGTGAGCACGTCGCGCTTCGCGGCGGCGTCGTTGCCGGTGACGAGCCCGATCAGCCGCGGGTAACGCGGCAGCGGCCGTTTCTTGTCGGCGGCGAACAGTCCCTCGGCGGCGAGCTTCTTCTTCAGCCGCTCGAGCGCTGCGAGGTGCGCGCCGATCCCGAAGCGCTCGATCGTCAGCGCCTTGACGCGCAATTCGCCACGCTGCTCGTACAACTCGGCGCGTCCGAAGACATGCACGCGCTCCCCTTCGGCGAGGTTGAGCTCGAGCGCGTCGAATTGCCCGCGCGGCATCTGCGCGGCCAACGTCGCACCGTCTTCGGGATCCTTGAGCGTGAAGAACACCGAGGCCCACCGCTGCTGGCGGCGAAGCTCGGTCACCTCGCCCTCGATCCAGAGTGTCGGCAGCTTGTTCAACCAGCGCGCGACCCCGTTGTTGAAGCCGCGAACGGAGTAGACCTTCCGCCCCTCGACCTCCATCGCCTCGACCTTCACGGAGCCGATGCTAGACGGTTGATTGTGTCCCGAGCTCTGCGGGAACACCTGCCTACCCGACAAGGAGGATCGAGTGGCGAAGTTGACCGAAAAACAGGCGGAGCTGTTCCGTGGCAAGAACTGGGGCACGGTCGTCACGCTCCGCGAAGACGGCTCACCGCATGCGACGCCGGTCTGGATCGACACCGACGGTGAGAACGTGGTCTTCAACACCGCGATCGGACGCGCCAAGGAGCGGCACCTACGCCGCGACCCGCGGGTGGCCGTGACCGTCCTGCCTGCTGCCGACCAGCAGTCCGGTTACGTCTCGGTCACCGGCACGGCCGAGATCAGTGAGGAAGGGGCCGTCGACCACATCAACCGGATGGCGAAGAAGTATCTCGACCAGGACACGTACCCCTATCTCCAGCCGGATGAGCGGCGCGTGGTGGTGACCGTCAAGCCCGACAAGGTCGATTCGATGGGCTACGAGTGAGTGCGCACGCTGGGCCGGAGCTCAGAACCGTCGCCCCGATGCCGACCGTTGGCTCAGCGGCAAATGTCCGTACTTTCTCCCCTGGCAGCCGCGAAGCCGACTCGGGAGGATTCGGAGTGCGATGATCTCTCATCCGCACACCGTGTTCGACCAACGTACGGGTCGTCCGCTGGAAGGTGCCGTGGAAGCAGTCGAAACGCTCACGGATTCGGAGCTCGAACGTGAAGTCACGATTGCGGCTCTCGCAACCCGGCGCTCGGGCCGCTTCGACGCGCTCCTCGAGGAGCGGCGGTACCGGCGGCGGCCGAGCCGGGGCTCGGCACAT
>JANMWB010000204.1:0-4394 GCA_031393705.1 Thermoleophilia bacterium | reverse complement strand
CTGTGCCTTCTTGGCGGTGTTGCCATGCTCGAGGCTTTGCGCCACTTCGTTGATCCGCTTTTCGAGGCGCCACTTCTCCGCCTCGAGTGACAGCGCATGGGCGTAGCCGTCGGTCAGCGTGCGCTCGATCGTCTCGAGGTCGCGCGCCGGTGCGCTGATCAATGCATTGATCTGTTCGAGCAACTCGGTCATCCTCCCGCCAGAGCGATTCTTGGCGCAGCGCCCTCGCAGAACAAGGGCCGCGGGTCCCATCTTCGTCCGGCCTGAGGCCCAGGCTGTTTGATCCTCGGTCACAATGGCCGCGTGCGCCGGGGCCTCATCATCATCTGCGCCGCCTTGCTGCTGGCACCTGCCGGCGCCGCGTCGCTCGCCCCGCTACCGACGCGGCTCGCAAACGCACTGGCCGTCCCCGGCAACGCGACAACCGCCTCGGGTGCCGTCGTCGTCGACCTCAGGACGGGTCGGCTGCTGTTCGCCCGGAACCCCGACCTGCCGCTCGCGCCCGCCTCGAACGAGAAGCTGACGGTTTCGTTCACTGCGCTGCGCGAGCTCGGCGCGACCTACCGCTTCCGTACGGAGATCTTCGGCCGCGGCTACCAGGAGGATGGCGTGTGGCACGGGGACGTCTTCCTGAAGGGCTTTGGCGACCCAACGCTGACCTCGCTCCAAGTCGAGCGGCTCGCGACGCAGGTCGCCGCACTCGGGATCACGCGTATCGACGGGCGCGTCTACGGCGACGAGTCGTGGTTCGACGCGCAGCGCACCGGGCCTGGTTGGAAAGCGTCGTACTACATCAACGAGTGCCCGCCGCTCTCGGCGCTGATCGTCGACAGCGGCTGGTACGACCACCACACCGCGCGACAGCCCGCGCTCGCAGCAGCCGGCAAGCTGAAGCGTTTGCTCCGCAAGCACGGAGTCGCCTCCGGTGTGGTGGGCCTCGGCCACGCTCCCGGCGATGCCTACGGGCTCGCCCAGGTCGAGTCCGATTCGCTCCCGGCAATCGTCGCGGAGATGGATCACGAGAGCGACAACTTCATCGCGGAGATGCTGCTGAAGGAGGTCGGTGCCGAGACCGGAGACGCCGGCACGACGGCCGCCGGCGCCGCCGTCCTGCGGCGTGATCTCACCGCGGCAGCCGTGCCACTCGCGGGCGTGCGCATCAGCGACGGCTCGGGGCTTTCGCTCAACGACCGACTGACTGCCCGCATGCTCGCCGCGCTGCTCGTCGTCGTGTGGAACGACATCGACCTGCGCAATCCCTTCTGGGCATCGTTGCCGATCGCCGGCATCAACGGCACGCTGGACAAGCGACTGCGCAAAGCCCCCGCGCGCGGTGCCGTGCGTGCCAAGACCGGAACAACGGACCGTGCCTCGGCGCTGAGCGGCTATGTGCGCGACCGCTACGGGTTTGCCGTGCTGCAGAACGGCTGGCCCGTGCGTCGCCTCTCCGCGGAGAAGGCGCAAGATCGCTTCGCGACCGCGCTGGCTTCAGCCGGCTAGGAGCCGCTTGAGGTCGTCTTCGTCGAGGATCGGGACGCCCGCCTTCTCGGCCTTCGCGGCCTTCGAGCCCGGGCTCTCGCCGACGAAGACGCCGGTCGTCTTCTTCGAGACGTTGTCGGAGACCTTTGCCCCGAGCGCCTCGAGCGCCTCGCGCGCCTGTTCGCGAGACATCGACTCGAGCGTTCCGGTGATCACGTACTGCGACCCGGTCAGCGGCCCTTCGACAGGCCGGTCGCTCTCGTCCGCCTCGAAGTTCAACCCGATCGCGCGCAGCTCGTCGACGAGGAGCCGGTTGTCTGCGTCCGCGAACCACTCGGCGACGCCCTCAGCGCGGTCCGGACCGAAACCCTCCACCTCCGCGAGCTCCTCCGGCGTCGCCGCGATCAACGCATCGACGTTGCCGACATGCCGAGCGAGGTTCTGCGCAAGAACCCAACCGATTCCCGCGATGTTCAGCCCGAGAAGCACACGCGAGAACGGCACGCGCGTGCGCGACACCTCGATCTGCTGAATCGCGTTCGTCGCGGAGATCTCGCCGAAGCCCTCGAGCTCGAGCAGTTGTTCCTTCGTCAGGCGATAAAGATCCGGCAGTGACCGAACGAGCCCTTTGTCCCAGAGTGTGCGAACCGTCTGCTCGCCGACTCCGTCGATGTCCGCCGGCCCTTGCACCCAGTTGATCAGCGTTTCGAGCCCGCGTGAGGGACACGCGCGGTTCGGACAGAAGTGCTTCACCTCGCCTTCCGGCTTCACAACCTCGGTGCCGCAGAGCGGGCAGTGCGTCGGCATCTTGAACGGCTTCGTTCCTCTGCGATGCGGGCCGGCCGGCCCGACGATCTGCGGGATCACGTCGCCCGCGCGCTGCACGATCACGTCGTCGCCTTCGCGGATGTCCTTGCGGTTGATGTCCTCTTCGTTGTGGAGCGTCGCGCGCGAGATCTCGACGCCGCCGACCGTGACAGGCTTCATCACCGCCCACGGATTGAGCGCACCCGTCCGGCCAACGCGGATCCTGATCTCGTTCAGCCGGGTCGTCGCGGTCATCGGAGCCCACTTGTACGCGCGCGCCCAGCGCGGCCGTGAGTGCAGCGCGCCGAGGCGGCGCTGCTGGTCGTAGTCGTCGACCTTGATCACGATGCCGTCGATCTCGTAGTCGAGCTTCGCGCGCTTGCGCTCCCACTCACGACACGCTTTCGCGACGGTCTCGATCGATTCGAGCCGCTCGGCGAACGGGTTGATCGGGAACCCGTGCTCCTTCAGCCATTGCAACGTTTCCCAGTGCGTGCGCAGTTCGACTCCTTCGTGCGCACCGACGCCGTACCCCCAGAAGGAGAGCGGACGCGTCGCGGTGATCGCCGGGTTCTTCTGGCGCAGAGACCCGGCAGCTGCGTTGCGCGGGTTCGGTGTCGGCTTCTTGTCCTCGGCGATCAGCCGTTCGTTCAGCTCGCGGAAGCCGCTCAGCGGCATGTAGACCTCGCCACGCACCTCGATCAGCGACGGGGCCTCATCACCGAGCATGCGCAGCGGGATCGACGGGATCGTGCGCAGGTTGACGGTCACGTCCTCTCCTACTTCGCCGTCACCGCGCGTCGCGCCGCGCGTGAAGAGACCGTTCTCGTAGGTGAGGTTGATCGCGAGCCCGTCGATCTTCGGCTCGAGCACGAAGGCGATCGGCTCGTCGCTGTCGAGGCGCTTCTGCACGTCCTCGGCCCATTTCACGAGCGACTCTTCCGTCGTCACTTTCTCGAGCGACCCCATCGGGGTCAGGTGGTGCACCTTCTGGAACTTCGCAGACGCCGGCGCGCCGACGCGCTGCGTGGGTGAGTCAGGTGTGACGAGCTCGGGATGCTCCCGCTCGAGCTCGACGAGCTCGTCGTAGTGGCGGTCGTACGTCGCATCGTCCACGCTCGGGTTGTCGAGCACGTGGTACTCGTGCAGCCAGCGGTTGAGCTTCAACCGCAGCTCTTCGCCGCGCTGTTCTTCCGTCCTAGACGAGGTCAAGCAGCTCCTCCGCGCGGTCGACGATCACGTCGGCATCGGTCAGCTTCTCGGCGGTGTGGATGCGCCCCCAGCTGACGCCGATGGCATAGAGCCCGGCGGCCTTGGCCGCCTGCATGTCGAACGGTGAGTCACCCACATACGCGGCATCCGCGGGCGACGCGCGAAGGCGCTCGAGCCCGAGGAGCAGAGGTGCCGGGTGCGGCTTGTGGTGCTCCGTCTCGTCGCCGCCGACCACGGTCTCGAACAGGTGCTCGATCGGGAGCCGCGCAAACGCGAGGTCGACGGTCAGCCGGCGCTTGGCGGTGACGATCCCGAGCCGGTGGCCGCGTCCCTTGAGCGTCGCGAGCACGTCGTCCATGCCGAGGCAGCACTCGAGCGTGGAGTGCAGCGGCTCGTTGTGCTCGCGGTACACGCGGACGAGCTCGTCGACGCGGGCCGGATCGAGCGCGACCATCTGGGCTTCCAGGCCAGGCCCACCGACTGCCTTCATCAGCTCGTCGTCCGCCCACTTGCCGCCAACGACCGTCTCGGCCGCGTGCCTCATCGAGGCGAGAATGATCGCGCCGGAGTCGATCACGGTGCCGTCGAGATCGAAGAGAACGATCGGGTAGCGCACGCGCCGATCGTAGCCAGCACGTCAGGCGCGAAGCGTCAGTCCGCGCGGGGGTTCGGCGCCACGCGGAAACGCCGCCGCAGATCCTTGATCGCCGGCATCAGAAGCAGCGCCGGGACGATTGGCAACCAGAAGTTGAAGAGGCGATTGTTGACCACCGCGACGAGCGCCCGAACGAAACCGACTCCGACGCTCACGAGCGCGAAGGTGAGAGCGATCTCGACGAAGCCCGCACCGCCCGCGGGCAGCGCGCGTCGTGTGAGCACGTAGCCGGCCGCGTAGG
>JANMWB010000189.1:0-2579 GCA_031393705.1 Thermoleophilia bacterium | reverse complement strand
CATTAGCCGGTCGGTCGCGGTGCGTGCGGCCTCCGTCATCTCCTGGCCGCGCAGGTCGTCGATGTCGATCGGCGCGCCGTACTGCACGCGCCACGCCGCGAGGTGGCGGAGGCCGTCGGTGCCCTTGATGCCTGCCGGGATGAGTGGCACGCCGGCCTCGAGAGCGATCCGGGCTGCGCCGGTGTGTGCGCCCGCTTCGTACTTCTTGCGCAACCCCTTCTTGCGGCGCGTTCCCTCGGGGAACATCGCGATCACGTTGCCGTCGCGCGCCAGGCCGATTGCCGTCTCGATCGCCTCGCGGTCGGCCTGGCCGCGGTGCACCTTGAACGCTCCTGCGCCCGCGATCACGAGCGAGAGCGGGAACCAGAACAGCTCCGACTTCCCCATGAAGCGGAGGAAGCGCCTCGGCCAGATCGCGAGCCCGAGCGCCCAGGGATCGAGATTCGAGACGTGCCCGGCGGCCAGGACATAGCCGCCTTCCCGGGGCAGGTTCTCCATCCCCCTGGCCCGATAACGGAAGGCCAAGCGCAGGATCGGCCAGGAAACGGCGGCGATCGAGGAGTACAGCGGGGTAGGCCTAGGCGGACGTGGCACCGCGGGCGAGTATCGCCGATCTGGCCTCCGGCGCTATGGTGGCGCGCTAAATGGCTGTACCAACGGGCAAGAAGCTGGTGATCGTCGAGTCTCCTGCAAAGGCGAAGACGATCGCCGGGTACCTCGGTAAGGACTACATCGTCGAGTCCTCGATCGGCCACATCCGGGATCTCCCGAACAACGCAGGCGAGATCCCCGCCAAGTACAAGGGTGAGGCCTGGGCCCGGCTCGGCGTGGACGTCGACCACGACTTCGCGCCGCTCTACGTCGTCGACTCCCGCAAGAAGAAGGTTGTCGCCGACCTGAAGGCCAAGCTCAAGAACGCCGACGAGCTCCTGCTCGCGACGGACGAAGACCGCGAAGGTGAGGCGATCGCGTGGCATCTCCGCGAGGTGCTCGACCCGAAGGTGCCGGTCCGTCGCATGGTCTTCCACGAGATCACGAAGGGCGCGATCGAGAAGGCGCTCGGCGAAACCCGCGAGATCGACGACCGGCTCGTCGACGCGCAGGAGACGCGCCGCATCCTCGACCGTCTCTACGGCTACGAGGTCTCGCCGGTGCTCTGGCGCAAGATCATGCAGGGGCTTTCGGCCGGTCGCGTCCAGTCCGTCGCGACGCGGCTCGTCGTCGAGCGCGAACGCGAGCGGATGAAGTTCGTCGCCGCCGACTACTGGGACATCGTCGCCACGTATTCGCCCGGAGACTTCACGGCGCGCCTCGCCGCCGTCGACGGCAAGCGTGTCGCGCAGGGCCGCGACTTCGAGCGCGACGGCACGCTCAAGACCGCCGATGCCGTGCAGGTCGACGAGGCGGACGCGCGCGCGCTCGCCCAGGCGCTCGAGGGCGCGGCGTTCCGCGTCTCCTCCGTTGAGGAAAAGCCGTACACCCGCCGCCCGGCCGCGCCGTTCATGACCTCGACGCTGCAGCAGGAGGCGAGCCGCAAGCTCCGCCTCTCCTCACAGCAGACGATGCGTACGGCCCAACGCCTGTACGAGAACGGCTACATCACCTACATGCGCACCGACTCGACGACGCTGTCGGAGTCGGCGCTCACCGCTGCGCGCGACCAGGCCCGCGAGCTCTACGGCGCGGACTTCGTCCCGGCCGAGCCGCGGCAGTACACGCGCAAAGTGAAGAACGCGCAGGAGGCGCACGAGGCGATCCGCCCTGCCGGCGACCGGTTCCGCACGCCCGACGAGGTGAAGAAGGAGCTGAGCGGCGAGGAGTTCAACCTCTACGACCTGATCTGGAAGCGCACGGTCGCCTCGCAGATGGCGGATGTTCGCGGGCAGACGGTGTCGGTGCGCATCGAGGCCGACGCTTCCGACGGGCGCCGCACCGAGTTCGCGACCGCCGGCACGGTGATCACGTTCCGCGGCTTCTTGCTCGCCTACGAGGAGGGCCGCGACGACGCGTCCGACGACGCGGAGGAGAAGGTGCTCCCGGAACTGCACGAGGGAGACGCGTTGAGCGCGAACGCGCTCGAGCCGGAGGGACACTCGACGTCACCGCCCTCGCGCTTCACTGAGGCGAGCCTCGTCAAGGCGCTCGAAGAGCGTGGCATCGGCCGCCCGTCGACGTACGCCGCGATCATGGGCACGATCCTCGATCGCGGTTACGTCCGGAAACAGGGTCAGGCGCTCGTGCCGGAGTTCCTTGCGTTCGCGGTCGTCGGCCTGCTCGAACGTCACTTCCCGCAGCTCGTCGACTACGAGTTCACGGCGCGGATGGAGGACGACCTCGACGAGATCGCCTCCGGCGACGAAGCAGGCACCGCCTGGCTGCAGCGCTTCTACTTCGGCGAGAACGGCGACACGGGGCTCAAGCAGCAGGTCGAGGGCCGCCTCGCCGAGATCGACGCGCGGGAGATCAACACGATCGAGCTACCCGGCACCGACATCGTCGTGCGCGTCGGCAAGTACGGCCCGTACCTCGAGCGCGGCGAAGAGCGCCAGACGCTGCCGCCGGACATCGCGCCGGACGAA
>JANMWB010000157.1:0-7375 GCA_031393705.1 Thermoleophilia bacterium | reverse complement strand
CGAGACGATTTCCTTGCCGTCGTTCAACGCGCGGTAGGCGCTCGCGTTGGTCGCTGCGACGGGATCGCCCTCCGGCGGCTCGATCTTCACGACCCGCGCGCCGAGGCGCAGTAGCTCTCGGCTCGCGAACGGTCCGGGCAGGTAGCGGGTCAGGTCGGCGACGGTCAGGCCTGCGAGTGGATGCATCCGCGCCGATTATGCTGGGCGAGCGTTGGCTGAGTCGACGATCGACAGACGGAGGGATCTTTTGGACGCCGCAGTGCGTGTTTTCGCGCGTAAAGGATTCCACGGCTCGCGCGTCGGTGACATCGCCGAGGAAGCCGGGGTCGCGCATGGCTTGCTCTACCACTACTTCCGCTCGAAGGAGGAAGTGCTGGAGACGATCTTCCGTGAGGTGTGGGAGCTGCTTGCCGCTGACACCACTCGCATCGAGCAGGCGAACGTGCCGTTGCGCGAGCAGCTGCGCCGGTTTGCGCGCATCTATCTCGGTTCGTGGTTGATGACGCCGGATCTGATCGCGGTGCTCGTCCGCGAGATTGCGCGGAGCCCTGCCGTTGGCAATCAGATCACCGAGGTACACGGTGTGTTCCATTCGCTGCAGCGGATGATCGAAGCCGCGCAGGACCGCGGAGAGGTGCGTTCCGACTGTGACCCGCGGCTCGCGGCGTGGGTGGTTTACGGAGCGCTCGAGGAGATTCTCACCGGCTGGGTCCTTGGACAGTTGCCTGCAAACGAAGACGACGTCGAGCGCGCCGTCGTCACGGTCGTCGACGTCGCCCACGCGGGACTCGCGGCATGACGGAAGTCTTCAACCTGCGCGAGCTCCCGTTGCGACGGTACGACGAAGGCCCGGAGGGTCACCGTTTCTCCATTTGTTCGCCGGCGAGCGAGGTCGGCGCCGTGCTGACCGGGTTTGGCGTCTACGAGGTCGGGCCCGGCGAGGCCACCTGGCCGTATCACTTCGAGCTCAACGAGGAGGAGTGGTTACTCGTCGTCGACGGCGAGCTGACGTTGCGGACGCCGGAGGGCGAGTGCACGCTGCACCCGGGCGACATCGTCTGCTTCCCGCCGGGCGCCGACGGCGCGCATGCCGTCCGGAACGACGGGCCGGGGACCGTTCGCTTCGCAATGCCTTCGAGTGCCGCTCCAGAGGGCGGCGGCACCGTGTATCCCGACGCCGGCATCTTCAAGCTCTTCGGGCCGGGGTTCTCGCATCGCGGCAAACTTGCCGAGCCGGTCGAGTACTGGGAGGGAACGACGTGAACCTCTTCGACGTCGAGGTGCAGAAGGACGACGACGACGCGCCCGGCTACCACACCTCGTACGCGCGCATCGGCCCACTGATCGGCGGCCGCCTGCTCGGGTTGTCGGTGTACGAGCTTCCGCCGGGACAGAGCATCTGCCCCTACCACTATGAGATTGGGTTCGAGGAGTGGCTGGTCGTGCTGACCGGCCGGCCGACGCTGCGCATACCGGATGGCGAGCTCGAGCTCCGTGCGTGGGACGTCGCGTTCTTCCCCGATGGCCCCGACGGCGCGCACAAGGTGACGAACAACACCGACGAAACGTTGCGCGTCGCGATCCTGTCGAACAAGGGCGACCCGGGCGCGGCGATCTATCCCGACTCCGACAAGATCGGCATCTGGCCGTCGAACAAGCTGTTCCGCATCGGCGACGCAGTCGACTACTGGGACGGCGAGCTCTAGTCCGGTAGCCGTATTCCGGAGCGCCGGCCTAGCGTGTGAGTGATCACATGCACGCTGCTCGATCCGGACGGGCCATAGGTTGTGTCGATCGCGCGGCGAATGAGCTCAGCCATTGACACGCTCGATCTGCGGGCTTCCTCGGTCAAGAAGTCGTACTGCGTTGGGCTGAGAAAGATCTGCAGTCGGCGTGCCATGACGTAGAGGTACCTCTACGTCACGTGAGAATGGTGACGTCGCGCGCGAGGGAGCGGAACGAAAGTGTGACGATTATGCGCCGGCGTGCACCGGCGACAGCGCCGGCGCCCAGGAGCAAAGGGGGGAGACTTCTCCGCCTTTGCCGTTCAGCTTGCGGAGGCCGAGTGCATGCTCCGCCTGCATCATCTTGTGGATCTGCGTCGTGCCCTCGTAGATGATCGGCGCGCGCGCATTCCGGAAGTACCGCTCGATGCCGTACTCCGCGGAGTAGCCGTACGAGCCGAAGACCTGGATCGCGAGATGCGCGGCCTCGAACGCAGACTCCGTTGCGTGCCACTTCGCCAATGAGGTCTCGCGCGTGTTGCGCTTCCCTTCGTTCTTCATCCACGCCGCTTGCATGACGAGCAGCTTCGACGTTTCGTAGCCAAGCACCATCTTCGCGATCATGTCTTGCACGAACTGGTATTTGCCGATCGGCTGACCGAACGTCTCCCGCTCGCGCGCGTACTCGACGGAGCGCTCGAGGCAGGCGCGAACCACGCCGACCGCACCGGCCGCAACGGTGAAGCGGCCCTGGTCGAGTGAGTGCATCGCGATCTCGAAGCCCTGCCCCTCCTCGCCGATCAGGTTCTCGGCCGGTACTTCGACGTTCTCGAAGAAAAGCTCGCCTGTCGAGCCGGCCCAGATGCCGAGCTTGTGCTCCGTGTCCTGCGTCGTGTACCCCTTCATGCCCTTCTCGAGCACGAAGGCGCTGATGCCCTTGTGGCCGGCGCCCGCGTCGGTCTTCGCGAACACGAGCGCGTGGTCTGCGACCGATGCATACGAAATCCAGTTCTTCTGGCCGTTCAGCACGTACGTGTCGCCCTCGCGGCGCGCAGTCGCGCGCATCGATGCGACATCCGACCCGGCGCCGGGCTCCGTCAGCCCGAAGCACGCGAGTTTCTCGCCCTTCGCCTGCGGCGTCAGCCAGCGCTGTTTTTGCTCTTCGGAGCCATATTTGAGCAGCGACATCGAGTTGAGCCCGACGTGCACCGAGATGAGCGTGCGGAAGGCGGCCTCGCCGCGCTCGATCTCCTCGCACGCAAGCGCCTCGGCTACGTAATCGAGGCCGGCGCCGCCATATTCCTCCGGCACCACGATGCCGAGGATCCCTAGCTCCGCCATGCCCTCGATCAGCTCCATGTCGAGCTTGTGATCTATGTCGTTCTGAACCGCGACGGGAAGGACGCGCTCGTCCACGAACGCGCGGACGGTTTCCTGGATGAGGCGCTGCTCGTCGGTCAGGTTGAAATCCACGGGCGCCAGCCTACCGGGGATACGCTCGCCGGAGAGATGGAAACAGCTGTCGTCCTCTTCACGCGCGACCTGCGCGTTCATGACCACCCGGCACTCGCCGCCGCACAGCGCGAGGCAGCTCGCGTCGTCCGCCTGTTCGTCCGCGATCCGGCGATCGCGGCTCCACCACGACGCAGCGCTCTGCTCGACGAGCTTCTCGCGGACGTTCCCAGCCTGCTCGTCGCCGAAGGGGATCCCCTCGCGGAGATCGCTCGCTTCCGTCCGGATGCCGTCTACTGCTCCGAGGATGCGAGCCCGTACGCACAGCGGCGCGAGCGGCGGCTCGCGGAGCGCTTCGACCTGCGGCTCTTCGCGGGCAACACCGTGGTCGGGCTCGGGGACGTGAAGCCGTATCGGGTCTTCACCCCGTACTTCCGCGTCTGGAGCGACCACCCGCGCCGGGCGCTGGAGGAGCCGCCGGCCGACGCACCCGACTCGCCCGCGCGGCGCGCTCTTGAGGCATGGCTTCGCAGCCCCCAGGAGACCGGGTCGCGACTCAGCCCCTACCTGCATTTCGGAGCGCTCTCTCCGCTGGAGTGCGCAGAGCGTGGGACGCACAAGCCGGAGTTCGTGCGGCAACTCTGCTGGCGCGACTTCTACGCGCAGTTGCTGCGTGCCCGTCCCGACGACTTCGCGCTCGGCACCGCTGAGGAGCCGGACGAACGCTTCGAGGCGTGGCGGGCCGGACGCACGGGCGTCCCGTACGTCGATGCCGGGATGGCTCAGCTCGCCGAGGAGGGGTGGTTGCCGAACCGGGTGCGCATGGTCGCCGCGTCCTACCTCGTGCACGACCTCGGCGTGGACTGGCGGCTCGGCGCACGCCACTTCGAGGAGCTCCTGCTCGACGGCGACGTGGCATCGAACCGCGGCAACTGGCTGTGGATCGTTAAGGCGCGCCATCGCATCTTCAACCCGTACCTGCAGGCGAAGAAGCATGACCCCGACGGCGCGTACGTCAGGCGCTGGGCGCCGGCTGCTCAGGGATCGACAGGCGCCGGAGCGTCCGCCTCGCCCGGCCCGCGCTCCTGCATCCCCGTTCTGGTGTAGGCAGATCACCCATCCCGGTGCTGGGAAGAACGGAAAACCGTCGATACTCGTCTATGCGGCTCTCTTCGGCGTGGGCATTTCTCCTGACCGGCGGGATTCTTTGCGCGGCGTATCTCGCCACGGGCGGTCCTCACCTCCTCTACGAGCTCTTCGGGATCGGGTCGGCCGCGGCTGTCGTCTCCGGCGTGCGGCTCAACCGCCCCCGGCCGCAGGGACCCTGGCTCGTGCTCGCGCTCGGAGCGCTCCTGATGGGCCTCGGCGACATCGTGTACTTCAGTGCCTATTCGGGCACGCCGCCGTTCCCGTCGCTCGCTGACCCGATCTATATCGCTGCTGACCTGACCTATGTGCTCGGCATGGCGCTCCTCGTGTCGCGGTCGACCGGAGGCCGTGACCTCTACTCGTACATCGATGCGCTGGTGTTCTCGTTCGGTATCGGGATCCTCCTCTGGGCTGCGTTCTTCACCGACGCGCTCGGCAGCGGATCGGATCTGCAACGCGCTGTTTCGATCGCGTATCCCGCCATCGATCTCATCCTGCTCGCGACGCTGATCCGCGTGCTCCTGCTCGACGGGCTTGGTCGTCGCACCATCTCGTACGTGTCCCTCTGTGGCTCCGTGCTGCTGCTCGTGCTCGCGGATGCGTGGTACGTGGTGCCGGAGCTGACCAGCCAGTACGTCGCCGGCAGCTGGATCGACCTGGGATGGCTCGGCTCGTACACGCTGCTCGGATTCGCCGCGCTTCATCCGTCGGCGCGGACCGGCATCGTGAAGCAGGGTGAGCGGATCCCGACGAGCCGGGTGATCCTGCTGGGGTTCTCACTCGTGCTGGTGTCGATCGCCGCGCTCGTGCAGAAGCTCGTGCTCGGCTACGTCGACATCTATCCGTTCGCGATCTTCGGCGCGCTGATGGCGACGTTCGTCACCGTGCGGGTTCGCGGGCTCGTGTTGGCGCTCGAGCGCACGCGACTCGAGGCCCTCCAGTCGGAGCGCCGCTTCCGAATGATCTTCGAGCGCGCGCCACTCGGGATCAGCGTCGGACGAGACGGGATGATGTCCGAGACGAATCCGGCGCTCCAGCAGCTCCTCGGCTACACCGGCGCCGAGCTCGCCCAGCTGCACTACACCGAGGTGACCGACCCCGACGAGGCGTGGCTGCAGCTTCAGACCGAGCTCGACCAGGGCTCGCGCGACGCCTTCGCGGTCGGCAAGCGTTACCTTCGCAAGGACGGCACGACCGTCGACACGCATGTGCACGTCGCGCTCGACCTGGAGGACGGCCTTGGGATCAGCCTGATCGAGGACGTGACCGGCCGCCGCGAGCTCGAGGACCAGTTGCGCCAGGCGCAGAAGATGGATTCGATCGGCAAGCTCGCGGGAGGGATCGCCCATGACTTCAACAACCTGATGACGGCGGTGATCGGCTACAGCGACCTGTTGCTCGGTGCCGGAGCCTCGCGAGAAGAGGATCGCGTGAGGGTGGAGGCGATTCGCGACTCGGCGCTTCGCGCCAGCGACCTGACCCGCCAGCTCCTCGCGTTCAGCCGCCGGCAGCTCCTGCAGACGCAGGACATCGACCTTCGCGATGTCGTCACGAACATGGACACGCTGCTCAAGCGCCTGATCGGCGAGGACATCCGGCTCCGCACGTTCATGGGAGCAAAGCCGGTGACCGTACGGGCGGACCAGACGCAGCTCGAGCAGGTCGTGATGAACCTCGCCGTCAACGCCCGGGATGCGATGCCCGACGGCGGCCTCCTGACGATCGTCGTCCTGACCGACGGGAACTCCGCGGTGCTCTCCGTGACCGATGACGGCGTGGGCATGGATCGCGAGACGCAGTCCCGGATCTTCGAGCCGTTCTTCACCACGAAGCCCCTCGTCGAGTCCTCGGGGCTCGGGCTGGCGACCGTCCACGGGATCGTCGGGCAGAGCGGCGGCTCGGTCGAGGTGGACAGCGCCCCGGGGCAGGGAACGACCTTCTCCATCCGGCTTCCCCTGGCCCAGAAGTCGGAATTGCCCGACGAGCCGACGAACGCTATCCTTGTTGACTGACTAGTCAATCAACGCGGGAGCGGTGGCATGGCAACGACGGAAACGGCAGTCTCGGGTGGTGTCTCATTCGCCCTGACGGATGAGCAGAAGGAACTGCGGTCCCTCGCGCGCGAGTTCGCGACGAAGGAGATCCGCCCGAAGGCCGCCGAGTACGACGTGGCGATGAAGCACCCGGTCGACGTGATCGCGAAGGCGCACGAGGTCGGCCTGATGAACCTGAACATCCCGGCCGACTACGGCGGCCTCGGCCTCAACTCGTTCGACAGCATGCTCGTCGGCGAGGAGCTGAACTGGGGCTGCACGGGCATCGGCACCTCCCTGGGCGCGAATGGCCTCGGCGCCGGCCCCGTTCTCATCGCCGGTAGCGATGAGCAGAAGGCCACCTGGCTGCCGCCGCTCCTCGAGGAGCCGATCCTCTGCTCGTTCGGGCTCTCCGAACCGGAGGCAGGCTCCGATGTCGCCCGTCTGAAGACGACTGCAGTGCGCCGCGGCGACGAGTACGTCCTGAACGGGTCGAAGACCTTCATCACCAATGCGGGCTACGCGGCCTGGACGGTCGTCTTCGCGAAGACCGACGTGGCGAAGGGTCACCGCGGCATGTCGGCGTTCATCGTCCCGATGGACACACCCGGGGTCACGATCGAATCGCATCTCGACAAGATGGGACAGCGCGCGACCGACACCTCGGCCTTCGCGCTCCAGGACGTCGTTGTTCCGGCGGCCAACCGCATCGGCGAGGAAGGCGAGGGGTTCAAGCTCGCGATGCAGACACTCGACTTCACGCGGCCGGGCACGGCGATCGGCGCGGTCGGCGTCGCGCAGGCTGCGTACGAGCTCTCGGTCGAGTACGCGAAGGAGCGGGTCACGTTCGACGTGCCGATCGCGATGCACCAGGGCGTCAACTTCATGATCGCGGACATGGCGACCGAGATCGAAGCAGCCCGGCTGCTCACCTGGCAGGCGGCGTGGATGCTCGACCAGGGCGACCGCGCGACGCTGTACTCATCGTTCGCGAAGCGCTTTGCCGCCGACACTGCG
>JANMWB010000148.1:0-6459 GCA_031393705.1 Thermoleophilia bacterium | reverse complement strand
ACCGCGGATCTCGACGATCCAGATCAACCCCGAGTTCATCGGGATGGTCATCGGCAAGGGCGGCGAGACGATCCGCTCGCTCGAGTCCGAGTACGAGGTGCAGATCGACATCGAGGAGGACGGCACGATCCTCGTGTACGCCACTGAAGGCACCAAGGGTGACGCCGCCATCGAGGCGATCCGGAACCTGACCAAGGAGCCCGAGGTCGGCGACACCTACACGGGTCGCGTGGTCAAGACGACCGACTTCGGCGCGTTCGTCGAGCTGAAGAAGGGCACCGACGGCCTGCTCCACGTCTCGAACGTGGGCCCGGGTCGCGTCAACCACATCGAGGACGTCATCGCACGCGGTGACATCCTCGACGTCGTCGTGCAGGAAGTGGACAAGGCGCGCGGCCGCATCGGCCTCAAGCTCGTCCAGAAGCACGAAGGCGAGACCATGGTCTCCCCGGAGGAGCTCGTCGAGCGGGCGAAGGACGCCCCGCCGCGCGAGCCCCGCGAGGACCGCGGCCCTCGTCGTGACGGCCCCCGTGGTGGCGGCCGTGGCGGCCCCCGCCGCGAGCGCGAGGGCTCTCGCTCCGAGTAGTACGTTGGCGGCGATGAAGCCGCCTGACTCGATCACCGACGGCGTGGTCGTCCTCCGCGAATTGCGTGAGGGGGACCGCGCCGCCACTCTTTCGACGATGCGTGACGCCCTGGTCGCGCAGTGGCTGAACATGCCGGCTGCGCCGAGCGACCGGGACTTCGACTCGCTCCTGCGCGTCGCGCGGGACGGACGAGCCTCCGGCGATCGCATCGACTACACCGTCACGGAGGCGGGTCTGGACGTCTCGCTCGGCGCAGTGGTTGCGTCGCGCCGGCACCGCGACAACTGGGAGGTCGCCTACCTCGCCGGTGCCAAGGGGAGAGGGCGAGGGCTGATGACGCGCGCAGTGCGCGTGCTCTGCGACTGGCTGCTCGAGGAAGGCGTCGGCCGGATCGAGCTGCGCACACATCCCGACAACGAGGCCTCGCAGAGGCTCGCGGAGCGAGCCGGCTTCCAGCGTGAGGGCCTCGAGCGGAAATCGATCTGGCTGCACGACGAACGGCAGGACGCGATCGTCTGGTCGCTGTTGCCGAGCGACAAGCTCTGACGCCTCACTCGCCTCAGGTGTCTGACACCCGAACACCGGATACCCTCCGGCGGTGATCGGGTACCTCGCAGCAGCTGCCGCAACCTGGGGCGTCGCCATGGCGGTGTCGCCGCTGCTGCAGATCCGCGCGATTCGCGCCCACAAGTCGTCCCGAGGCGTGTCCGTCGCCTACCAGCAGGTGCTGCTCGTCGGCTTCTTCCTCTGGCTCTCCTACGGCATCGCCCTGCACAACTGGGCGATCATCGTCCCGAACATGGTCGCGGCGATTGTCAGCGTCGCGACGATCCTGGTCTCGCTCCGCTACCGCTAGCCGGCCGCAAGGAGCTCGACGCCGAGCTCCCGGGCGAGGCCGGTCGCACCGCCGCGCATCACCCGGTCGTGGTTCCAGGCAAAGACCGGCCGGGGGAGCGGGCCAAGGGCGTTCATCCAGGGCGCCGTCGTCCCGACTTCCCAGTCCCACGTCGACGCGGTCTGGCCGCGCGCTTCGAACAACCGCCAGCGACCGGTGCCCGAGAGCTCGCCGCTCGCACGTCCTTCGAGGAGATACGGCTCCTCGCGGCGCAAGATCTCGAACTCGAAGGTCAGCGAGTAGGGAAGCACCGATCTCCACGTCGAGCGCCAGCGATCAGGGGTCAGGATCTCGGTTGACTGGACGCCCGGCCACCAGACCGGCCAGCGCTCGGCGTCATGGAGGACCGCCCAGACCCGGTCGATCGGCGCGTCGAGTAGCCACGTCGAGAGAAAGCGATAGGCGGCCATGAATCCCTAGGATGCCGGTCGTGCAGAACTGGACGCTCACTGAACTGGATTCGGGCGAACGTGTGATCTCCGAGCCGCTCGACCACGTGCGGTCGGCCGCCGTCGGGTTCTGGATCGGTGCCGGGTCTCGCGATGAGGAGCGTGCCGAGGCGGGGGTGACCCATTTCATCGAGCATCTGCTCTTCAAGGGCACCGACCGCTACAGCGCCGTGGAGATCGCCGAGATCTTCGACGGGCTCGGCGGCGAGTTGAACGCAGCGACCTCGCGCGAGCACACGCTCGTCTACGCGCGCATTCCCGACCACCATCTCGAGACGGCGGTCGACGTGATGAGCGACATGGTGTTCACGCCCGCGTTCGCAGAGCTCGACTCCGAACGCGACGTCGTGCTCGAAGAGATCGCGATGTACGACGACGCGCCGCAGGAGCTCGTGCATGATCTGATCGCGGAGGCAGTGTTCGGAGACCACCCGCTCGGTCGTCCCGTGATCGGCACCGTCGAGTCGATCTCGTCGATGCCGCGCGAGGCGATCGCCCGCTACCACGATGCGATGTACGTCCCGGGCAACATCGTCGTCGCTGCGTCCGGCAACATCGAGCATGAGCGTGTCGTCGAGCTCGTGCAGCGCGGGCTCGCGCGGCGCAGTCCTGCGAGCGGCGAAGCACCGAACGTTCGCCCGGCGCTCGTCACGCCGCCGGCACCCAAGCTGCGGTTCCAGCAGAAGGACACGGAGCAGTACCACGTGTGCCTCGCCGCGCCCGGCATCTCGCGTTCCGACCGGCGTCGCTTCGCGGCGTCCATTCTCGACTCGATCCTCGGCGGCTCTGCGTCGTCGCGCCTCTTCCAGGAGATCCGCGAGAAACGCGGCATGGCCTACGCGGTCTACTCGTTCGTGTCGCAGTACACGGACACCGGCCAGGTCGGCGTCTATCTCGGGACGCGCGAGGACAATCTTGACGAGGCGCTCAAGATCACCGCAGAGCAGATCGCCGACATCGCCGGCGGCAACATTCCCGCGCCGGAGCTTCAGCGTGCGAAGGAGAATCTGAAAGGACGCATCCTGCTCTCGATGGAATCGACCTCGGCCCGCATGAACCGGCTCGGCAAGTCGCTGATCACCGACTCCGAGCTGCTGTCGCTCGACCGCATCGTCGCGGAGATCGACGCGGTCGAGGCATCGTCGGTCTCGGAGCTGGCAGCGGCGCTGCTCGCACCCGAGCGGCTGTCGGCTGCCTGCATCGGGCCGAACGAGGAGCGCTTCCTCGCCGCGCTCGAGCAGATCACGCCTGGCCTGGCACGCGCCGCGTGAGGGTCCTGCTCAATGGTCGAAGCGGCAAGGTCGGCTCCGTGCTCGGGCCGGGGCTCGAGGCCGCGGGCCACCGCCTCGTCGACTCGCTCGAAGCGGCCGACGCGATGGTCGACTTCACGCGCCCCGACGTTGTGCTTGCGAACGTGCGTGCAGCGATCGACGCTGGTGTGCCGAGCGTCGTCGGGACGACCGGCTGGGACCCGCAGGAGGTCGCCGACTCAAAGGTCGCGGTCTTCTACGCGCCGAACTTCGCGATCGGCGCGGTGCTGATGATGCGGTTCGCCGCGGCTGCCGCCCGCTATCTGCAACGCGCGGAGATCGTCGAGCTGCACCACCCGGCCAAACTCGACGCACCGTCCGGGACAGCGAAACTGACCGCGGAGCGCATGGGCGGCGACGTGCCGATCCACTCGGTGCGGCTGCCCGGGCTGAACGCGCACCAGGAGGTGCTGCTCGGCGGCACGGGCGAGCTCCTGACGATTCGACATGACGCGACCTCGCGCGAGGCGTACACGCCCGGCGTCCTGCTCGCGCTCGAGAAGCTCCCGAGCCTGCCGCCCGGCGTCACGATCGGGCTCGACGCGCTCCTCCCCTGACCGAGCTGCGCGAAGAGACGGTGCGCGTGGGGGAGGTGGAGCTCTCGCTGCTTCGCCCGGTCGCGCCCGACGCACTCCTCGACGAAGCGGCGTTCGCGCGCGACGAGTTCCTGCCGTACTGGGCCGAGCTCTGGCCGGCGGCGACGGCCCTCGCTGCGGCGCTGCCGGGCGTGGCGGGATTGCGCGTCGTCGAGCTCGGCTGCGGCCTCGGACTACCTTCGCTCGTTGCCGCCGCACGCGGTGCTGACGTGACAGCGAGCGACTGGGCCGAGGATGCCGTCGAGCTGCTGCGCGAGAACGCGTCCCGCAACGGTCTCGTTCTGCGTGCAGAGGTGCGTGACTGGCGTGAGCCGTGGCCCGAGCGCTTCGACGTCGTGCTCGCCGCCGATGTGCTGTACGAGCGGCGGAACGTCGAGCCGCTGCTCGAGCGACTACGCGAGCTCGCGCCGGTCGCCTACGTGGGCCTGGCGGGGCGGCCGTACGAGGCGGAGTTCCTCGACAAGGCCGGCTCCACCGTGGAGATCGCAGAGCGCGTCGTCTCGCTGAGTTGAGTCTCACTGGGCTGACGGGCAAGCATCGCCGCGGCCGCGACGACGCACGCGAACGCGATGACGCGCAGCGCACCCAGCGCCCCGCCCGGCAGCTGTTCGTGGAAGAGCACGATGCCCGCCGCGATCGGCAGCGCGTTCGTCAACAACGTCGAGGTTCCAGCAGTGGCGAGCGGCGTTCCGCGCTGGAAGCCGATCTGCAAGGCGACGAATGCCGCGCCGTGCGCCGCGAGCACGACCGGGACGACGAGCAGCCACACTCCTCCGTGCACCGCCGCCTTCGTCGCGACGTCGCCGGCCGCATAGAGCGCGCCTGCGGCGAGCCCGAGACCGGCGCCCGAGCCGCGCGCTCCCAGGAGTGCGGCGAGGAGCGCCGAGGCCGTGAGCCAGGCGGCGAGCGATCCGGGAGAGACAGTCGTGCCCTTCGGCGCGCCGCCTGCGAGCGACACCGCGAGCAACGCCAGCCCGGCCACCGCGACGTAGACCGCGCGCCACTGTGCGGCGTGGCCGCGGCGGTGTGCGAGCGCAGCGAGGATGCCGATGCCACCCGCCGCGGTCGCCTGCACGAGCGAGAGCGGTGCGAGCGCAAGCGCTGCCACGTAGAACACCCAGCCGCCGAGACCGACCACGAAGCCGATCAGCCACGTCCGATCGCCGAAGAGCAACCGCAGCGACTGAAGAGGCCTGCGCCCGGACAGCGCCGGCAGCCCCTGCGTCGCACCGTGCTGCTCGAGCCAGCCCCAGTTGAGCGCGAAGGCGGAGAGCAGCGCGAGCACGAGCCCCGCGCCGAGCGTCACTTGCGCTCGCTCTGGAACGGGAGGTACGCCTCCGCCGCGAGTGCGGCAATGCCGACTCTCGGCAGATCGCGACGGCGCTCGTAGACGACGAAGCGCCGCTCCCAGCGCGGGAAGAACTTGCGGTTGAACGAGAGCAGGTTGTCGAGCTGGAAGTGGCCCTTGAGCGTCATGAGCGCGCGGCGCTGCACTTCTTGCAGCCCGGTGAGGTCGGCCTCGGGAGCGAGCAGCGCGGCAAACGGTGCGAAGTTCAGCGACACACGCTCGTAGCCGTTGCTGCGCGCCCAGCCGATCGCCTCGCAGATCAACCATTCGTTGAACCCGTTCGGCGTCGTGCGCAGCCGCGGCATCGACGACAGCGAGAGCGCAGCACCGCAGGAGACCGCGAAGTGAAGGAAGCCCGCAGCGTGCCCGTCGGGCGCGAACCCGATCACGAAAAGCGCGTCGTCGTCGCCGAGCGAGAAGAGCGCATCGAGTGCCATCACAAAGCCGCGCTCGGGCGCTTCGCCGCGCCAGTCGCGGGCCACAGTCTCGAGCTCGCGGCGCAGGCCACTGTCGAGCTCGCTCGGCCGGAGCACGCGGGTCTCGTAACCCGCCTGGGCGAGCCGGTGCACCGACTGCCGCACCTTGCGGATCGGCCGACCCTCGAGCGAGAAGCTCGCCGTGTCGACGATCGCCTCGTCTCCGTGGTACAGCGAATGGAGGCCGTGGGCGGCATACAGCGGCAGGCAGCCTTCGGATGCGCCGAGGATCGCGACGCGCCAGTCACGGTGGTGGGCGTGCTCGACGAAACATCCGATCAGCTCGTCGAGGCGCTCGCGCGGGCCGATCGGATCGCCCGAAACGATCGCGACGCCGCTCACGACGCGGTAGGCGAGGAACGCGGCTTCGTCGGCAGTGAAGAAGTACGCCTTGTCGGCGCGGAGCACGAACGGCGCGAGCGTGTCGACGCCCCACGCGTGGACGAGCGCGCGCGCAACGGTCCGCTCGCGCTCCTCCTGCACGACCCGGTGCCGCCAGGGCGCGATCCACCCGGCGACGACCCAGAGCGTCGAGCCGATGCCGAGCAGTAGCAGCGAGAGCGGAAACCAGTCACCGAAGGCTCCGACGAGGTGCGGCGAGCCGCGAAGGTTGACGGCGAATAGCCCGTCGAGCGTTTCGCGCAGTGCGAAACGGAGGGTGAGCGGCTGGTCGGCGGCCGTACGGTTCACCCACAGCGCGACGACTGCATAGAGACCGACCGCAGTGATCACCGTGAGTGCGCGCCGTGCGACGAGTCCGCGCGACTCCGCGTCGCCCGGCCCGGCGAAGTCGTGCCG
>JANMWB010000077.1:0-8779 GCA_031393705.1 Thermoleophilia bacterium | reverse complement strand
CGAGTCCGAAGAGCTCGCGCTGTTCTTCGCGGGCGGCATGTTGATGAACGTCCTCTCCTCGATGGATGCCCCGGCCGAGGACTGGGGCCGGCGGCTCGTCGAGGGCTGCAAGAAGTCCGAGTAGTCCATCCCCTTTTTTCGCACGGAGGTTAGTAATGGCTCACAAAGCAAACATGTGGTGGACGTTCGCAATCACGTCGGCCGCCCTGTTCATGGTCACGCTCGACAACCTCGTCGTAACGACGGCGCTCCCGGTGATCCGCCGTGACCTGCATGCCGGTCTGAGCGGTCTCGAGTGGACCGTCAACGCCTACACGCTCGTCTTCGCCGTCCTGCTCCTGACCGGGGCCGCGCTCGGCGACCGGTTCGGGCGCAGGCGTGTCTTCTCGATCGGCCTCGGGATCTTCACGCTCGCTTCCGCGGCGGCGGCGGTCGCGCCGTCGATCGGCGCTCTTGATGCGGCACGGGCCGTGCAGGGGCTCGGTGGGGCGATCGTGATGCCGCTGACGCTCACGATCCTCTCCGCAGGTGTGCCCGAGAACCGTCGCGGCGTGTTCCTCGGCGCGTGGGGCGGCATCAGCGGCCTCGCGGTCGCGTTCGGCCCGCTCGTCGGCGGCGCGGTCGTCAGCGGCATCTCCTGGCACTGGATCTTCTGGCTGAACGTGCCGATCGGTCTCGTCCTCGTTCCGCTCGCACTACTGCGGCTCGACGAGACGAAGGGCCCGTTCGGGAAGGTCGACCTGCCGGGCGTCGGTCTCGCGAGTGCCGGTCTGTTCGGAATCGTCTGGGGCCTCGTCCGTGGCAACTCGGTCGGCTGGGCCTCGACGGAGATCGTCGGCGCGCTCGTCGCCGGCGCGCTGGTGCTCGTCGCGTTCGTCGCGTGGGAGCTCCGGGCCGAGAACCCGATGCTGCCGATGCGCTTCTTCCGTAACCGCACGTTCACCCTCGCGAACGTCGCCTCGATGCTGATGAGCTTCGGCATGTTCGGGTCGATCTTCCTGCTCGCGCAGTTCTTCCAGACCGTGCAGGGCTACTCGCCGCTCGGCTCCGGGCTGCGCATCCTCCCGTGGACGGCGATGCCGATGATCGTCGCGCCGATCGCGGGTGCGCTCTCCGATCGCATCCCGGCCCATCGCATCATCGGCACCGGGCTCGCGTTGCAGGCGGCAGGGCTCGCGTGGATCGCCGCCGTCTCGACGCCGACCACGCCGTACATCGACCTCGTCCTCCCGTTCGCGCTGTCGGGAATCGGCATGGGCCTGTTCTTCGCGCCGATCGCGAACCTGATCCTGGGCGCGGTGCGCACCGAAGAAGAGGGTCAAGCGTCGGGCGCGAACAACGCCGTGCGTGAGCTCGGCGGCGTCCTCGGCGTCGCGGTGCTCGCGTCGGTGTTCTCGCACTACGGCGGGTACTCGAGCGGCCCGGCGTTCGTCGACGGCCTGACGCCGGCCGTCTACGCGGGCGCGGCAGTCGTCGCGCTCGGTGCAGTGGCGATGTTCGCGATCAAGCGCCGCCCGCCGCGCGAGGTGCTCGAGTTCGAGCCCTCGCTCGAAGCAGCCGCTTAGTGCGTGATACCCGCGGCAGCCGGATGACCGGCCGCCGCGGGCGTGTGTCTCAGCCGCTGATGACGACCCGGTCGGGGAAGACGTCGGCGCGGTAGGCGCTGTCGCTCGCCCGCTCCTCCGGATCGAGCCTCGAGATCCCGGAGGGGCCGAACGCGAAGACCTTCGCCCCGCCCGCAAGTGACACGGTCACCGGAAACTCGTTCGCCGCCGTCGTGATGCCCTGGACGACGTACGAGTGGTACCAGTCCTGCAGGTCGGCGACAGATGCGGTGTCGGAGGCCCGGTAGTGCAGCGTCAGGTTGGGCACCTGAACCGGCCCCGGAGTGATCGTCGGCAGACGGGAGCCAGCGAGCGGGTTGTTCGAGATGGGCTGGCTGAGCGTGAAGCCGTCCAGGCTCGACGGACCACCGGTCACGTTGGGCAGCGAGATGCTCACACCGCTCGATGCGAAGGGTGTGACCTGGGTGTTCGACAGGAAGCTCGCATTGGTGGACGACGTGCATTCCTCGGGCGCGACTCGCGCCGTGAGCAGGAACGTCGAGCTCGAGCCCGGCGACAGATCCGGCACCGACAGCCCCGCGATCAACGCCTGGTGGCAGGAGATCTCGGAGACCCCGCGACCGTTCTGGGCGCGGATGAACTCGACCGAATGACGCGCTGTATTGCCGGAGAACGTGGCCGCAAACCAGTCCCAGAGGGCCGAGGTCGCGTTCGCTCCGAACTCGAACGTGCACGGCTCAAAGGCCGTAGTGCCGAGGCTCTTAACGATGTCACCGCTGGGCGTGTGGCCGCTGAAGATGGCACCCGTCTGCGCACAGCCGTCGACAAGGTGAATGCCACCGACGATCGAGCCGTCGATCGTCAGCACGTAGTTCCCGGCGTAGCTATCAGCCGTGGGGCCGCTCGACGCGCCACCCGCCGGGCCTTGTAGGCCCTGTGGGCCTTCCGGTCCACGCGCACCGTTGCAGACGAAGGTGCTCGACGCGCCGACGCTCAACTGCACGCCACCGGTCGCGCAGTGCGCGTCGCCGAACGCGAGCACGCTCGCGACGACGCTCAGCCCGTTCGTGCCGTCGGTCCCGTTCGTTCCGTTCGTGCCGTCGTGGCCGGGTGCCCCGTCCTTGCCGTTGGCGCCGGGCGCTCCGGTCGGGCCCTGAATGCCTTGCGGCCCTGGAGGGCCTTGCAAGCCTTGTGGGCCGACGGGCCCCTGGATTCCTTGCGGGCCCTGGGGCCCGACGGGGCCGACCTGGCCCTGCATGTTGAACGCGAAGGCCGTGTCGCGGTTGCGGCACTCCGTGTTCAGTCCGGATTCGCCGGTGAGATACACGTTGCCGTTCGACTGGAAACACCCGTGATAGGTGTGATCCGCATTCAAAGCTGTTGAGCCGGCGAGCCCGGTTGCAACAAACGCGCCGGCGACCAGGAGGATGGCGCCGAGCACCATCCGTCGCATGCTGGTGGTCATCTGGTTCCCCTCCCTCGAGTGACTACTCCGCGCGGGACCCTGACGCTTGAGCGGTGCGATTACAAGCGCAGCCGGAACATACGGGTGGTCGTTCGACCGTCGGGCCGGACCAGGGAGACGCGGGCGACGACAGGTCCGCGAACCATGGAGCGGGTGCCATAGGCGACCACCGCCCGGCTGTGTGGCAGGAGCTGCCGCCGGGCGACGCGGAACCGGCCGATGATGCGCCCACGGCGCACGAGCGTGACCGCCAGTCGGCCACCTCCGATCGACTCGATCCTTTCGCCGAGGTTTGCGACGGTGATGGCGATCAGCCGCCGGCCACCCCGCGCGGCCCGGGTATGCACCGCAACGACCTCGACTCGGCGAATGCTCCGACCGCCTATCCGAACCGTCACGACGAGCCCGACGCGCATATCGACTGCGATTCCTTTCGAACCCGACGCTGTCGCCGTGAGGAGCACGATCGCGATGTGATCGCCAGGGCGGGCGCCCGAAGGGCGACGTGAAGTGACGACGAAGCTCGCACCGTCTCGCCCGGCCAAGATCGCTTGCGGGTGCAACGTGAGCCACGCGGCTGCGTCTCGGCGGGCGGCGATCTGCGGTCGGCCGCGCTCGTCGAGTGTCAGCCCCGCGATGCTCGTCCGCAGGAGGAGCCGTCCACCCGAGACGGCGCGGACATGGATCGTTGCCCGACCGCCCGCCGTGAGCGCGAGGTGCGCGGGCGAGACCGACAGCGCGAGCGGCGCGGGTGCGTTCCCACTTCCCATCGAGAGAGCCGCGGCAGCGAGCGTGGCGGCGACGATCAACCGATCGTCCCCCCGATTACGGTGTAGACGATCGACGCGGAGTACTGCCCCGGTGTGACGGCCGGAAAGGGTGCGGTGAACGCGATGCTGGTCGGCCAGGCGTCACCGCCTGTCGCACTGCGCGCCGAGCTCGTACCGAGCAGCAGGTCGGAGGTCGTCGGCAGGACGACGAGCGCCCCGCCCGCGAACTGCCCCGTCAGCTGAGCGCCTGCCGGGGCGGATGCCGTGACGCCGAGCGGCAGGTCGGCGGGCGTAAATGCCGTGCGGTGAACGGTGAGTAGATAACCGGCCGGGTCATTGCTCGTAACCGTGACCCGCTCGCTCACGGCCACTGGCCGGTCGCCGGCCGTGACCGTCCCGAAGCTGACGGCGGGCCGCTCCAGGGAGAGCGAGATGCTCGATTGGACGTTGACGACGATCCCTGCCGACCCCGAAAAGGAGGCGCTACCGGAACCGGTTGTGCACGTCGTCGCGGCAGCGGCCGTGTTGCGCGGCGCCGGACTCTCGGGTGTGAAGTCGGAGGCATTCGCGTCGGTGTCGGAACAACCTGCTCCTGCACGGGTGAGGGCGGTCGTGTTCGTGAGCGCCGCTGCCGCGCCGGATTCGTAATCGGTCGCCGTCCCGTACCCGATCAGGTCGCGAACCGTCGAAACCGCCGAGCAGTTCCCGGCCGATGTACCGCAGGTGAGCGCCAGGGCCGCGTGCACCAGGGCGACCTTGCCGCCGGCCGCCGAGAGGTTCGTGGTGTCCGTCGCATCGGGGTTCGTGAGTGTGAGCCCTGCCGAGCCTCCCGACGCGAACTGCACGAGGTAGTGCCGACCCGGCGCGAGCGTCCCCGCGAGGGGTGTCGGCGACCAGGTTGTGCCGGTGGCGGTTGCGTATTCGACCGACCAGCCCGAGAGATCGACGGTCGAGGAGCCGCGGTTGAAGAGCTCGACGTAGTCGTTGGCGTAGGTCGCGCCGCTGTTTCCGCCACCCGCGTAGACCTGGCTGATCACGAGGTCGGGCGAACTGCCTCGTGCTGCCGGGGCGGCGAGCAGGACGGCGAGGAGCGTGACGATCGCGATGAGGCGTGTGTGGCGCATTCGGTGTCTGGTGTACCGGCCGCATCACGTGCGCGAAAGTGTCCTTTTGCGATCGGCACACTTTTGTTGCCGATCGGTTGCAGTCCGTTGACGGTTCGCTAGTCGAAGCGCAGGCGGCTCGCGGCCGCGGCGACGGCGGCTGCGACCACGGCGAGTGCGGCGAACGACACGCGCAGGCTCGTCGCCTGCGCGATGCCGCCGACGAGCGGCGGCCCGACGAGCAGCCCGAGGTAGCCGATCGTCGTCACCGTCGCGACGGCGCTCCCGGCGTCCGGCCGACGGCCGGCGATGCCGAAAACAATCGGCGCGGTGAGCGAGATACCCGCCCCGGCGAGTGCGAAGCCGACGAGGCCGACCGGAGCGTTCGGCGCCGCGGCGACGATGCAGCAGCCGACGGCCGCGAGCGCCGAGCCACCGCCGAGCAGCATGCGGTCGGAGAAGCGATGGAGCGCCTGGCCGGAAAAGCGGCCGAGCGCCATCGAGCCGCCGAAGATCCCGGGGCCGAGACCGCTGACCGCCGGATGCGCGTGCAGTTGCCGCTCGAGGAAGAGGGCACTCCAGCTTTCCGTGCCGCCCTCGACGACGAACGCTGCGGCGCCGAGGAAGCCGATCGCAAGCAGGCCACGCGCGATTCGAATCCCCTTCACCGGCTCCGTGTGCACGCGCGCGTCGTCGGTAATCACGGTCAGGCCCGCGAGGGCGACGGACGCCGCGACAGCGAGGAGGATCGGTTCGCGCCCAACGCCCGCGCCGCGCGCCAGGCCGGCGGCGACGGCGCCGATCAGCACGCCGACGGAGTAGATGCCGTGCGCCATCGGCATCAGGCGCGCGCCGGTCTCGCTCTCGATGCGGCCGACGTTTGCGTTGATCGCAACGTCGACGAGCCCGGAGCCGATGCCGGCGAACGTCAGCGCAAGGATCAGCGTCGGCAGCGACGTCGCGAGCCCCGGCAGCGTCGTTGCGATCGCGAAGACGCCGCACCCGATTGCAACCGCGCGCGCGCCGAACCGGACGACCGCCGGTGCCGCGAGCAGAAACATCGCCGGGATCGAACCGATCGAGACGAAGAGCATCGCGACGCCGAGCGCGCCCTTCGACGCGCCGGTCGCCTGCTGCACGCTCGGCAGCACGGCCGCCCAGGCGCCCCAGAACGAGCCGAGCACGAAGAAGCCGGCGAGTGTCGGGAAGCGCTTGGGGAGCGCGTCAGTCATCCGTCGCCTCCGAGCTCGTACACCTCGAGCTCGTGTCCGCTGCTGTCTGTTCCGCGTTTGCGCAGGCGCATCCCGAGCTTCTCCGCGACGCGGCGAGATCCGGTGTTCGCGGCCTGGAGGTACGAGGTGATGCGGGTGACGTTCGTGCGCTCCAGGAGGTCGGCGACGACGAGTCTCGCCGCCTCCGTCGCAAGCCCCTGTCCCCATGCTTCTGGGACGACGATCCAGCCGAGCTCGGGAGCACGTGGATCGTGCGCACTCGGCTGGACGACGATCACCCCGAGGAAGCTGCCTCCCGCGTCGCTGATCACCCAGTGGCCGTAGCCGAGCTCGCGCCACGACGTGCAGGCAGCGAGGAGCTCCTGCCGGGCCTGCTCAGGGGGCACCGGCACGCCGGAGCGCGAGTACACGCGCGTGCGTGGATCACCACGCAAGCCCACGTAGGCGTCCACGTCGCCTTCCGTGACCGGCCTCAGTCGCAGGCGGTCGGTGCGCAATTCACGGTCGCCAGTCCGCCCAGGCGTCGTCCCACCAGCGGCGGCCGGCGTCGAGTGCTGCGGTGATCCGGGCTGCTTCGCGTCGGAAGGCACGCGCCTGATCTTGCGTGAAGCGGCCCTCGCGCACACGAACGTCGAGCAGCTCGTCGTCCTTCAGCACCCATGCGCCGTCCGCCGGGAGCCAGATGTCGAGCTCGTGGTCCTGCGTGTCGTAGCCCTTGGGCGTCCGGCGGAACGGGTCCTGCAGGTTGAGATACCAACCGTGGAAAACGCGTTCAGGGCCGTGCCAGAACAGCCACACCGCGTAGGCCTCGTTCGGGCGCTGCAGCATCAGCGCGCCGTGGCCGGTCCACCGCTCGCGGCCCGCCCACGGGTGGCGGCCGCCCTCGATCGGCCAGTCGCCGTCCGGGAAGGTGAACGGCGTGCCCCCGGGGATGTAGGTCGCGAGCAGCTCCGGCTCGTCGCGTACGACGACGACAGGGAACTCGCACCAGCAGCGTCCGTCGTTCAGCACCTCGCGGCGCAGCACGACGTCGCCGTCAGACCACATGCCAGTCCCGCGGCAGTCCGAGCGGCTTCCAATCGGCGGGTGGTCGCCAGTCCTCCCAGCCGGTGGGCCACGGTGCTGCGGCGATCACGCGCTCGCCCTCGGCGCGAATCTCCGCTGCCTCCGCAACGGTCCAGATCCCGAGTTCGACTGCCTCTTCGAGTTCGTCTTCGTCCTTCCAGTACCAGGTGCCATCCGGCTTGACGATCACGTCCAGCGCGCAGTCCGTGGTGTCGACGAAGCGGTTGTTGATCACCACCGGTGTCTGGAGGTTCACGTACCAGCTCATCTGGTTCCAGTCGATGTCCCAGTAGATCTCCACGCTGTGTCGCGCGCCCTCCTGCTCGAAGCGGAGGACGTGCGTCTGTTCCCAGGGCATGGAGAACGGAGGAAGATCGGTCACCCAGCGCTTCAGATAGCCATCGGGGCCACGCGTCATCCCCTTGCCCTGGTTGCCCGGACCGCAGTAGATGCCGATGCGCCCGTCCCACTCGCCGACGTAGCGGTGCGGGAACGTCCAGCGCACGTTGCCGCGGTAGATGCTCCGCTTGAGCACGAGGTCGCCTGCTCGCACGCAGGCGACTGTAAGGAGCGCGGGTTAGGGTCTTGTGAGATGGACGTATCGATCGTTGTCACGGTGCTGAACGAGGAAGGCGCAGTCGACGAGCTGTACCGGCGGGTCGCCGCGTCGCTGAACGGCAGCGAGTGGGAGGCGATCTTCGTCGACGACGGCTCGACCGACGGCACCTTCGGGAAGCTGCGCGCGCTGCACGAGCAGGATCCGCGCGTGCGCGTTGTGCGCTTCAAGCGCAACTTCGGCCAGCACCCCGCGATGCACGCCGGGCTCGCACGCGCCCGCGGCACGCGCATCGTGACGATGGACGGCGATCTCCAGAACGAGCCGGAGGACATCCCGAAGTTGCTCGAGGCGCTCGACCGCGCGGACGTCGCGTCCGGTCGCCGCGTCGCGCGCCGCGACTCGCCCGGCCGCACGATGCCGAGCCGTCTGATCAACGGGCTCTTGCGCCGGTTCACCGGCGTCCAGATCTCCGACTTCGGCTGCGCGTTCAACGGCTACCGCCGCACGGCGATCGAGCCGATGATGGGCGCAATCGGCCGCCAGAAGTTCACGAAGGCGCTCGTCGTCTCGAGCGGCGTCTCCGTCGAGGAGGTCGACGTCTCGCACGCGCCGTCGAGCTCGGGCTCTCGCTACTCGCCGCTGCGCCTGGTCCGGCTCGCGCTGCACGTCGTCGCGGGCTTCTGGCCGCAACCGGTGCAGTGGATCGGCGTCACCCACGGGCTCGTCTGCACGCTCGCGGCAGGCGCGCTCGGGATCTACGGCGTGACGTACTGGATCGTCAACGCCAACTTCCCCGGGCCGCTCTTCGCCGGAGCAGGCATTGTTCTCGTCCTCGGCATCCAGGGCTTCGTCTTGGCGCTGATCGGAGAGTCGCTGGGCCGGGTCCAGCGGGACGTCGAAGGCAGGCCGCTGTACACGATCGAGGAGGAGCTTTGAGGAAGAGAGTGCTGGTGACGGGTGGGGCGGGGTTCATCTCGTCGAACTTCATCTGCCATCTCCTCGAGGAGACCGATCACGACG
>JANMWB010000063.1:0-8396 GCA_031393705.1 Thermoleophilia bacterium | reverse complement strand
ACGCTCGACAATCCGTTTCAGTGGTCGGAGAAGCCGGACGAGATCGGCGTGCTGCCGGCGGCCGGGGTGCACTTCGTCGTCTTCAATCCGACAGGCGATGACTTCCGCCGCAACCGCCGTGCGATGGACGGCCAACTGGAGAAGAAGACGATCGAACTGGAGGCGCGCAGTCGGCCGCAGGGCTTCAACGAGGTGCTGTCGACGACGCACCGCCAGAACTTCCTGGTGCCGCCGCGCCGACACCGCTCGTTCCCGCTGGCCGAGCTCTAACCGAAGAAGGCTTTGGCGACGTCGTACCACTCGGGCGGCACCGTCTTCAGCTCGGCGGTGGCCTCCTTGAGCGAGCACGCGATCACATCGTCGCCGCGGAGTGCTGCCATCTGGCCGAACTCGCCCGCCTCTACGAGGTCGGCTGCCTTGAGCCCGAACCGCGTCGCGAGGATGCGGTCGCGCGGAGTGGGTGAGCCGCCGCGCTGCACGTGGCCGAGCACGGTGACGCGCGTCTCGAAGCCGGTGCGTTCCTCGATCTCATCGCCGAGTTGCTCGCCGACGCCGCGCTTCGCGAGCAGCCTGTGGCCGAACTGGTCGACCTCGCCCTTGTCGTCGGCGCCCGGCAGTTCGCAACCTTCGCTGATCACAACGATCGAGAAGTTCTTGCCGCGCCCGTGGCGGCGACGAATCTCCTCGCAGACTTCCTCGACGACGACGGGGCGCTCGGGAATGAGGATCACGTCCGCGCCGCCGGCGATCCCGGAGTGCACGGCGATCCAGCCGGCGTGACGGCCCATCACCTCGACGACCATGACGCGGTTGTGCGCCTCAGCGGTCGTGTGCAGCCGGTCGATTGCCTCGGTGCAGATCGAGACGGCCGTGTCGAAGCCGAACGTGTAATCGGTGCCGTTGAGGTCGTTGTCGATCGTCTTCGGTACACCGACAATCGGCAACTGGAACTCCTCGTGCAACTTCGCGGCCACGCCGAGTGTGTCTTCGCCGCCGATCGCAACGAGTGCGTCGAGCTCCTCGAACGCGGCGCGGACGCGGTCGACGCCTCCCTCGACCTTGTACGGGTTCGTCCTCGAGGTGCCGATGATCGTCCCGCCGCGGGGCAGGATCCCGGAGATTTGCGGTGGCCCGAGCGGCTGGAAGACGTGCTCGATCATTCCCCGCCACCCCTCGCGCACGCCGACCACTTCGTGCCCGTTCGCCCAGGCGCGGCGCGCAACCGCGCGGATCACTGCGTTGAGGCCGGGGCAGTCGCCGCCGCCGGTGAGGACTCCAATCCGCATCGATTCGAGTCTACGTAGGGAAACGATTGGTCGATTCCATCGGCCGCGATACTACAAAAAAGATAGTCGACCGCTGAATCTGAACAGTCCGTGAAATCCCCGGCTGTTTCATGGCGCACAGCGTCGCCCGCCCATAGAACGAAGCGACAGACACTCTGAACAAGGAGCCAACATGCGTCGTCTCGTACTGCCCCTGCTCGTCCTCGCCGCCGCCTTGCTCGCTGCGTCGGCCTTTGCTGCCCCGAACGCCTCGGGTCCCGTCGTCAAGTTGAAGACCGCCACCTTCGGCTCGATCCTCGCAACGCCGGGGCATCTCGCTCTCTACACCTGGAACCAGGAGAAGGCTCTCAAGGTCAAGTGCACCGGAGCGTGCGCGAAGACCTGGCCGCCGATCACGATCCCGCACGGGACGATGGCGCCGAAGCACATCACCGGCGTGATGGGCACGTTCGGCGAGGTCATGCGCCCGGACGGTAAGACGCAGGTCACCTACAACGGTCATCCGCTCTACACGTTCCATGGCGACACCGCGACGAAGATCCTCTGCAACGGCGTCGACGGCTGGTTCGTCGTCAAGGTGCACTAGTCACGATGAAGCCTCGCGAGACCCGCTTGTACGGCCGTCGCGCCTTCCTCGGCGTGACGGCCGTCGGTCTCTCGTCTCTCGTTTGGGGGCGCGCCGCGTGGGATGCGTTCGTGGCGGTTGCGCCGCCCGGGCTCGTCTCCGGCTGGCGGATCTACACCGTCGCGTCGACGATGCCGCACTTCGACCCGGCGACGTGGCGGCTGACGATCGACGGTTTGGTGACCGCTCCGCAGAGCATCAGTTACGACGAGCTGCGTGCGCTGCCGAGCGCGGAGCAGGTGTCGACGTTCCACTGTGTGACCGGTTGGACGGTGAGCAACGTCCATTGGCGAGGGGTGCGCTTTGCCGATCTACTGGCCGGCGCTCAGCCGCACTCTGAAGCTCAGGTGCTGACGTTCACGTCGGCTGAGAAGCCTTACGTCGACACGCTCACCCTCGCGCAGGCCCAGCTCGCCGACGTGATGCTCGCCTACGAGATGGACGGGAAGCCGCTGGCGCGCGAGCACGGTGCGCCGGTACGCGTCGTGATCCCCGACATGTACGGCTACAAGGGCGTCAAGTGGGTCGAACAGATCACGCTCAGCGTCGACGCGCAGCCGGGTTACTGGGAGCAGCGCGGGTACGACCTGGACGCGTGGGTGGGACGTTCCAATGGCGCCTGAGTACATCGAGCGGTTCTCGGCGACCGAACGCGCTGTGCACTGGGTGCACGCCACGGCGTTCCTCGTGCTGCTCGCGACCGGGCTGGTGCTCTACATCCCGGCGTTCAGCATCGCGGTCGGTAGACGACCGCTGCTCAAGGACATTCACGTGTACACGGCCGTCGCGTGGATCGTCGGCCTCGTGCTCGTCGTCGTCCTCGGGGACCGCCGCCGGCTGCGCGCGACGATGCGCGAGCTCGAGACCTTCGACGCAGACGACATGCTGTGGTTGCGCCGGTACCCGCGGCCGCAGGGACGGTTCAACGCGGGGCAGAAGGTGAACGCCGCGCTGACCGCCGCGTTCGCAGTGCTCTTTGCCGTTTCCGGTTCGCTCCTATGGCTGGGGGAGCGCGATCATCGCTTTCAGCTCGGGAGCACGATTCTGCTCCACGACTGGCTGACGCTGATTTCGCTCGTCCTGCTCGTCGGCCATCTCTACCTCGCGCTGATCTACCCGGCGACGCGGCATGCCCTGCGCGGAATGACGGTCGGCACGGTGCGTCGCGACTGGGCCGAGCGCCATCACCCCAAATGGGTGCGTGAGGAACGACAATGAGCGAGATGGCCACCGTTCTCGTTGTCGATGATGAGCCGATCGTGCGTGACGTCGTTGTTCGCTACCTCCAGCGGGACGGCTTCGACACGCTCGAAGCGGGCGACGGCGACGCGGCTCGCGCGATCATCGAGAGCGGGGCGCCCGACCTCGTCGTGCTCGATGTGATGCTGCCCGGCACGGACGGGCTCGCGCTGTGCCGCTGGATCCGTGCGGGCAGCGACCTGCCGGTGATCATGCTGACAGCGCGCGGCGAGGCCGCAGACCGCATTGTCGGGCTCGAAATCGGAGCCGACGACTACGTCACGAAGCCGTTCTCGCCGCGCGAGCTCGCGATCCGTGTTCGCAACGTGCTGAAGCGCGCCGAGACGCCACCGCCCGTTGCCGAGACATTGTCGTTCGACGGCTTGACGATCGACGGCAAAACGCGCGAAGTGACGCTCGACGGCGCGCCGGTCCGCCTCACGGGCAAGGAGTTCGACCTGCTCCACTTCCTCGCCTCGAACCCCCGCGAGGTGTTCTCCCGCACACAGTTGATGGACCGCGTCTGGGGCTACGAAGCGGCACTGGACACCGGCACCGTCACGGTGCACATCAGACGCCTGCGTTCGAAGACCGAGCGCGACCCGTCGATGCCGCAGCACCTCGAGACGTTGTGGGGCGTCGGGTACAGGTTCGTGCCGTGATCCAGCTCGCGCTCGTCGTCGTAGCCGCAACGCTCCTCGTTGGGATTCTCGGCGCAGTTGTGCTTCGTCGACTGCCGACCGTGCGCTCCCAGCTCGCGGCGTTCGGGCTGCTCGCGGTCGTGCTGCCGCTCGGCGCGGTGCTCGCCTCAGGGTGGGTGATGTTCCACATGGGCGCCGACTTGAAGATCCTTGCGGTCGCTGCAGGGGCTGCCGCGAGCGCCATCGCCGTCGCTCTCGCGCTCGCCGCGTCGATCACGCGACGCGTCGAGCACCTCAGTGCCGCCTCCGTGAGCCTGGCGGGCGGCGATCTCAGCGTGCGCGCGCCGACTGACGGCCCGCGCGAGCTTGCAAAGCTCGGCCACTCGTTCAATGCGATGGCCTCCGAGCTCGAGAGCCTGTTCGACGCACGCCGCGAGCTCGTGGCCGCCGCAAGTCACGATCTACGGACACCGGTCGCGTCGATCACCGCGATGCTGGAGGCGATCGAGGACGGGCTCGCGACGAGCGAGGAGTACCTGGCGCCGCTGCAGGAACACGCCCGCAGGTTGAGCACGCTCGTCGACGACCTCTTCGAGCTCGCACGCATCGACGCCGGTGCGCTCGCCCACGAACTGCAGGTCGTCGCGGTGGGGCCGCTCGTCGCGTCGTGTGTGCGTGGCGTCGAGGCGGAGGCGCGCGCACGCGGCGTGACGCTGGCTCAGCGACTCGAGGAGACACCGCCGGTTCGCTGCGCGCCTGATCAGGTCGAGCGCGTCCTGCTGAATCTGCTCACGAATGCGCTGCAGCACACACCGTCCGACGGTTCGATCGCCGTCATCCTCGACGCTGCTGACAGTCACGTCACTGTCAGCGTGGAGGACACAGGGACCGGGATCACCCCTGACGCGGCGCGGCGCATGTTCGACCGCTTCTGGCGCAGCGACCCGGCGCGCACCGGCGGCGCGGGGCTCGGGCTCGCGATCGCGCGCGGGCTCGTCGAGGCGCAGGGCGGGCGGATCTGGGCGGAAGGCGCGGCGACGGGCGGAGCCCGCGTCTCCTTCACGCTGCCGGTCGCCTAACTCTGCATCTCGGGGCTGTCCGGGCCCGGATCGCCGCCCTGTGCGCGCACGTTCAGCCGATCGAGGTAGCGCTCCCAGCCGTGGCGATGGTGCTCGGCAACCGGAGGCGGCGCGAGACCGCTGTGCGTCAGCCGGAGCAAGGTGCCGGCTGCTTCAGGCTCCAGTTCGACGACCACTGTCGACGCGCCGGGCGCTACCGGGGGTGCGTCTCCCTCCCAGCCCCACGTGAAGACGATGCGGGAGTGGGGCAGAAGCTCGACGAACGTGCCTGAGGCGACTTGGCCACCGGGCATCTCGATCCGCAGCTCCCCGCCGGGGCGCGCGTCGAGCGCTGCACCCACGCCTTGCCACTCGGCCCAGCGGCTCGCGTCGGTGAAGAAGGAGTAGACCGTCGCCGGCGACGCGGCGATCAGGCGCGTGACGACGACGTCGCTCACTGACGTTCGGCCTTCTCGGCCAGGCGCGCGAGACCGTCGACCTTGCTCGTCCAGAACGACTCGAGGAAGTCCTTGAGCGGGCCGAGCTGTGCGTGGTCTGCGCGATAGAAACGGCGCTTGCCGTCGGGGCGGACGGTCACGAAGCCCGCGTCGCGCAACAGCGAAAGGTGTTGCGAGACGCCGCCGTAGCTCAGATCGAGCTCGTCGACAAGGTCGCCGACGCTGCGCTCGTCGTCCCACACGAGGCGCAGGATCTCCTGGCGGCGGGGCTCGGCAACGAGCTGGAGGGCATCCACAACCTTCATTTTAGCGGAAGACGAAATGTATGTTACGTTTTGATCGTCACTTAAATGAAAAGGAGTTCCGAGCATGGCTGATGTGCTGTTTCAGTTCGACGTCGACGCCCCGCGGGCGGAAGTTCTGCAGGCGCTGAAGACGACCGACGGCATCAAGGGGTTCTGGACGAGCCGCGCGGATGTCCCCGAGACAGTGGGCGAAGTCGTCAAGGTCGAGTTCGCGGTCGCGCCGCTGCCGTTCGACCTCAGGCTCGAGCAGTCCGACGAGAGCACCGTCGTCTGGCGCACGGAAAGCTTCCCGCCGCACTGGGTCGGCACCACGATCCGCTGGAACGTCGACGAGCGCGACGGTGGCTCGACCGTCAGGTTCCGCCACGGCAGCTTCGGCGACGACGGGGAGACCGGCGCGGTCGCGTATACCTGGGGGCAGATCATGGTCAAGCTGAAGCAGTACGCCGAGACCGGCAAGCCCGATCCCGTCTTCACCTGAGCCGTGGCCGTGGACGTCGAGACCGCGATCGAGATCGAGCGCCCACGCGGCGAGGTCGCCGCATTCGCGTCGGATCCCGACAACGCGACGGCGTGGTACGAGAACATCGAACGTGTCGAGTGGCAGACGTCGCCGCCGCTCGCTGTCGGTTCGCGGATCGCGTTTGTCGCGCACTTCCTCGGCCGCAAGCTCGAGTACACCTACGAGATCCGCGAGCTCGTTCCAGGAGAACGGCTCGTGATGAGCACGGCCGACGGGCCGTTCCCTATGGAGACGACCTATAGCTGGGAAGATGCCGGAAGCGGCCGAACGCGGATGATGCTGCGCAACCGCGGTCAGCCCGCAGGTTTCTCGAGGCTGGTCGCGCCGATGATGGCGGGAGCGATGCGGCGTGCGAACGGCAAGGATCTCGCTCGCTTGAAGTGTCTGCTCGAAGGCGCGTGACTAGGTGTCGCGGCGCACGAGCAGGATCGCCGCGACGACCAGAGAGATCGCTGCGTAACCGCAGAAGAGCGCAAACCCGGTCCACGGCGCGAGGCTGTTCGGGTCCGGCGTGATCGAGAGGATCGCGCGGCCGGCGTTGCTCGGGAGGTAGGGGGTGATCGCGTCGTTCCAGCTCGTCGGCAGCACGTTCAGCAGAGGTGGGATGACGAAGAAGATCGCGGCGAAGGTCGCGATGCCCCCGGCCGTGTTGCGCAGGATCGTTCCGAGGCCGACTGTCAGGACAGCGATCACCGTCAGGTAGAGGGCCGCGCCGATGACGGCTCGGGCGACACCGGGATGCGACCACGCGATGTTCGCGTGATGGCTCGACAGGATCGCCTGGCTCGAGAAGAACGCGATCAGGACCGACGGCAGCATCAGGACGAACGTCACGACGGCGAAGACGAACGCCTTTGCCCAGAGCACTGGCAGCCGCTTCGGAACGGCGGTGAACGTCGCCCGAATCATCCCGGTCGAGTACTCCGCTGTGATCACAAGGACGCCGAGAATGCCGATCGCAAGCTGCGCGATCTGCGATCCGATCAGCGCCGGATCGAGCGGGTTGAAGCTGGCGCGCTCGGCCGGGCTCTGGTGAACCCAGTGCGAAGAGATCACGCTCGCCGCGAGGATCGGGAAGCCGATCGTCAGCACGGTGGCGACGAGCAGCGACCAGCGCGTCGAGCGGACGCTGCGCAGCTTCGTCCACTCGGAGAGGATCACGCGGGCCTGCGTGACCCTGCCGCGGTAGGCGAATCTTGGAATTGCGATGGCGCTCATGCGGCTTCCTCGCCGGCGGCCGCGAACTCGAGCTCGCCGCGGGTCAGGTCCATGAACGCTTCCTCGAGGGATGCCTGGTGCGGAGTCAACTCGTGGAGGACGATCGACTGCGCCGCCGCGGCTTCGCCGATCTGCTCGGCAGTCAGCCCGCTCACTTCGAGCAGGCCAGCCTCCTCGGTGTCGGTCACCGTTCCGCCGAGGCCCGCGATGATTTCGCGCAACGCGGACGCCTGAGGCGTGCGCACGTGGACGAGCTGCTTCGACGCGCCCGCGAGGAAGTCGGCGACACTCGTGTCGGCAATCAGCTTGCCGCGGCCGATCACGATCAGGTGGTCGGCGGTCAGCGACATCTCGCTCATCAAATGCGACGAGACGAAGACGGTGCGACCTTCCGCCGCGAGGCTCTTCAGCAGATTGCGAATCCAGTGGATCCCTTCGGGATCGAGACCGTTGACGGGCTCGTCGAGCATCACGGTCTGCGGGTCGCCGAGCAGCGCCGTCGCGATCCCGAGGCGCTGGCCCATGCCGAGCGAGAATTGGCCGGCGCGCTTCTTGGCGACGTCGTGCAAGCCGACAACGTCGATCAGCTCGTCGACGCGGCTGCGCGGGATGCCGTGCGTCTGCGCGAGCGCGAGCAGGTGATTGCGCGCCGAGCGACCGGTGTGCACCGACCGCGCTTCGAGCAGCGCGCCCACTTCGTGGAGTGGCGCAGCATGGTCGCGGTAGTGCTTGCCGTTGACCGTCACGTCGCCCTTCGTCGGACGGTCAAGCCCGAGGATGAGGCGCATGGTCGTCGATTTGCCCGACCCGTTCGGGCCGAGAAAGCCCGTGACGATCCCGGGGTGAACCTCGAAGGAAAGGTCGTCGACGGCGCGTTTGTCCCTATAATCCTTCGTCAGTCCGCGCGCGTCGATCACGGACGTGGAGAACCACGCGCTTTCTGACGTTCTTCTGAAAGCCGGTCTGAGCGGGCACTAGGCTGCCCGGATGCGCGAGGGTTACGTCGAATGGGAAGCGGGCCGCACGTGGTACACGGTCGCCGG
>JANMWB010000011.1:0-4071 GCA_031393705.1 Thermoleophilia bacterium | reverse complement strand
GCTGCTGTTCGTCTCCGAGTTCCTGTCGGGCGTCGGCCTGATGCTGCTCGACATCATGGCCGGCACGATCAGCGCGGGCACGGTCCCGACCGCGCTGCGCTCGCGTGTCTCGGGTGCCTTCATGGTCGTGAACTACGGGGTACGACCGCTCGGGACGACGCTCGGTGGCATCCTTGGCACGGTGATCGGCGTTCGCTCCACCCTCTGGATCGCGACGGTCGGCGCGCTGCTCGGGCTCGCCTGGCTGATCCCGTCCCCGCTCCCCCACCTGCGTGACGTCCCGGCGGAGGCTCCCGAATGAACGGCAACCCCCTGGAGCTCTTCCACGAATGGGTCGAGGGGCCTGAGGTCGCGCTCGCGACGGCGACGCCCGATGGGCGCCCGTCCGTGCGCATGGTGCTGCTGAAGAGCGCTGACGAACGCGGCTTTATGTTCTTCACGGGCTACGAGTCACGGAAGGGCCGTGAGCTCGAGGCGAACCCGCGCGCCGCGCTGCTGTTCCATCGTCCCGGGATCCAGGTGCGGGTCGAAGGGCAGGTCGAGCGCGTCCCGGCGTCGGAGTCCGAGGCGTACTGGGCGACGCGGCCCGAGGCCTCCCGCCGCAGCGCGGCCGCCTCGAACCAGTCGCAGCCGATCGGCTCACGCGAGGAGCTCGAGGCGGCGGTCGAGGCACAGCCTGCAGAACCGGCGCGTCCCGAGCGCTGGGGCGGCTACCGGCTCGTCCCGGACACGTACGAGTTCTGGCGGCACCGCGACGACCGGCTGCACGAACGTCACCTGTTCAGGGCACGCGGTGAGCTCTGGGACGTTGTCATGCTGCAACCGTGAAGGGAGGGATAGCCGCCGCAGCACTCCTGTTCAGCCTGTCCGGTGCGACCGCGTCGGCACCGGTGATTGCGGGCTGTCCGATTTTCCCGGCTTCGAGCGTGTGGAACCAGAAGGTCGACACGCTGCCGGTCGCGGCGGACTCCGCACAGCTGATCGCGTCGATGGGCGTCGGCGGGAGCGTGCACGCTGACTTCGGCAGCGGCCTCTACGACGGGTCGCGGATCGGCATCCCGTACGTCGTCGTGCCTGCATCCTCGACACCGAAGTCGCGCGTCACGTTCGAGTACGCCGACGAGAGCGACAAAGGCCCGTACCCGATCCCGGCGGGCGTGCCCGTCGAGGGTGCACCGCAGCACGCGAACGAGGGCGACCGGCACGTGTTGATCGTCGATCGCAACGCGTGCCGCCTCTACGAGCTTTCCGGGATGTCGAAGCAGAACGGCCGCTGGTCTGGGTGGTCCGGTGCGATCTGGAACCTCCGCTCGAACGCGCTGCGCCCCGCAGGCTGGACGTCTGCCGACGCCGGCGGGCTGCCGATCCTGCCGGGGCTCGCGCGTTGGGAGGGCGACGCGTCGACGGGCGCGATCAGGCACGCGCTGCGCTTCACCGCCGAGCGCACGCGGCGTGCGTACATCTATCCCGCGCGCCACTACGCAAGCAGCCTGACCGACCCAGCACTGCCGCCGATGGGGCTTCGCCTGCGCCTGAAGGCAGGCGTGAACATCGGGTCGTTGCCGCCACAGGCGCGCATCGTGGCCCAGGGGCTGAAGACGTACGGGATGATCCTCGCCGACAACGGATCGAACTGGTACATCGGAGGAGCGCCGAGCCCGAAGTGGTCGAACGACCAGCTACACGCGCTCGGCCGACTGACCGGTGCCGACTTCGAGGTCGTCGACACCTCGAAGCTGCGGCCGTAGAGAAACGTCGAAGGTCGTCCCGGCGGCGCTGCTCCGCACGCTCACGTCGCCGCCCATCGCGGTCGCGAGCTGCTTGACGATCGCGAGACCGAGGCCGCTCCCGAGCGGGCGGTCCTTGTCGGCCCTGTCGTAGAGGTAGAAGCGCTCGAAGGCGTGGGGCACGTCCGCGGGCGGAATCCCCGGGCCGGTATCCGCTACGAGCAGCCGGCTCGGTTCGGCGCGTACCGTGACCGTGCCGCCGGCGGGCGTTTCGCGCAGCGCGTTCTCGACGAGGTTCGACACCACTTGCAGCACGCGGTCGGCGTCAGCATCGACCCACGTCTCGTCGCCTTCCGCCGTCAGAGCCACACCGAACTCCTGCGCAGCGGCCTCTTGGCGGCGAACCGCTTCGCGCGCCACCTCCGCTAGGTCGACCGGCTCGCGCTGCACCGAGAACTCGCTGCGGTTCATCCGGGCGAGATCGAGCAGGTCGCGGACGAGCCGCTCGAGCCGGCCTGCCTCGAGGGAGATGATGCGAGCTGCCTCCCCTGCTTCGAACGCGCCGTCGGCGAGGCCCTCCGAATACCCGCGGATCGCTGTCAGGGGCGTCTTCAGCTCGTGACTCACCGAGAGGAGGAAGTCACGCTCGGCCTGACGCGAGGCGGCGAGCTGCTCGGTCATCTGGTTGAACGCCTCCGCAAGCTGGGCGAGCTCTGTCGTCCCACCGGTTGGCAGCGGATCGTGGCTCTCGTCGGCCGCCAGTGCCCTCGTGGCAGCGGCGACGCGACGGATCGGCCGTGCGATCGAGCGCGCGACGACGAACGAGAGCGCCGCCGCGAGCACGACACCGGCGAGCGCGGCGAGCAGGAGGTCGCCAAGGAACGGTCGCCACGCCGCTGACTGCAGGCTCGCCGGCCGCAGAAGCAAGAGGCCGAGATGCGGAAGCGTGCGATACGAGTACAGCTGCTGCTTGCCCTGATATGTGGCCTCGCCATCGCTGCTCCTGTTCACATCGGGGACGACGGTGCGGAACGAGCGCCGCGGTTCGATCATGATCCGCACGCCACCGACGACGTCGTTCTGGCGCTTGAAGTTGACGTTCTGCCGCCGCTGCTGCGCAAGATCGTCGGCGCGCCGTGCGATGTTCGCCGCCTGCGAGCGGTCGACCTGCCGTCGCGTGAGAACGGCCCCGATCGCGATCGTCAGTGCAAGCGTGAGGGCGAGCGCCGCGAGCGTCGACGCGAACAGCCGCCCACGCAGGGAGCTCACTGCGAAATGGCCTTGTACCCGGTACCGCGCAGCGTGCGGATCAGGTCCGGCCGGCCGAGCTTGCGGCGCAGCTGGGCGACGTGCACGTCCACCGTGCGCGTGCCGCCCGGGTACTCCTGCCCCCAGACGCGGTCGAGCAGTAGGTCGCGCGAGACGACATGGCCGACGTTCGCCATGAAAAACGCGAGCAGGTCGAACTCCTTGGCGGTCAGTTCCACCGGCTTGCCGCCGACGGTGACGTCGTGCGACTCGCGGTCGAGCGTCACGTCGCCGAGCGAAAACGTGTCGCGATGCTCCTGCGGCTCGGTGCGGCGGAAGATCGCCTTCATGCGCGCGACGAGCTCGCGCGGCGAGAACGGCTTCGTCAGATAGTCGTCCGCGCCGACCTCGAGACCGACGATGCGATCGGGCTCCTCGTCGCGCGCCGTGAGCATGAGAATCGGCACCTGTGATTTGGCGCGAATCTCGCGACAGACGTCGAAGCCGTCCTTCCCTGGCAGGCCGATGTCGAGCAACACCATCCGCACCTGGTGACGATCGAGCTCCGTCAACGCATCCTCACCCGACCGTACCCAGATCACGCGGTAGCCGTCGCGCGTGAGGTACGCGCGGACGAGCTCTCCGACAGAAGGCTCGTCTTCGACGAGGAGAACGGTCCCCGCCATTGCCCGAAGCGTATTAGAACGACGAAGCGCGCACGCGGACAGCAGCGCCGCCGTCGATCCGGAGGGTCGTGGCGGTCATCCTCCGCCGGAGGTCGGAGATCGTTGCGGGCGAGCCGTCGAGCATCACGATCGTCTGGGCGCTCAACGGGATCACGACCGTGACGCCTGCGCCCTCGCGGAGGATCAGCTGCGTCGTCGTGATCTCGGCGACCTTGCCGCGGTCGACGATCAGTGTGTGCGGGACCTTCCGAATCGTCACGTTGAGCTCCGCGTGCGACCACGTGCCGGGGATCCGCGGGATCGGGGGCGCGCCTCCCGCGCCGGCGGCAGCACCGGCGCAGACGACGAGTGAAAGGGCGGCAAAGAGGATGGCAAGCTTCCGCATGCTCTGACTATCCCCCGTTCGGGTC
>JANMWB010000257.1:0-10795 GCA_031393705.1 Thermoleophilia bacterium | reverse complement strand
CATCTGCTTCTCGAAGTCCTTCTCGGTGAACGGGAACTCGGTCGGTGAGAGCGCCGCTTCCTCATTCGACGGAATGTCTTCGACGTCGTGGAGGATCGGCCGGTGGGCGTACGAGCCGATCTCGAGCCCGCTCCCGTCCTGGCGCTCGTACATGTTCGTGTCCATGTCGCGCACGATCGGGAACTCGATCACGCCCTTCGTGTCCTTGAAATGCGGCACCGGGCCGACGTCGATCATCTGGTGCACCGCCGGCGTCAGCGGGATCGACGCGCCCGCCATTCGCGCGATCTTCGGGCTCCACACACCGCAGCAGACGACGATGCGATCCGTCTCGATGTCGCCGCGCGAGGTCTTGATCCCGGTGACGCGCCCGCCCTCGACGTCGATCCCGAGCACCTCGGTGTTCGCGAACACCGATAGCGCGCCCTTCTCCTGCGCGCGCTCGCGCGCAATCGTTCCGAAGCGCAGCGAGTCGACGATGCCGACCGACGGCGTGTAGAAGCCGCCGATGATCACGGACTCCTCGATGTACGGGACGAGCTCCTTCACTTGCGCGGGGGTGAGAATCGCGACGTCTTCGATCCCCCACGCCTTCGCCGAGGCGACGCGCCGCTGCAGCTCCTGCATCCGTTCCTCGGTGCGCGCGACCTCGATGCCACCGCTCTCGGTGAAGACTCCCGCCTCCCGGTACTGACGCACCGACTCGAGCGTCAGCTGCGTCATCTCCTTCGAGTGATCCACCGGGAAGATGAAGTTCGACGCGTGGCCGGTCGAGCCGCCCGGGTTGGGAAGCGGGCCCTTGTCGAGCAGGACGAGGTCGGTCCAGCCGAGCTCGGCGAGGTGAAAGGCGAGGCTGTTGCCGACGATGCCGGAGCCGATGATCACGGCACGGGCGCGGGCGGGGAACGAAGAGGTCTCAGTCATGACGCTGATATATCACGCGTCGAGGAGGACGTCACGCATCGCCTGCTCGAAGTGCTCGACGTGCGCCCGCATCAGCTCGGCGGCTCGTTCGCCCTTCCCCCGCGCGATCGCATCGAGCAACTCGTGATGCTCGAGCACTGCGCTCTGCAGAGTGCGCGTGCGGTCGAGCGCCAGCATCCAGATCCGCAGCGCGTGCGTGTAGTACCACTCGAGCGTCTCCTCGAGCAGCTGGTTGTGGCTCGTGCGGTAGATCGCCCGATGGATCCGCTCGTCGAGGTCGATCAGCCCCCGGTCGTCGCGCCGCCGGGGCTCGAGGAGCTCCTCGAGCAGGGCGTTGATCACCTCTAGATCGGGCCTAGTTGCGCGCTCTGCGGCCAGACGCGCGGCCTCCGGCTCGAGCACTGCCCGCACCTCGCAGAGCCGCGCAAGATCGCGAACGTCGACCGTCGTGACGAACATCCCGCGGCGCGGATAGACCTCGACGAGCCGCTCGAGGGCCAGCCGGCGCAGCGCCTCGCGGATCGGCGTCCGCCCGATCCCGAGCTGGGCGGTGAGGTCTGGCTCACGGATCGGGTCGCCCGGCGCGAGCTCGAGCGAGACGATCAGGCCGCGGATCGCAAAGTAGGCCTGGTCCGCGAGCGACGCCCCGTCGCCGAGCGGTGAAGCGGGGAGCGAAGCGGTACCTGCCCTAGCCACGGAGATATATTAGTCGTATCCTCGCGTCGATCACTCGACCGAAAGGACGAATTTGGACACGACGATGCCCTCGTCTCTCCGGATCGCACAGGAGCACCAGCTCCGGCCGATCCAGGAGATCGCCGCCGCCGCCGGGCTCGAGCCCGATGAGGTCGAACCGTACGGCCGGTACAAGGCGAAGATCGACCTCTCCGTGCTCGATCGGCTCGCGTCGCGGCCGGACGGGAAACTGATCGACGTCACCGCGATCACGCCGACCAAGGCGGGCGAGGGCAAGACGACGACCTCCGTGTCGCTGACGCAGGGCCTTGGCCACATCGGCAAGCAGGTCGCGCTCTGCCTCCGCGAGGCATCACTGGGGCCTGTGTTCGGGATCAAGGGCGGCGCGGCCGGCGGCGGCTACACCCAGGTCGTGCCGATGGAGGACATGAACCTCCACTTCACCGGCGACATCCACGCGATCGGCGCCGCAAACAACCTGCTCGCCGCGATGCTCGAAGCGCATCTGCTGCACGGCAACAAGCTGGGCGTCGATCCGCTGTCGATCAGCTGGCGCCGCTGCATCGACATCAACGACCGCGCCCTCCGCGACATCGCGGTCGGGCTCGGCGGCAAGGCGAACGGCTATACCCGCCAGACCGGCTTCGACATCACGGCCGCCTCCGAGGTGATGGCGATCGCCGCGGTTGCTTCCGATCTGCGCGATCTGCGCGATCGGCTCGGCGCGATCACCGTCGGCAACACCTACGAGGGCGAGCCGGTGACCGCCGAGCAACTGCGGGCCGCCGGTGCGATGACCGTCCTGCTCAAGGAGACGATCAAACCGAACCTCGTGCAGACGCTCGAGGGCCAGCCCGCGTTCGTGCACTGCGGCCCGTTCGCGAACATCGCGCACGGCAACAACTCGGTCGTGGCAGACCGCGTCGCACTGAAGATCGCCGACTACGTCGTCACCGAGAGCGGCTTCGGCTCCGACATGGGCATGGAGAAGTTCTTCGACATCGTCTGCCGGCTCGGCAACCTCCGGCCCGATGCGGTCGTGCTCGTCGCGACAGTGAGAGCCCTGAAGCACCACGCCAAGAACCCGGACGGTGGCGCCGAGGCGATCGAGATCGGGGGCGCGAACCTTGCGCGCCACCTCGGGATCGTGCGGGAGTTCGGGCTCAACGCCGTCGTCGCCGTCAACCGTTTCCCCGGAGACACCGACGACGAGATCGAGCTCGTCCGCCGCATCGGCCTCGAGCACGGCGCCTACGCCGCGGAGGTCAACGACGGCTTCACGCGTGGCGGGGCCGGCGCCTCGGCGCTCGCAGAGGCTGTGGTCGCCGCGAGCGAGGAATCGTCGAGCTTCGACTACCTCTATCCGCTCGATGCGCCGATCGAGAACAAGATCGAGGCAATTGCAAAACGTGCGTACGGGGCCGACGGGGTCTTCCTTCAACCCGCCGCACGCGCAAAGATCCAGTTGTTCAACAAGGCGGGGCTGGACAAGCTCCCGATCTGCATGGCGAAGACCCACCTCTCCCTCTCCCACGACCCGTCGCTCGCGAACGCACCGACCGACTTCACGGTCGGCGTGCGCGACCTGCGCGCGTACACGGGCGCCGGCTGGATCGTCGCGCTGTGCGGCGACATGCAGACGATGCCCGGGCTCGGCAAGACACCGGCGGCCTTCGACGTCGACATCGACGAGAACGGAGAGACGGTTGGCCTCTTCTAACGGGAACCCGGCACCCCTGATTCGTGCCGAGGGGATCTGGAAGATCTTCGGCAAGAACGCCGCCAAGGTGATGGGAACGGCCGACCTCGAGCTCTCCCGCGCGGAGCTGCGCGAGAAGACCGGCTGCGTCGCCGCTGTCCGCGATGTCTCGTTCGACGTCTACCCCGGGCAGGTGTTCGTCGTCATGGGCCTCTCCGGCTCCGGCAAGTCGACCCTGGTGCGCACGCTGATCCGGTTGATCGAACCAACCGCCGGCCGCGTCGAGATCGACGGCCGCGACGTCACCGCCGCGAACCGGGATGAGTTGCTGCAACTGCGCCGCCACACCTCCTCGATGGTCTTTCAGCATTTCGGGCTACTCGCGCACCGGACAGTGCTCGACAACGTCGCGTTCGGGCTCGAGGTTCAGGGCGTCGCGAAAGCGGAGCGACACGCGCGTGCCGCGGAGGTGCTGAAGCTCGTCGGCCTGGAAGACGCAGCGGGGCAGTTCCCCGACGAGCTCTCGGGCGGCATGCAGCAGCGCGTCGGGCTCGCGCGCGCGTTCGCGGTCGACCCGAAGGTGATGCTCTACGACGAGCCGTTCAGCGCGCTCGACCCGCTGATCCGCCGCGACATGCAGGACGAGGTGATCCGCCTGCAGCACGAGTCGGGCAAGACGATGGTCTTCATCACGCACGACCAGCCGGATGCGCTGCGCCTCGGCGACCAGATCGCGATCATGCGCGACGGGCGCGTCATCCAGCTTGGGACGCCGGAGGAGCTCGTCGGCTCCCCGGCCGACGATTACGTTGCGAACTTCGTGCGCGACATCCCGCGCAGCCACGTGCTGACGTTGCGCTGGATCATGCGCGACCTGCGGCCCGGTGAAGAGGACGGCCCGAAGCTCGACGTCGGCACGACGGTCAAGCGCGCCGTGCCCGTGATCTCGAGCAACGACCGACCCGTGTGTGCGGTCGAGAACGGCAAGATCGTCGGCGTCGTCGACAAGACCGCCGTGCTCGCGGCGATCGCCGGCGAAGGCGATTAGGTGCCCCTAATGGCGATCGCCGAGGCCGCTCACCGCATCCCCCGCACGCTGCCTGCGCCGTGGTGGCGCGGCAAACGGGGCGCCGCCGCGCTCATCGTCGTCGGGATGCTGATCGGTTTTCTCGGCTGGAAGAACCAGGCGAACTGGCCCGGGGCGCTGACCTGGAACTCGCTCTCGCCACACCTCGATCGCTTCCAGATCTGGCTGAGCGACAACCGCAACATTCCACACCCGAACCTCGCCTTCAGGGCCTTCAACGGCTTCGCGGACTTCCTCGACCACCTCGTCGGCTGGCTGACGAGCTTCTTCCACAAGTTGACGTGGGCCGGCACGGTTGCGCTCGGGACGCTGATCGTGCTGCGCTTCGGCGGACGCAAGGCTGCGCTCGGAGTGGTGATCGCGTTCGCGAGCTTCGCCGCGCTCGGGCTCTGGGAGGAATCGATCCAGACGTTCTCGCTGATGCTCGCTGCGGTCTCGCTCTCGCTGGCAGTCGGCGTGCCGCTCGGCGTGCTCGCGGGGCGCTCCGCGCGCTTCAACCGCATCGTCACGCCCGTCCTCGATGCAATGCAGATCATTCCCGCCTTCGCGTACCTGATGCCGGTCGTGATCCTCTTCTCGGTCGGCCCGGGTGCCGCCGTCGTGACGACAATGATCTACGCCGTCCCGCCTGCGATCCGCATCACCGCGCTCGGCATCCGCGGCGTCCCCGCGAACACCGTGGAGGCGGCGACCGCGATCGGCGCGACGCGCTGGCAGGTGCTGACGAAGGTGCAGCTGCCGCTCGCGCGCCGCATGCTGCTTCTCTCGGTCAACCAGACGATCCTCTTCGCGCTCTCGATGGTCGTGATCGCCGGGTTGATCGGCGGCGCCGGGCTTGGCGACTCGGTGACGAACGGCCTCTACACCGACCCGGTGATGGCGATCTTCGCCGGCGCTGCGATCGTGATCATGGCGATCGCGCTCGACCGTGGAACCGAGGCGATGGCGAACCGCACCGATCCCGCGCACCGCCACCTCGACGCCGAGAAGTCGCGGCAGCTGCGCCTGTACACAGCAGGCTGCGCGGCGATCGTGTTCGGCGCGGTGATCGTCGGGCACCTCGCGAACGCAGGCGCCGACTGGTCGCGCTGGACGGCGCAGGACTGGCTCCGTCAGTACGTCCAGCGCGGGCTCGACTACATCCAGAACCCGGGGACGTTCCTCTTCCGCGACATCACGAACCCGACCGGCAACTTCATCGTGCAACACGGCATCCAGCCTCTGCGCAGCTTCTTCATCGAGACACCTTGGCCGGTGACGCTGATCGGGCTCGTCCTGATCGCGTTCCTGCTCAGCGGTCTCCGCCCGGCGCTGACCACGTTCGCGATGCTCTTCGTCGTCGGCCTGGTCGGCGAGTGGGCCAACGCAATGGACACGTTTTCCCAAGTGTTGGTCGCGACGCTGTTGACCGTGATCGTCGGGTTCGTGATGGGCGTCTGGGCCGCGGAGAGCCGGCGCGTGTCGCGCATCTTGCGACCGGTCAACGACGTGCTGCAAACGCTGCCACAGCTCGTCTACATCATCCCGTTCATCTATCTGATGCCTGTGTCAGGCGTTCCCGGCGTCGTCGCATCCGTGCTCTATGCGTCGCCGGTGATGATCCGGCTCGTGCAACGCGGGATCGAGGGCGTTTCGCCGGAATCGGTGGAGGCGGCAACATCCTTCGGGGCCACACGTCTACAGGTGTTGGTGAAGGTCAAGATTCCGCTCGCCCGCGACGCGATCATGCTCGGCATCAACCAGGCGATCATCATGGTGCTCGCCGTCGTCGTGATCGGTGGGCTTGTCGGCTCCGGGGCGCTCGGCTACGAGGTCGCGACGGGGCTACAGCGCAATGCATTCGGGCTGGGCGTGCTCGCATCGGTTGCGATTCTCGCGCTCGGCATCACACTCGACCGCGTCACCCAGGGACGCGTACGCGTAAGGAAGCAGGCGTAAATGGCAATCACAGAGGAGGCACGGATGTCGGATCGGGTCAGAGGGCGTCGCAGGTTTGCACTTGCGGCGGCCGGTCTTGCGATCGCAGCGACTGCCGTCATGCTCGTCGGCACTGCGGGCGCGGCGAAGTCGTCGTGCGGGACCGTGACGCTCAACGAGCAGGCGTGGGCCGGATCGACGGCCAACACCTACATCGCCAAAGCGGCACTCGAGAAGTACCTCGGCTGCAAGGTCAACATCACGCAGATCGCGGAGATCCCCGTCTACCAGGCGCTCGCCAACGGCAAGACGGACGCCGTGCTCGAGGACTGGCAGCACGTCGATCAGTACAAGCAGTACATCACCAAGCAGAAGACGGTTGTCATGGGCGGCCCGAACGGCGTCGTCGGTCACATTGGCTGGTACATCCCGGCCTATCTGATGAAGGCGCATCCGGAGTTCGCGACGTGGAAGGGCCTGAAGGGCAAGGAGTCGCTCTTCAAGAGCCCCGAGTCCGGCTCGCAGGGGATGTTCCTCGGCGGCGACCCGTCGTACGTCCAGAAGGATCAGCAGCTGATCAAGGGGCTCGGCCTGAACTTCAAGTTCGTGAGCGTCGGCGCAGAGCCGGCGCAGGTCGCGCGCTGGACGCAGCTCTACAAGCAGAAGAAGGCAGTGATCTTCTACTGGTACACGCCGCAGTACCTGAACCAGGAGTACCAGCTCGCGGAAGTGAAGCTGCCGGCCCGGTTCAAGGGCTGTCAGGACGACTCGAAGGCCGGTGGTGACGTCGCGAAGTACAGGTGCGCGTACGACAACACGGTGATCGAGAAGGTCTTCAGCAAGAAGTTCGCGACCGGCGGCAACCCCGCCTACACCGCGCTGAAGAACTTCAAGCTGACGAACGCCGACCAGGAGTTGGTCGCGAAGTGGATCGCAGGCGACCACGTGAAGCCGGACAAGGCCGGTCAGAAGTGGATCGCCCAGAACAGTGCGAAGGTCAAGGCCTGGTTCGGCAAGTAACAGTCAGGCTGCTCTAACGAAAGGGCGCCCTCCGGGGCGCCCTTTTTGTTTCCGAACCTGAGCGTCTCAGAGCGCCAGCAACGCAACACCCGACGCCACGAGCACCGCGCCCGCAAGGCGCGGCAGCGTCACCCTCTCCTTCAGCACCACGCCCGCGAGCAGCGCCGCGATCACGACGCTTGTCTCGCGCACCGCCGCGACGGACGCCGCCGACGCGCGCTGCAACGCCGCCAGCACGAGCGCGTAGGCGCCAAAGGTGCAGATGCCCGCGAGAATCGACGCCGGACCGACAGCGCGCCGCACCGCGGTGAAGCCCTTGACTCGGATCACGGCCGCTGCGTAGGCGACCGCGGGAAAGACCATCGACAGCTCGAGGTACGTGATCGGCTCCGCATGGCGAACGCCCGCTTTGTCGACAAGCGTGTAGACCGCGATGCAGGAGGCGATCGCGAGCCCGAACGCGATACCGCGCGGGTCTGTGTCGCGGAGCCCGCGCACGAGCAGGATCCCCGCCACAACGAGGATGACAGCAGCCACCTGCGTCCACGTGGTCGTCCGCCCGAGCACGACCGCCCCAAAGAGCAGCACGAGCACCGGCGCTCCGCCGCGCGCGATCGGATAGACGACCGAGAGCGGCACCAGCCGGTAGGCAGTCGCGAGCAGCACGAAGTACGTGAGCTGCAGTAGCCCACTCGCGACCAGGAACGGCCAGACAGCCCGGTGCGCGTCCCACGTGAAGACGACGACCGGTGCGAAGACAAGCTCCGCGGTGATCAGCGCCACCGCGGTCGACGACTCGATGTCTCGAGCCCGCGCGAGCAGGATGTTCCAGAGCGCGTGCACGAACGCGGCGATCAGCGCGAGGGCCAGGGCGGTCGCCGGCATGCCGTGACGCTACGCTCACGCGCGGATGGCCGGTACGCAAGCAGTTGTCTTCGACTTCAACGGAACGCTCTCGGACGACGAGCCGCTGCTTGCGCGCGTCTACCAGGAGCAGTTCGCCGAGCTCGGCCGGCCGATCACGGAAGCGGAGTACTACGAGCACCTCGCCGGCCACACCGACGAGGAGATGTTCACGCGCTGGTTCGGCCACGCGGACCCGGCGCAGATCGAGGACCGGATCGCCCGCTACAACCTGCTCGCCGCCGATGGCTCGACCGTCGACGACGAGATGCGCGCCGCGATCCGCTTTGCGGCGACGCGCGCGCCGGTGGCGATCGTCTCCGCCGCCGCGCGCAGCGAGATCGACCCTGTCGTGGCGGCCTCCGGCATCGGAGACGCGATCGCGCTGATCGTCTCGCAGGACGACGTCACGAACGGCAAGCCCGACCCCGAGTGCTACCTCACGGCCGCGCGCCTGCTCGGCATCGATCCGGCGACGATGCTCGTCTTCGAGGACACCGACGTCGGCGTGGCCGCGGCCAAGGCCGCGGGCGCACGCGTCGTCGGGCTCACGCGCACGCTCGGGGCGGAGCGGATGGCCGCCGCCGACGAGCTCGTCGAACGGATCGACCTGCCACTGCTGGAGCGCCTGCTGTGCTCGTGATCGCCCACCGCGGCGCATCGTTCGACCTCCCCGAGAACACCCTCCCCGCATTCGAGCGCGCGATCGAGATCGGCGCCGATTACGTCGAGTTCGACGTGCACAACGACCTCTCGGTCACCCACGAGCGCCCGAAGCGCGGGCTCGCCTACCCGACCCTCGACGAGGTGGTCGAGCTCTGCCGCGGCCGGGTCGGCCTGATGGTCGAGCTGAAGCGCCCGCGCGGCGACACCGTCAAGCGAACGCTGGAGCGCCTTGACGCCGACGCCGTGCTCGTCTGCTTCCAGCGCCCGCCGCTCGAGGAAGCGCGCCGGCTGCGGCCCGGGATCCGGACGGTGCAGCACGTCGGCTTCGGCGTGAGCATCCGCCGCGCCGCGCAAGGCGCGTGGGCGGCCGGCTTCCAAAACGAGCGCGTCACGAAGCGCGGCCTGCTGGCCGCGCAGCGACTAGGCCTCGAGACGACCGTCTACACAGTGAACGACGAAGCGCGCATGCTCGAGCTGCAGCGGCTCGGCGTGAGCGGGATCTTCACTGATCGTCCGGATCGAGCACTGGCAGTCCTGGGCCGTCGTCCGGCAGGCTGATCAGCTTCGCACCCTCGGACGGGATCTTCGCGGAGACGCGGGCCCCGACCGGTAGCGCGGCGGCACGAGCCGTCGACATGTCTGCGATCAGGTTCGTCCCGCTCCCGGTCACCTTCACGCGGGTCACCGGGCCGAGGAACGTCTGCGTCAGCACCTCCCCTGTGAACGAGTTCGGCGCACTGCCGTTCGTCGCAGCTTCCAGCTCCAGGGACTCCGGCCGGATCAGCACGAGCACACGCTCGCCGTTGCGGCGGCCCTTCGCCGCGTCGACGCGCAACCGCATCCCACTGTGCTCGACCTCCCCGGTCCCGCCGTCGACGACAGTCGCGTCGAGGCGGTTCATCGTGCCGATGAACTCCGCCACGAAGGCCGTCGCGGGGGCGGTGTACATCTCGGCGGGCGTTCCCATCTGCTCGATCACGCCGCCGTACATCACCGCGACGTGGTCGGAGATGGCGAGCGCCTCCTCCTGGTCGTGCGTCACGTACAGCGTCGTGATGCCGAGCTCGAGCTGAATGCGGCGAATCTCCTCACGCAGCTGCACGCGGACCTTCGCGTCGAGCGCCGAGAGGGGCTCATCCAAAAGCAACACGCGCGGCTGGATTGCAAGCGCGCGTGCGAGCGCGACGCGCTGCTGCATGCCGCCGGACAGCTGATGCGGATAGCGGTCGACCGCGTGCGAGAGACCGACGAGCTCGAGCAGCTCGTCGACGCGCTTGCGCCCGTCTCCCTTGTGCTCGCCACGGATCTTCAGACCGAACTCGACATTCTGGCGCGCGTTCATATTCGGGAAGAGCGAGTAGGCCTGGAAGACCATTCCCATGTCGCGCTTGTTGGGCGGGATCCCCGTAACGTCCTTGCCGTCGACGACGATGCGGCCGGCGTCCGGACGGTCGAAACCGGCGACGAGCCGGAGCGCCGTCGTCTTGCCGCAACCGGACGGGCCGAGAAGCGAGAGGAACTCGCCCTCGCCGAGCGAGATGTTGATCCCATTCAGCGCCTTGACCGGGCCGAAATTGCGGTGGAGGTTCTGCAGTTCGAGGTAGCCCATTAACGCGCTCCTGCGATCACGGCGTTGCGAGCGCCTCGTTTACGGCCGACCAGAAGCAGCGACAGCATCGCAGCCCACGTGATGCCGAAGCTCATCAACGTCAGCGCGCCTGCGGGGAAGCCCTGCGACTCGTTGATGAACTGGATGAAGATCGGGAACGTGTGGAACGCCGCGAGGTTCGCGATCGTGAACTCGCCCATCACGATCGCCAGCGTCAAGAAGGACGCCGCGAGCGCCGCCGAGCGGATGTTCGGGAGGATCACGCGGAAGAGCG
>JANMWB010000254.1:0-6708 GCA_031393705.1 Thermoleophilia bacterium | reverse complement strand
GCGTCGATCCCGACGTCGATCGGCGAACCGTGCCGTCCGCGCACGAAGGTCTGGTGAAACTCGTCGCTCCCGGCGTAGGAAACGGCAAGAGCGAACGCCCAGACGTACGAGCCGGTTGCGCGTACGAGCAGGACGGCGAGGATCGCGTACTCCGTCATGTGTGCGCCCTTGCGCAGCACGTAGTCCCACGTTCCGAGCCCCGAGTTGAGCGAGGGGATCGACGAAAACGCGAAGATCACGCCCGCCCACAGGAGCACCGGCAACCAGCGAGAGGCCATCGGCGGGCATGGTAGATTCGCTGGCGAAACGGGCGCACGGTGAGGGAACTCCGGTGAAAGTCCGGGACGGTCCCGCCGCTGTAAGAGGAGTTGCTCTTCGCCACCAAGCCACTGGCGCAAGCCGGGAAGGCGGCGGAGGGGGAGCCTCGAGTCAGAAGACCTGCCGGTCGCCCTCCATACCGAACCCCTCGCGGAAGGAGGATTCGTGGCTAAACGCCTCGTCTTAGTTCTCATCGTTCTACTTGTTCTGCCTGCCTCGGCATTCGCAGCGACCGTCAAGGTGCGCATCGAAGGCAAGACGCAGACGCTCTTCGGCCCGACCGAGATCACCGTTACGGCCTCGAACGCACAGGATGCGCTCGAGCAGGCGTCGATTCTCGGCGAGCTCTACTACCACGTCACCGTGTCGAGCTTCGGCTCCTACGTCGACCAGGTCGGCCGCTACGGCGGCTCGGGGTCGAGTGGCTGGGTGTTCAAGGTGAACGACGCATCGCCGCCGGTCGGCGCCGACCAGGTCACACTGAAGGACGGTGATCGGGTGCTCTGGTATTACGCGGACTTCGGCGCAACCGGCGGCCCGCCGACGCTGTCCATCAAGGCGAACAGCAAGGGCTGCTACACGGCAACCGCCTTCGACGACAACGGCAAGGCGGCGACGGTGAGCGGCCTCCAGTGGCATGTCGGCTCGAAGAAGTCGGCGCCCGGCACGACCGGCAGCGCGTACTGCCCCGGCACGCACACCGGCCTGCTCGTGCGCGCGACGGCCACCGGTGCCGTCCGTTCGAACGCAGTGAAGTGAGACACACGCTCGTCCTCGTGCTCGTGCTCGTGCTCGCCGGTTGCGGCGGGCGCGGGCACGGGCACGGGACGGCGACGTTATGGGTGACGACTGACCGCGGCGCGCACGTCGTCTTCTCAGGCTCGGTGCCCGCGGGCTCCGATGGGATTCGCACCGTCGAGGGCAAGCTGAAGGTGACGACACGCTACGGCGGGCGCTACCTCCAGTCCGTCAACGGTGTCGCCGGCTCCCTGTCGGAGCAGCGCGACTGGTTCTTCTTCGTGAACGGCATCGAAGGCGACCGCAGCGCGGCCGAGATCACAATCCATCCCGGCGACGTGCTTTGGTGGGACTACCGAAAATGGAATGGCGCGACGATGCACGTCCCCGTTGTTGTCGGCGCCTATCCGAAACCGTTTCTCGGGCAGCCGACAAGCGTCGTCTCCGCCAACGTTGCGCTGGCCGCGAAGATCGCCAAGCAGGTGCACGGCATCGTCAACGCCAAGGCGCCGCTCCGCAACTTCATCGTCATAGGCGGCAACGTGTCTGCGAGCTCGGTGCACATCCGGCGGTTCCGCAAAGGAGTCGTGCTCGAGCTCGGGGCAGCGATCGCCCGGCGGCTTGCCGCCGATCCCACGACGCTTCGCTACCGGTACGGCGCGTGAGCCCCGCGCCTGCAGCTGCATTACTGGCGGCGATCGCGACCGCCGCACTGCTCGCGACGAGCCTCTGGTCGGTCGGCGCGATCTGCGCGCTGCTCCTGCTGGTCGCGTTGCGCGCGCCGGCGCAGCGGCGCTGGCCGTATTTGATCGGCACGCTTTCGACCGCGCTGCTTTTCGTCGTGCTGACGCCGTTCGTCGAGGTGATCGGTACCCATGTGCTCTGGAGCGGCCCGACGATCCCCGTGCTCGGGCGGCTGGACGTGACGACCGAAGAGCTGCGGAACGGTCTATTCCAGGGCCTTCGCCTCGGAGCGGTCGGCCTGGCGTTCGCGGTCTATGCGTTGCTGCTCGATCACGATCGTCTGCTCGCCGCGGCGGGCTGGGCGCGCCGTTCGACGGTTGCCGTCGCGCTCGCGACGCGTCTCGTCCCGTTGCTCGAACGTGACGCGCGCGACCTGCGCGTCGCATTGCGCGGGCGAGGGGTCGAGCTCGGGCCGGTGCGGCAGCTCTCACCGCTGCTCGCCGGCTCGCTCGAGCGCGGGCTCAACCTCGCCGAGGCGATGGAGGCCCGCGGCTACGGGCGCGCGGGCCGCACGCGCGCGCCGCAGCCGCCGTGGACGTTCGTCGACCGCGTCGGTCTCGTCGTCGCCGTTGGGATCGTTGTTGTGGGAGCGTTGTGGCTCTAGCTGCGATTGAGGGCCTGCGCTTTTCCTACACCGGTGGCACGGTGGTGCTCGACGGCGTGTCCTTGGAGATCGCCGACGGCGAGCACATCGCGTTGCTCGGGCCATCGGGGTCGGGCAAGTCGACGCTCCTTCGTTCACTTGCCGCACTCGTCCCGCATTTCCACGGCGGTCGCTTCGAGGGCCGCGTCGTCGTCGGCGGAATCGACACGCGCAACGCGCGGCCCGCCGAGCTGGCTGGCACGGTCGCGTCGGTCTTTCAGGACCCCGAGGACCAGATCGTGATGAGCAAGGTCGCGAACGAGACCGCGTTCGGGCTCGAGAACATCGGCGTCGAGCCGACGGAGATCTGGCCGCGCGTGGAGGAGGCGCTGGCCCTCGTCGGCGCGGAGCACCTCGCCGAGCGTGCGACCGGCGAGCTTTCCGGGGGCGAGCTGCAGCGCGTGTCGCTGGCGTCGGCCCTCGCGCTCAAACCGCGCCTGCTGCTGCTCGACGAGCCGACCTCCCAACTCGATCCCGAGGCGGCCGAGGCGTTCTTCGATCTTGTCGGGCACCTGCCATGTGCGGTGCTCGTATCGGAGCAGCGACCGGCGCGCCCGCTCGCGCACGTCGACCGCGTGCTCTTCATGGACGGCGGTCGCATCGTTCTCGACGCACCGCGCGACGCCGCGCTCGCGTGGCTCGCCGAGCACCGCCCGCTCTACCTGCCGCATGCGCCCGAGCTCGTCTGCAGTCTCCGCAACGTGTGCTTCAGCTACGGCGACCGTGTCGCCCTCGAGCGCGCGTCGCTGGACGTTCGCCGCGGCGAGGTCGTTGCGCTTACCGGGCCGAACGGCGCAGGGAAGACGACGCTTGCGCAGATCGCGGCGGGACTGCTCGAGCCCGACGAGGGTGAGGTCACGCGCTCACGTGCCGCCTACCTTGCGCAGGATCCCGGCCGCCATCTCGTGACGGAGCATGTACTGGACGAGGTCGCCCTGGGCGCCGACGTCGAGCGTGCGCATGCGGCGCTCGCGCGGCTCGGTCTCGCCGAGCTCGAGCAGCGTCACCCGCGTGACCTCTCCTCCGGCGAGCGCGAGCGGCTCGCGCTCGCGGCCGTCCTTGCGACCGAGCCGGACCTGCTCGTGCTCGACGAGCCGACGCGCGGTGTGGATCCCGAGCGGAAGGCCGAACTCGCGCGCCTGCTGCGCGCCGAAGCGCCGGGACGCGGCACGCTGGTTGTGACGCACGATCTGCAGTGGGCGGCAGAAGTCGCGGACCGCATCGTGGAGCTCGGCTTGCGGGAGGGTGTGCATGCGTAGGCTCGTCGTGATCTCGCTCGCGATGCTGGTGGCAGCGCTGGTCGTGCAGGACGGCGCGCTCGCGACGGCGCTCGGTGCGGCCGCACTTGTGGTCGCGGGCGTCGCGTGGTTCGAATCGGGGACGGATTCGACGCGTGAGCTCGCGGTGATCGCAACGCTCGCAGCGGCAGCCGCAGCGGGACGCGTTCTGTTCGCTGCGGTGCCAGGCGTGCAGCCGGTGACGGTGATTGCGATCGTCGCGGGAGCGTCGCTCGGCGCGCGCGCGGGCGTTGCGACGGGCGCGCTCGCAGCGTTCGTCTCGAACCTCTTTCTCGGCCAGGGAATCTGGACGCCGCAGCAGATGCTCGGCTGGGGCGCCTGCGGCGCGGTGGGCGCGCTGCTGGCGCCGGCGCTGCGAAACCGCTGGGCGCTTGCGGCCGTCGCCGCGGTGCTCGGTTTCGCGTTCAGCGTGAGCATGGACGTGTGGCTCTGGTACGGCTTCTCGCCGCACACGTTCCCGGCGCTCGCTGCGGTTGTCGGGCGCGGCCTGTGGTTCGACGTCTCGCACGCGGCGGGCAACGTGATGATCGCGCTCGCCGCAGGCCCCGAGCTGCGACGGATGCTCGACCGCTACGGCGCGCGCCTGAAGACGGTGGTCGTGTGGGCTTAGAGGCTTGATGTGGACTTAGAGGCACTCACGGCTGGTGGCCCAGACACGGCGCATCTCGCCCGGTTCGGGCTTGAACGTAGGCACCGCTATGCCCTGCGCCCGACCCGTGCGACCTGCTTGGTCTGGGCCATCCCCGCAAGCACCTCAGCCCACATCAAGCCTCTAGCTTCGCTCGTAGCGGCGCTCGTCCTCGCCGTCTCGCCGGTCTCGTTCCTGCAGTCGCATGCTGCGGGCGGCGCGTACTCGGAGCCGAACGGCACGACGGATGCGCTGCTCACGTCGTGGGCGGTGCTCGGGCTCCGTGCCGTGGGCGCCCAGTCGCCCGACTCGCTCGCCTACCTGCAGTCGCAGGAGCAGACGCTGAAGTCGTCCAACGACTTCGCGATCGTCGCGCTGGCCGAGCAGGCACTCGGTGCGCGTAACGACGCGCTGCTTGCGCATCTGCGCGTGCGGCCGAACGGACAGATCGGCGAATCGCTCAACTCGACGTTCTGGGGCGTGCTCGCGCTCGGTCACTCGAACGTTGCGACGACGCGATTCGTGCTCGCCCACCAGGCAAAGAGCGGCGGCTTCGCGTGGTACCTCAACGGCCAGCCCGATTCCAACGACACGGCGGCGGCGCTGGAAGCACTGCGCGTGGCCGGCGTCCACGGCAAGCCGGTGCTGCGTGCCGTTGCGTTCCTCCGTTCCTTCCAGAACCGCGACGGGGGCTTCGAGCTGACGGGTGGGCGCGGGTCGGACGCGCAGTCGACCGCGTGGGCGATCCAGGGCCTCGTAGCAGCCGGCCGGACGCCGCCGCGCAGCGCGTTCGCCTACCTGGCGCGCCTGAAGCGCGCCGACGGGAGCTACCGCTACTCGGCGAAGTACGTCACGACGCCGGTCTGGGTCACGTCGCAAGTCCTGGCCGCGCTGGCGAAGAAGCCGTTCCCGCTCTCCTGACCGCTTTGGACATGTCCGGGGGACAGTCCCCTGGACATGTCCGTTCAGGACAGCTTGCGCAGGTACTCGACGCGCCGGCCGACCGGTACGTAGCCCAGCCTGCGGTTGACCGCGAGCATCGGGGCGTTCGTCGCGTCGTTGGTGGTGACGAGCTTCGTCACGCCTTTCGCGGCCGCCCATTCGATCGACGCGAGCTTTGCTGCCCGTGCGTGCCCGCGTCCCCGGTAGGCGGCACGCGTGCCGGTGAACAAGCTCGACGCGCGCCCCGTGTCGTGGTCGACGGTCAGCAGCGACACCGCAGCCGCGTCGCCGGAGTCGAACACCACGAAGCTGCCCTCCGCCGTGAAGAGCGGGTGCTGGAGCACGTGCTCCTCCCATTCCTCGTACGACATTCCAGCGAAGGGCTCGGTTGCCGGCATGTCATGCGTCGCCTCGATGTCGATCGCGTACGCGAGTCGCGGGTCGATCGACGAGACGGGCCGGACATCGCCGGCCGCGCGTGCGTCGACGGTGCGAGGGTCGAGCTCCGAATCGGTTTCCGCGCGCACCTGCACGAAGCCGCGCGCTTCGGCGAACGCGGCTCCTCCGTCGGTCTCGTGGAAGGTGGTGAGGATCCGGTCGACGTCGAGCGTCATCAGGTACTCGAGCCCGACGTCGTAGAGCGCCGAGCCGACGCCGCGCCGTCGCTGGTCGCCGTGCACGGCCAGCTGAAGCTCACCGCTGCCCGGGTGCTCCGCGAAGAGCGTCAGCCAGCAGCCGACGTACGCGACGACGCGGCCTTCGACTTCGGCGACCCATTGGCGGAGCCGTGCCCGCTCAGGCAGGGTGCGCCGCCGGTGCACGTACGACGCCACGTTGATCACGGAGGTCGGTTGGCTTTCGCGGATCAGCTGGATCAGAGCTGGTGCGTCGCGCTCGATTTCGATCTCACGGATACTCGCCCTGTGCACGCCGCCATTCTGACGATCGGCAACGAAGTGGTCTCCGGCGACACCGAGAACACGAACGCTTCGTGGCTCGGGCGGCGGCTCGAAGAGCTCGGCGTGCAGGTCGTCCTGAGCGCGGCAATCCCCGACGAGCTCGGCCGCATCGTGGAGTGGGTGCGCCGCGAAGCTCCGCGCGTCGATCATCTGATCGTCACCGGTGGCCTCGGCGGCACGCCCGACGACATCACACGCGAGGCGCTCGCGGCCGCGTACGACGTCCCGCAAGCGGCGGTACCCGAGGTCGAGGCCGACCTGCGCTCGCGCTTCACGGGCGACCCGGAGTACGTCGCTCGCTGGGCTGCGTTGCCGCGCGGGTCGCGGCCCCTCGAGAACCCGCGCGGCGGCGCCCCCGGTTTCCGGATCGAGAACACCTGGGTCCTTCCGGGCCTGCCGAGCGAGATGAAGGCGATGTTCGACCGCTACGCCGACGAG
>JANMWB010000232.1:0-11174 GCA_031393705.1 Thermoleophilia bacterium | reverse complement strand
CCCTTCTACTTCCGATCCTGGTGCTCGCCGTGCCGATCCTCGACACCACGCTCGTCACGATCGTGCGCCTGCTCGAAGGCCGCCCCATCTCGCAGGGCGGCCGCGACCACACATCGCACCGGCTTGTGCGGTTTGGGCTGTCGGAGAAGCACGCGGTGCTGTTGCTCGCAGTGATCGCGAGCGCACTCGGCGCGACAAGCCTCGCCTACAACGTCCTCGACGACCAGCGACTCGCGCTCGTCGGCGTGCTCGTGACGTTCGTGCTGCTCGTCCAGTTCGCGAGCTTCCTCGCCGACGTCGAGCGCCGCGCCCCCGGCACCGACGCGCCGGGACTGCTGCAGACCTTTGCGGTGCACTGGCGGCGCCTCGTCGAGGTGGTCGTCGACTTCGTGCTGATCACCGGCGCGTTCGCCGCCGCGTTCGTCTTGAAGTTCGACTGGCACGGCACGACGAACCAGCGTCACATGGCGCTTGTGTCGCTGCCGATCGTGATCGCGGCGCGCTACCTCGCGTTCGTCCCCGCCGGCCTCTACCGCTCGATCTGGCGCTACGCGGGTGCGCGTGACGTCGGGGCGATCGCCTTCGCCGTCGCCGGCTCGGAACTGGTCGCGTTCGCCTACGTCGCACTGACGCACTCGCTGGGCGACTTCTCGCGTGCGTTCTTCCTGATCGACGCGCTGCTCTGTGCCGCGGTGATCGTCATGTCGCGGCTGATCGAACGCGCGCTCGTGACGGGCCTGCGCTCCTATCGCGACCGGACGGGGCGGCGCACGCTGATCGTCGGCGCCGGACGCACGGGCCGCAGCCTGATGCGCGAGCTCCGCGAGACCGCAGGGGAGCGCGTGCTCGGGTTCGTCGACGACAACCCGCGCCTCCGCCGCCGCCGCATCCACGGCGTGCCAGTCGTGGGCGGCACGCACGAGCTCGAACGGCTGCTGCAACGGCTCGAGCCCGACATCGTGCTCGTGACGATTCCGGATGCACAACGCGATCGCCTCGACGCCATTGTCGAAGCCTGCGCCGACGCGGGCATCACGTGCCGCGTCGTGCGGCGCGAGATCGATCTCGATCCACGTGTGGCGCTCGGCGCCGGGACCGAGTGAGCGCCCCGCACGCCGAGCGGTCGCTCCTCGACCGCTATCTCGCCGCCATTCCTTTCGTGATCGCAACCATCGCGATCCTCTCGCTGCTCTTCTGGGAAGCGGCGATCCGCAAGACCCCGACGATCTTCACCGATGAGCTCGAGTGGTCGCAGCTCTCGCGCGCGATCGCAGCGACCGGACATGCCGCCCGGCGCGGCGAGCCGTTCGCCTTCAAGTCGCTCTATGCGTATCTGATCGCACCCGGCTGGTGGATCCACTCGACGAGCTCGGCGTACACGGCGATCAAGTACCTGAACACGATCGTGATGGCACTGACCGCCATCCCGGTGTATCTGCTCGCGCGCACAATGGTCTCGACACGCATCGCCGCGATCGCCGCGCTCGCAGCGCTGTGCACGACCGCGCTCTACTACGCAGCGTTCCTGATCCCGGAGGTGCTCGCGTATCCGACGTTCGTGCTGTGCGCCTACCTCTCGATTCGCGCGCTTGCGGGCGCCGGCCGGCGTTGGATCGCCGCGGCGATCGTGCTCGACCTGCTCGCGACCCAGGTGCGCAGCGAGCTCGCGACGTTGCCGGCGGCGTTCGCGCTCGCTGCGATCGTTCTCTGGGTTGTCGGTCCGACCAGCCAGAGGATTCGCCGCGACTGGCGCGCCTTCGACTACGCCGGCGCCACGCTCCTGATCGTCGGCGGCCTGATCGTGCTGAACGAGCTCGTCAGTCCGCATGCTCAGCAGTGGGCGATCGTCTCCGGCAACTGGCAAGACCGGCTGTGGTCGCTCGGGATGCAAGCGGCATCGGCGCTCGCGATCGGGCTCGGGCTGCTGCCGTTCGTCGGCGGCCTCGCGTCTCTCTGGATCCCGGAGCGCCGCGCAGACCGCGCCTGGCGCGCGTTCGCCGCCTTCACCGGCAGTGCGATCTTCACGGTGTGGCTGTACACCGGCGTGAAGGCTGCGTACCTGTCCACCGTCTTCGCGACGCGCGTCGAAGAACGCAACCTGATCTACCTCGGCCCGCTGCTGATCGTCGGGACGGCCGTCTGGCTCTCCTCGAACCGACGCTGGCTCCCGGGCGCGCTCGCGGCGCTCGCGTTCACGGCGTGGCTCGTTCTCTACTACGGCTACCAGCTCGACTACCCGTACTTCGAGGCGCCGGGCTACGGCATAGCGACGATGGCGAACCGCGCGTGGCACTGGGACCAGCCGGCGATCCGGCTCGGGCTCACGGCGGCGTGCATCGTCCTGCTCGCGTTCGTGCTCTCGTGGACCCTGCGTGTTCCTCGGCGCGTTCAGCAGGTGACGATGCTGCTGGCGTGCGCCGTCGCGCTGACGTGGATGCTCGCGGGCGAGATCACGAGCTCGCGCGGATCGGCGGTCACCTCGAAGACCTACGCACAGAACCTGCCGCAGCCGCTCGACTGGATCGACCAGGCGACCAACCAGGCGGGGACGACCTTCATCGGCCAGAACATCTCGAGCGGCCAGGCGCTCGGTGTGAACCTGCTCGAGTTCTGGAACCGCTCGGTGAAGCACGTCTGGTCGCTCGACGGGAGCGCGCCGGGCCCGGGGCCGACGCTCACGCCGGACCTGCGTGACCGCTACGGCACGCTCTCGCACGACCCTGGCCTCGAGTACGTCGTCGCGACCGACCGCGTCAACCTGATCGGGCCTGTGGTCGCAGCGCGGCGCGGCCTGACGGTGCGACGGATCGAGCACCACCCGTGGCGTCTGCACGACACCGAGCTCGGCGTCTCCGACGACGGGTGGATTTCCGGAACGAGCGACAACCCGGTCGCCGACGGGACGTATGCGTACTTCGGCCCGGAGACGAAGCCCGGGGTCCTTTCGATCACGATCGGCCGGGGCGGCTTCTGCGCGACTGGGGCGCCGGGCACGCATGTCACCGTGCGTGTCGGGCCTCTCGCGCTCAACGAGCAGCACGCACCATCAGTCGCCCGCCCGACGTGGATCAAGCGTTTCGCTCTACCGAACTGCTCGCAGAGGACGTTCACTCTGTCGATTGCCCCGCCGCTCGCCGTGCAGGTGCATGCCGACCCGACGGTGAGGCCGAGTGACTACGGCGTCACCGAGTCACGCGAGCTCGGCGCGCAGGTCGGCTTCTCGTTCAGCGCAGCGCGCTGAGTTTCAGAAAGCACTGACGAGCAACGGAAAGCGCACGCGTGTGATCAGCTGCGCCCCGGGCAGCGGCTCGAGCGCGTAGAGCGCGGCCTGCAGCGGCGCCGGCAACGACGCACGCTGCGGCAGCAGGAAGGGCCTCAGCTCGACGCGCTCCCAGCCGGCCGCGCGAAGGTCGGAACGTACGTCGTTCGTGCTGTATGCGCGCGGGTCGAAGTCGAAGACGAGCTTGCGCTTCGTGTAGCCGCGCACGCGTTCGAGAAACGCGCGCCGGTCCGGGACGAGGTAGAGCGAGCGGAAGATCGTCGTGGCATCGACTGCCTCGGTCGGCTCGTAGTCGAACGGGCCTTGCACGACCCGATCGCCGAGAGCGCGTCGCGCGACCTCCACCATCCCGGTGCTCGCATCGACGCCGTGGTAGTCGAAGCCGAGCGCAAGCAGGGCGATCCCGAGCCCGCCGTCGCCGCACGCGACATCGAGAATCGAAGCGCCCGGGTTCAGACCGGCCGCCACGAGCTGCGCGCGTCGCGCGTAGTAACGCTCCGCGTTGGCGTAGTCGTGCACGCTGTAGCGCTCAGCGATTGCGTCGTACTTCGGGACGATGTCGTCGCTCACAGCGCCCGCAATCGCTCAGGGTGCTTGCGCACGAAACGCGCGATGCCGGCCCAGTGCCAGAGCGTGCGGCGCGTCAGCCACCGCTTGTCGGTCTCCGCCTTGTGCTCGTGGCGCACGACTGCCTGCGGGACGTACCACCGCTCCCAACCGGCCTGCATCGCACGGTACTGAAGATCGATGTCCTCGCCGTAGAGTCTGAACCCCTCGTCGAACCCGCCGAGCTCATCGAGCATCGCGCGCCGCAGGAGCAGGAAACCGCCGAGCATCCAGTCCGCCTCGACCGGGTGCGACGGCTGCTCCTCGTCGAGGTGGAAGTGGCGGCGCTGCGGGACGACGAGGCGCAACGGCGTACGGCGCACGATCGTCCCGAGCACGGTCGGGAAGCGCCGGCGCGAGGGCTGCGGCGAGCCGTTAGGGAAGAGCATGCGCGGGCCTGCGACGCCACAGCGCGGATGCTCGACCATGAACGTGCGCAGAGCCTCGACCGCGCCCGGCTCGGGCACTGCATCCGGGTTCGCCGAGAGCACGAGCTTTGCGGTCGTCAGTGCCGCGCCCTTGTTCACGTTCGCGCCGAAGCCGAGCGGCCGCTCGTTGTGCACCGCGTCCACTCCCTCCGGCACCGAGCCCGGGATGTTCGCGATCACGACCAGCTCGTCGATTTGCTGCCTGAGGACGGGCAGCGACTCCTCGAGCTCGCGCGGGTGCCCGTGCGAGACGACGACTGCGGCGACCCTCACGCGAGCACCTGCCGGTAGACGTCTGCCGTGCGGCGAGCGCTCTCTTCCCAGGTGAATCGCGCTGCGCGCTCGAGCCCGGCGCGCGCGTAGCGCTCACGGTCGGCGAGTGCGCGCCGAACGGCATCCGCGAGCTCGCCGTAGACGCCCGCATCGCCCGCCACCTCGCGCAACGCCTCGTCGTCGGAGAGCACGACCGGCGTGCCGCTCGCCATCGCTTCGAGCACCGGCACACCGAAGCCCTCAAAGCGCGACGGCAGGATCAGCGCGCCCGCACGCCGGTAGAGCTCCGCGAGCTCGGCCTTTTCGACCCAGCCGCGCACGTCTGCGCCGCGCGCACGCAGCTCCCGCGCGAGCTCCGGCTCCTTCTCCGGACCGACGACCACGAGCGGCACACCGGCCCCTTCAGCGGCGGCGAGCGCGGCAAGCGGGTCCTTGCGCGCCTGCACTGCGCCGACGAAGAGCAGGTAGCCGTCGTTCGTGCCGTCGCCGGGACTGAACGCGGGATCGACGCCGTGCGGCGTCACCGTCACCTTGTCGGCCGAAACGCCGTAGAGCTCGACGATGTCGCGCTTCGTGCGCTCCGACACCGCGAGCACGTGATCCGCCTTGCGCGCTGCTCGCGGCACGACCGCCTTGAACGTCACGCGATCGAGCAGCCCCATCGCCGACGGATCGTGCTCGAAGTGGAGATCGTGGATCGTGACGACGCTCGGCCCGTGCAGACCGAGCGGCAGCGCATGCTGGAAGTGCGAGAGGTCGGGACGCAAGCGGCGCAGCAGCCGCGGCAACGCGATCGCCATGCGTGTCTCCTGGAAACGCGCGGGCAGCTCGATCGCCTCGACGCCTTCGGGGACGAGCTCCGGGTGGCGGGTCACGGCGGCGAAGCTCAGGTCGGGCGCGACGAACGGCAGCTGGCGCAGAAGGTTGAGCACGTAGGTCTCCTCCCCGGTGCGATTACGTCCCAGCACGTCGGCGTCGAGCAGGATCACGCGGGTTCCCCGTTCACGAGCTCCTCGTAGACGGCGCGCGTGCGCGCGGCGACCTCCGGCCAGGTTGCGATTCGTCTCGGCGTCGGCGGCTTGACGCGCGCGATGCCTTCACGGATCGACTCGACGCTCGTCGGGTCGACGTAGGTTGCATCGCCCCCGGCGATCTCCTCCATCGCCGAGCCACGGCTCGTCACGATCGGGCAGCCGCACGCAAGCGCCTCCGCGACCGGAATGCCGAAGCCTTCGTAGAGCGACGCATAGACGAGACAGCGCGCCCCGCGGTACAGCGCAGCCAACTCGTCGTCGTCGACGTCGCCCAGCCACGTGACGTTCCGGGGCGGATCAACGCCGCCCCAGCCGCGCACGCCGACCACGCGCAGCTCGCCGTCGACCGCCTGTGCGATCCGTGCCAGGTTCTTGCGTGGCTCGAGCGTCCCGACCGCGAGCACGTAGTCGCCGTCGGCGCGCGGCCCGTCCGGCGTGAAGACGTCTTCGACGCCATTTGGTACGACGCGGATCTTGTCTTCCGGCACGTTGAGCAGCGACACGAGCTCGCCCTTTGTGAACTCGGAAACGGCGATCACCCGCGATGCGGCAGCGACGACGCGCGGCACCGCGATGCGCGAATAGGTCGACGTCCAGCGATTGAACCACTCGGGGTGCCGCAACACGGCCAGATCGTGCACTGTCACGACGAGCGGCTGGCGCGCGCGAAACGGGCCGCGAAAGGTCGGGCAATGCAGCACGTCGGCTTCCGCGTGCAAACGCGGGTACCAGAGGACATCCGCGGCGACCGTTCTCAATCGAGACGTCGCCGGGTACGACACCTCGAGCACGTCGAGGCTGTCCCGCAGCGCTCGCACATAGCGCGCGGTGCCCGCGCGCGTCTGGCGCAGCGGCGTCGTGTCAAGCGCTACGCGAATCGCTCGTACCCTTCGAGGAAGGCCTCGCCTGTACGGCGCCAGCTGAAGCTGCGCGCGTGCTCGATCCCTTTCGCGCGCAGTTCGTCGCGACGCGTAATCGCCTCGAGGATGCCCGAGGCGATCGCCTGCGGGCTCTCGGGATCCGCGCGGATCGCAACGTTGCCGGCCGCCTCGTCCATCGACTCGTGGGCCGAAGCGACGACCGGCGCCCCGGAGGCCATCGCCTCGGTGATCGGCATGCCAAAGCCTTCGAAACGCGACGGGTAGATGACCGTCTCCGCACCGCGGTAAAGGCGCGCAAGCTCCTCATCGGAGACGCGGCCGAGCCGGACGATGCCGGGCCGGTCGAGCTGCGGCTGCTCGCCCCAGCCCTGTCCACCGACGACGACGAGGGAAAGGTCGGTGTCCGCGAGCAGCGCGAACGCATCGACGAGCGTGCCGAGGTTCTTGCGCGGCTCGAGTGTCGCGACCGTGAGAAGGTACGGCGCGCCGAGATCCTCTGCCGGGCCGTCTGCCGAGAAGTCGGCACCGATCCCCGGATGCGCAACGACGACGCGCTCGAGCGGGAAGTCGAGCGTGCGCGCGAAGTCCGCCGCAGTGAATGCGGAGTTCGCGAACACGACGTCGCACGTCAACGCGGCGTTGCGGTACTTGCGACCGTGCATCGACCGGGTGCGCTTCGTCGTCCACTGAGGATGGTGCAGCGGCACGACGTCGTGAATTGTCGTCGCGCGGACGCCACGCGTCTGCGGCGGATACATCCAGTCGCTGAAGTGGAGCGCGTCGAACTTGCCGATGAAGCGCTCGGCGGGCGGATAGCCGAGCATCGACCACGCGGTGCGCCAATAGTGCGCGCCGGGCAGCGTGACGAGCTTCGTCTCGACGTCGATCCCGGCGAGCGCCTCCGGGATTACGCGCTTGCCCGCCGGGGATGTCGGCGCGAACGCCACGATCTCGTGCCCGAGCGGCCGAGCGGCCTCCGCAAGACCGGCGAGCGAGCCGCGGATGTAGTTGTTCACGCCCGTCCGCTCATGTGAGAGCGGGCTGACGTCGAAGGCGATTCTCATTTGAACCCGTCGACGATGATTCCGAGCTCTCGCGGGTCTTCCGGGCCGGGCACTTGCGTCGTCGGGACGCTGATCACGACGGAGCAGGCCGGCACGCCGATCGCGCGCGTCGCGTGGACGAGGTAGCCCTTGCCGTTGACCTTCACGACCTGCGGATGCGGGAAGAGCTTGCCCTGCCGCAGCGTGACCGTCGTGTGCCCGCTGCACTGGAACTTCGTGACCGTCGCCGCGTGGCCGATCCAGCCATCGGAGTAGATGCCGCTCGTGCGGTACTGCAGACGTGGTGTGCCGTCGACGCGCCAAACGGTCAGCCCCTTCACCTTGTCACGCGCGACGGGCTTTCCGATCAACGGCAGCGCCGTCAGGACGTAGTGCGAACTACCAAGACCGGTGATGTAGCCGTCACGTCCAATCGCCGCCTTCGTCTCCGGCAGTCCGCCCGGAGTCGGGTCGGCTGTGTACGCGACCTGGTGCAAGCTGCGGTTGAAGAACTCGTTCGTCCAGACGGTGAACTTGTCCATCGTCGCGGAGTCGTAGATCACGCCCACATTCGCGTTCGCGCCGACGGCATGGTCGATCCACTCGCGGTCCGGGTTCGAAGTGCCACCGAACAGTGCGCCAAGCGACGCGTGCTGAATACCGCCGTGCGGGTTCGTCTCGATCGTCCACAGCGTCAGGCCGTAGAGCGTGAACAGCGCCGCAGGCAGCGCCAGCGCGTAGCGCACCGGGACGAGTAGCAACAGCAGCGTCAGCGCGATCGCGACGAGCACGGCGACCATGCCGATCTCGTCGAGCGTCGTGATCGTGTCCTGCAGCGTCCAAAGCGGCAGGAACGCGAGCGTGTCGGAGGTCGCGTTGCCGTTCAGGAGGCCGCTGTACGGCACGACACCGACGAGCGCTCCCGCAACAACCGCGCACGCGGCCGCGGCGCGCGGGCGAGGAAGACCGCGTTCGATCCAGAGGCAGAGCGCGATGAAGAAAAGCGGCGCTACGAAGAACATGTTGCGCTCCTCGATGCGCTGGCTCTGCGTCGATGCGAACGCCGCCACCTCGAGCACGAGCCAGAACGCAAGCGGCGCCGCGGCGGCGACGAACGGCGTGCGTCGCTCGCGTGTGAACGCCAGGTAGAGCAGGGCCGCGAACGGGACGACTCCGACATACAGATCGAGCTCGCCGACGTGGTAGACGAACCAGCGGAAGACCGAACCGGCCGAGTAGGAGCTGTTCGTCGCGGAGCGGTACGCGCCGAGCGCGTCGAGCGGCGAGCGACCGCGCGCCACCTCGTAGACGAGGACGAGCGCCCCGGCGCCGAGGATCAGGCCATAGAGCAGCCGAAACTCGCGCCAGCGCGCACGGGGCAGTAGGAGCGGTGCCGTGAGGATCGCGGGCACGAGTGCGACCGCCTGTGCACGAGTCAGGAACGCCACGAGCGAGAGTGCGAGCAACGCCAGGACACGGAGCCGCGTCGGCCGCTCCAGCACCAGCACGAGCAGCAGCGCGCACGTCAGGAACAGCGGGTAGAAGACGTTCTCCGTCATCAACGTGCCCGTGTAGACGAGCGACGGCACAGCGACCGTGAGCCCCGCCGCAACCAGTGCGAGCGACGGCCGCACGATGCGGCGCGCGAGCAAGTAGGCAGGCACTGCGGCGAGCGACATCAACACCGAGTCGATCGCTTTCGCCGCCGTATAGGCCTGCGGCACCGACGAGAACAGCCGGAACGCCGGCGCGATCAAAATCGGGTAGACGAACCCGTAGCCGTTACTCGCGACGTCACGGACAAGGAACTGACCGTGGAGCGCGAACGACTTCGCAAGCTCGGAGTAGATGAGCTCGTCGACCATGATCCACGGCGCGACCATCCGCCGCGCGAGCTCGATCCGCAGCAGCGCCGAGCAGACGACGATCGCCGTCAGCCAGGCCCACGGCCGGACGGCTCTGAGCCTTGCCCTCACGTCAGGATCCCGGACTCGCGCGCGGCGCGCGCGAGTGCCGAGGCGTCGTCGATCCCGACCTCGGCGGCGGCCTCGGCGATCCGGAGCAGCACGGCGTCATTGACGGCGTCTCCGCCTGCCGCAGTCTCGAGCGCCCGCGCGTACGCGTCGGCGACGGCCGGCAGGGCGTGCTCGCGCTCGACGTACGCGCGCGCCGCGGCGCCGAGCGTCGCGCCGTGCTCGGCGGCCACTGTCAGCGCCGCCTCGATCGTCGCCACCTCGTAGTCGTCGACCGGGACCTTGAGCACCGCGTCGTCGGGCAACTCGCTGAACCAGCCGACATCGGAGACGAGCAGGGGCTGGCCCAGCGCGAGCGCGCGGATCACCGAGCCTGACGTCTCGCCCATCGTCGGGTAACGCAGGTTGACGAGCACGTCGCACGCGGCCATCAGCGACCACATGCGCTCCTCCGGGACGTAGTCCATGCGCTCGACGCCGTCGGTCAGGCCGAGCCGCTCGAGTCGGCGCTCGACGTCGAAGCGCTCCCCCGACCCGCCGACGAGCAGCAGCCGCGCGCCGGGCCGCGTCCGACGGTAGGACGCGAACGCCTCGAGCAACTGCGGGATGCGCTTGTTCATGTTCAGGAAGCCGAAGCAGCCGATCAGCGGGTCGCCGCTGACGTCGGTCGCCGGTTCGACGGTGCTCATCGGCCAGACGGGATGCGGGATGCGCCAGAGCGGCCCGTCGTAGCCCGCGGCGCGCGCGCGGTCGGCCACGTACTGCGAATGGACGATCAGGCCCGTCGCCTTGTCGAGCACGACACCGGAAAGCGGAAAGCGCTCGGGCTGCGTTTCCCAGAGCAGCGGCAGCAGGTTGTCGAGCACGCCGAGGCCGAGCAGGCGACCCGCAACGCCGAGCTCACGCTCCATCGCGTCGAGGTACGCACGACCGTTGCGGCGGCCGATCGTCGTGCCTGCGATCAGGTGGTGCAACACGTACTCGTGCAGCACGACGACGCCGGGGCGTTCGTTCAGCGCGTCGAGGATCCAGCCGTGCGCATCGGGATCGTTGCCGAGGTGGTACAGCGCAACGTCGGCATGCGGCGCGCGCTTTCCCTCCTCTGCGACGACGATGTCGAGGCGCTCGCGCAGTGCAGGCAGGAGCAGTGTCGAGTAGTCGGCGATCCCGGAGCGCGACGGCGGCAGCGGCGAGTAGTAGGCGACCTTCATCTATGCGAGGAGTGCGTCGACGCACGCGTCCCAGGTCACGCGCTCGGCGATCGCCTTGCCGGCGCTACCCCACGTCCTCGCTTCGTCAAGATGATCGCCGAGGTAGACCGCAGCGCGCGCGATTTCAACGGGGTCGGGAGCGACGACAACGCCCGTCTCGCGGTCGTGGACGACCTCGAGCGGCCCGCCGGCGTCGAGCGTCGTCAGGACCGGCTTGCCGGAAAGGAATGCTTCATACGGGACCATGCCGAAGTCTTCGTCGAGCGGCGCGTAGTACACGGCGAGCGACCGTGCGTAGAGGTCTGCGAGACGCTCGTCGTCAACGCGACCGACGAACTCGATCTGACCGTTGAGACCGGAAGCGAGCGACTCGAGACGCGCGCGATCCGGGCCTTCGCCGGTGATCACGACGCGGAGCGACGGTTCGCGCTTCGCCGCTTCGATC
>JANMWB010000228.1:0-4629 GCA_031393705.1 Thermoleophilia bacterium | reverse complement strand
GTAAACTTACACTGTACGAACGAATGAGGAGACCCGATGCAGGCTGTCATCCGGAACGAGTACGGCTCACCCGACGCCCTGGAGCTCGTAGAGATCGAGCAACCGGAAGTCACCGACGACGGCGTGCTCGTCCGCGTCCAGGCGGTCTCCCTGAACCGCATTGACTGGTACCACCTGACGGGCACCCCGTTGGCGGGACGGCCCGAGATGGGGCTGCGCAAGCCCAAGTCGCCTCAGTTTCATGCGGACTTCGCGGGCACGGTGGAAGCGGTCGGCAAGGACGTCGCGAACTTCGTCGTGGGTGACGAGGTCTTCGGCCGGGCGGCGCCCCTCGCCGAATACGTGTGCGCCGAACCCGGCGCGATTGCGCGCAAGCCGGCGGGAGTCACGTTCGAGGAGGCGGCGTCGGTTTCCGTCGCCGGACGCACCGCGCTCCAGGCATTGCGTGACCACGGGCAGGTGAAACCGGGGCAGAAGGTGCTGATCAACGGGGCTTCGGGCAGTGTCGGCACCTTCGCCGTGCAGATTGCGAAGGCGCTGGGGGCTGAGGTGACCGCCGTCTGCAGCACCGCGAATGTCGACCAGGCGCGGACGCTCGGCGCCGATCACGTCGTCGACTACACGCGCGACGACTTCACCCGGAGCGATCAGCGATACGACGTCCTGTTCGACAACGCGGGCAGCCGGTCGTGGTCGGCGTGCAAGCGCGTGCTCGCACCGGATGCGACCGTCCTGCTCGTCGGAGGCCCGAAGGAGAAGCGCTTCCTCGGGCCACTCGGTCACATCATCGCGATGAAGCTGCGCGCGATGTTCGGCAGCCGGAAGGCCGTCTTCTTCATCGCGAAGCCGAGCAGCGACGACCTTGGGGCGCTGGCGGAGATGCTCGCGGCGGGAAAGGTGAAGCCGGTGATCGATCGGCGTTACCCATTGACGGAGATCGCGGAAGGGTTCCGGTACCTCGGCGAAGGACACGCGCGCGGAAAGATCGTCATCACCATGTGAGTGAGCCGTCTCAACGAGCGCTTAATCAACTTGGGGCGCCGGGCCGCGTCAATAGAGACTATGACTCCGAGGTACACCAGCGACGTGGGGCGGACAATGAAGATCTCTCTGGCAGCGCTCGTCGTCGCCGCCACGGCGGCCCTCTCGGCCTCGACCGCATTCGGGCACCGAACGGCGGCCGCTCCCTGCACGGGCAGCCAGCTCGCAGGTCGCTTCGCGGTGGTCTACGGCAGCGCCGGGGCGGGGAACATCGTCTACAAGCTGACGCTGAAGAACACCTCGACGCGGGCGTGCACCGTCACCGGGTTGCCGCAGGGCCAGCTGCTCGGCAAGTCGAAGGCAAAGCTCCCGACCCACGTGCGGGCCGCACACCCGGGCCAGCTCACGGCGATCCTCGTCACGCTTGCACCAGGGGCCTCGACCTACGCGACGGCGCGCTTCTCACCCGACGTGCCGGGGCCCGGAGAGCAGACGGTCGGCCGGTGCGAGCCGAAGGCCTACTGGTTCCGCGTCAGCGCGCGCGGCGGTGGGACGACGATCGTCAACCTGCTGCCGCCGACACCCGTCTGCGAGCGCGGCGCGCTGTCGTTCTCGGCCTACGGCACGAACTAGAGGCTTGATGTGGAACGCACGCGCAGCCGTGGCTGGTGGCTCAGACGCGGCGCATCTCGCCCGGTTCGGGCTTGAACGTAGGCACCGCTATGCCCTGCGCCCGACCCGTGCGACCTGCTTGGTCTGAGCCATCCCCGCAAGCACGCAGTTCCACATCAAGCCTCTCGCTATTTGCGCTTGCGCTTGCGCGAAGCGCCGCCACCGGGACGGCCACCGCGGGCCTGCTGCTGCATGCGCTCGGCCTGCCGACGCATCTGCCGGTTGGCGGAGTCCGGAACCGAGCCCTGCTCGCCCGCTGCCTCCATATAGGCGCGGCGCTCGTTCGGGGTGAGGCGGCTCATCGCCTTCTGCACCGCCTGGGGGTTCGGGTTCGACGAGACCGCGTTGATCTTCTTCAGCGCGCCGGCCAGTTCAGGGTTCTGGCGCTCGATCGCCGCCGTGCTGACTCGCGTGAAGAAGCGTCGCATGAAGCCGATCCGCGACAGGCGCGTGATCAGCGGCCGCAGGAGCGCGCCGTTCTTGTACCGCCCGAGCAAGAGGAGCAGCAGGAAGCCGACGAGAACGACGCCGACGATCACCAGAGGTATGAACAGCCACAACACGACGGCGGATCGTACCGCGTCAGCGACGTGAGGCCAGGACGTAGCCCCCGATCACGACGACGGCGAGCACCACGCCGAACCAGATCCAGAGGGTGATCGAGCCTCCGGCGGGCGGGGCGGCCGGAGCGGGCCTGATCGTCGCGAGGTGCTGCACCCTCCTACGTTTGCGGCCCCGGATGAGGATGAGTTTCCAGCCAGGTAAAGATTCCTTGAAACTAATACAGCCTCTGCGCCGTTACAGATTAAAGCCTGAGAAACGGGGTAACCCCACTGTTATGAGTCACGACCCGATCGCAGCACTTATCGAACACGGCGAAGAGCACGGCTGCGTCCACATGACGGAGCTGCACGAGATCGTCCAGAAGCTCGAGCTCGAGGAAGAGGAGGTCGAGGCGCTGATCGAGCGGCTCGAGAGCCTCTCGATCGAGCTCACCGACGATTGCTCGCGCGCGGTCGAGGTCGAAGTCGCGTACACGAACCAGCAGGTTGCGTCAGCGACGACCGACTCGCTGCAGTTGTTCCTGAACGAAGCCGGTCGCTACACACTGCTGACTGCCCCGCAGGAGGTCGAGCTCGCGAAGGCCATCGAGCGCGGTGATCAACGGGCGAAGGACATGCTGATCAACTCGAACCTGCGGTTGGTCGTGTCGATCGCGAAGAAGTACCAGGGCCACGGCCTGACGCTGCTCGACCTGATCCAGGAGGGGATCATCGGACTGATCCGCGCGGCGGAGAAGTTCGACTGGCGGAAGGGCTTCAAGTTCTCGACGTACGCAACGTGGTGGATCCGCCAGGCGGTGCAGCGCGGTGTCGCGAACAAGGCGCGTGTGATCCGGATTCCCGTTCACATCGTCGAGCGCGAACAGAAGATCTCGCGGGCGGAGCGCGACCTGGTCGCGAAGCTGGAGCGCGCGCCGACCGACGACGAGATCGCCGAGCGCTCGAAGCTACCGGTGAAGCAGGTGCGTGAGGTGCGGATCGCGGCGCGCGCCGTTGCATCGCTTGACAAGCCGGTCGGCGAGGACAACTCCGCGACCTTCGGCGATCTGTTCGCGAGCGACGAGAAATCACCGGAGGAGCAGGTCGAGATCGAACTGACCGAGCGGGCGCTGCACAAGGCCGTCGCCCAGCTGTCGGAGCGAGAGCAGCAGATCCTCAAGCTGCGCTACGCGCTGGAAGGCGATGCGGAGCCGAAGTCGCTCGAGGAAATCGGCCGCATTCTCGGCGTCACGCGCGAGCGAGTGCGGCAGCTCGAAGCAGAGGCGCTGCGCCGACTCGCCGAGCGGCGCGAGATCGCCGCGATGAAAGTCGCCTAGCCCTCACGAGAGTTTCGGAGTTAAGAGCCGACGACCTTGCAGATCCAGCGGCGCGGGCGCGAGCGGTCGAGCTCGATGAACAGCACGCGCTGCCACTGACCCATGCAGAGCTCGCCTTCGCCGACGGGGATCGACTCGCCGGCTGAACCGAGGAACATCGACATGACGTGCGCGTGTCCGTTCGGCGACTCCATGTCCTCCTCGCAGATGTTCTCGGTGCGGCGGTCCCAGTCGTCGTGGGCGTAGTACGTCTCGTGCGGGACGAGCCGGCGCAGGAACGTTGCGAAGTCGTCGAACATGCCTGCCTCGAACTCGTTCACGCGCACGCAGCACGTCGTGTGCGGCGAGTACACCAAGCAGATGCCGTCCGTCACGCCGGACTCGCGCACGATCGCCGCGACGTCGTCGGTGATGTCGCTGACGTGGAGGCCGCCGGTCGTCTGAAAGTGGCGCTCCGCCTGGAAGACCTTCATCGCCCGCGAGTGTAACGAGGGCTTTCGGTCCACCGTCGGCGCTAGGCTCGCCTAGTTCGGGCCCGTAGCTCAGCGGTTAGAGCAGGGAACTCATAATTCCTTGGTCCCTGGTTCGAATCCAGGCGGGCCCTTCCAACGAGGAGAAGGTGGGGCCGGTCCCGGGGTTGAGGCGGAACCGGCCCACCTGACAACGCGGTACTCGATCGACGAGCGGCTGCGGCACCACTCGATCGTTCTCGCAACCGCGAGGCCTCCGCTGACTATAGTCAATCGACGGGCCGATCGCACCGGAAATACAGGAAGAGCCGCCGATTGGCAGCTCTTCCCGTCAAGAGTGTCGTCGAGGAATGCCCTACTCGCAGCGGCGGCCCCGGAGGATCGAGATCCCTCCGCCCGTCTCTCACGCTTGGAGGGGATCAACCCTCCGCCCGTGTACTCGCGACCCTAGATGCATTCCAGCCGACCGAGGTTTGGTGACCCGGTTCCCACCTGCAGCTCGTGGGGTTCCGGTGCTCCGGCCTCGCTCGCACTCTGGGCGCGTGGCCGAGGCCGTGCAATGCCCTGTTCGGGTGGCAGGAAGTGCCCCTTTTGCGTGCGGTTCTTAGACGAGCTCGAGGTAGGCGC
>JANMWB010000187.1:0-4430 GCA_031393705.1 Thermoleophilia bacterium | reverse complement strand
CCCCAGGCCTCGACGCCGACGACGCGGCGCACTCCAGCAGGCGACGCGGCGGCGATGCCGATCAGCGTCGCGATCTCCTGGGTCGGCAGGTCGGTGACGGGCGTGCGGCGCTCGAGTGGATACTGCGCCTCGATCCGCACCTCGGCGCGCAGCGCGTGCTGGCGCTCGACGATGTGACGGGCGATGTGTTCTGCGAGCGTCTCGACGAGGAATGCCTCGCCGATCACGACTGTGTCGATCGCTTCGCCGAACAATTCCGGGAAGCGCGACATGTGGACGCCCTTTTGGCCGGGGTCGAGGTCGACGGTGCAGGAGATCTCGGCGGCGAACGTCTTCTCGTGGCCGTCGTGCCGGATCCGAATCGCCTTCTGGACTCCGGTGACGCCCGCCCGCGTCAGGCCCAGCTGGATCTCCGGCGCAGAGGCCTGCATGTCGGCGATAGGGCTGTTCCGTGTTTCGGCCATCGGGTACAACCGTAGCGCGACGATGACAGATGACAGATTCCCCCGCATTGTCTCGCTGGCGTGCCACGATCTGCGCACGCCGCTGGCGACGATCTTCGGTTTCGCCCGGACGCTGACGCGGACGGGCGAGTTCGACGAGCGCACGATGCGCTTCCTCACGATGATCGAGGAGGCGTCCGGTCAGATGACCGAACTCCTCGACGAGGTCGGAGTTGCGGCACGGATCGAAGGCGGCCGCTGGGAGCCCGCGCTTCGAGCTGCGGACACGCTCGAGCTCGCCACCTCGGACGACGAGCGGGTCGTCACCGAAGGGGAGGGCGAGACGATCGAGACCGAGCCGGAGGCGGTCGCGCGCGCGCTTCAGTCCCTCGCGGTCGCCGCGGTGCGCTACGGCTCCGTCGAGCAGGCGACCTGGCGCGTCCGCGGACGCGCGCTCGAGTTGTCACCGATCACCGCCGACGCAGCGCCGGTCGTCACCGGCGAGTCGATCCGCGACCTCGGCTCGCTCGTCGCGCGGCTCGTGATCGAGGCGCTCGACGGTTCGCTGGAGCTCGACGGCGAGACTCTGCGCGTCCGTTTCTAAGCGTTCAGTCGTTCCGCGACCCAACGCTGAAATGCCGCGAGCAGCGGCTCCGCGTTCAGTAGGAGCCGGCCGTGGTCGAGCACACCGGACGCCATGCCGCGATGCACGGACTCGACAAGGACCGTGTCCTCCTTGCCGACCTGGTCGTCGAAGGAGAAGAACTCGCGCAGCCATTCTTCGTCGACGTCGGGTGCGAAGAAGTAGTCGAGGTAGCGCTCGGTACGCCCCGGTTCGGCCGGGACGACCGGCCCGATCGAGAGGTTGGCCGGGCCTGGGAAGACGTTGATGCCCGTGTTGGGGTAGAGGAGGTGGAACTGCCCCTGGTCGCCCGTTGTCTTCGCGCGGCAGAACTGCGCGTTGAACGTGGGGTGCGCCTCGAGCAGATAGCGGTCGGGGTGCACATCGACTTCGCTACTGAAGGCGGGATGCGCCGTCGCGCAGTGGTAGCACTCGAGAAAGTTCTCGACCACGATCTTCCAGTTCGCGTTCGCGCCGAACTCGACGCGTGAGTGAAAGACGAGCCCGTCGATGTCGATGTCGCGCGCCAGGATCTCCGGCAGCTCGCCGAGGTGCTCCGCGAGCGACACCGCGTCGGGGTCGGGATTCACGAACAGGAACGGCCCCCAGGTGTCCGCGCGCGCCGGAACGAGCGACCAGTCCGACTTGTCAAAGTCCGGTTCGCGCTCGGAGCGCGGTGCGGTGCGCAGCGACCCGTCGAGGTCGTACGTCCACGCGTGATAGTGGCATTGGATCGTGGCGCGCTCCCCGCAACCTTCGGTGAGCACGGCGCCGCGGTGGCGGCAGACGTTCAGGAACGCGCGTAGCTCGCCGTCGCCATCGCGGGTGACGACGATCGGGACGCCGCCGGCGTCCGTCGCGAGGAACGATCCAGGCTGTTCGACTTGCGCGGCGCGGCCGGCGTATTGCCAGTTCCGCGCGAAGATCAGCGAGCGTTCGCGGCGCAGGAGCTCTTCGTCCGTGTACCACGCATAGGGAAGCGTTTCGCTCATAGCCGCTTGGCCTCGATGATCCGCTGCAGGAACTGTTGCGTGCGTTCCTCGCGCGGTGTGTTGAAGATCTCCGCTGGCGAGCCTTCCTCGAGGATCCTGCCGCCGTCGAGGAAGCAGACGCGGTCGGCCATGTCGCGCGCGAACGACATTTCATGAGTGGCGATGATCATCGTCATCCCACCCGCGGCGAGCTCCCGGATCACCTCGAGCACCTCGGCGACAAGCTCCGGGTCGAGCGCGCTCGTCACTTCGTCGAAGAGCATCAGCTCCGGCTGCATCGCGAGCGCCCTGACAATTGCAACTCGCTGTTGTTGGCCGCCTGAGAGCCGGTCGGGGTACTCGTCACGCTTGTCGGCCAGTCCGAACCGGTCGAGCAATTCACTGGCGCGTTCGTCGGCCTCGCGCTTCGAGAGGCCGAGGACGTCGCGCGGAGCGAGCGTCACGTTGCGCAGCACGCTCATGTGCGGAAAGAGATTGTAGGACTGGAAGACGATTCCGATCCGCCGGCGCACGTCGTTCACGTTCCGCGCGCGCGTGATCTCTTCGCCGCTCAGGAAAATGCGCCCGGCGTTGATCGGCTCGAGCAGGTTGATGCAGCGCAGAAGCGTCGACTTGCCTGAGCCGGAGGCACCGATCAGTGCCACCACCTCGTGCTCGGCGACTGTCAACTCGATGCTGCGGAGCACCTCGTGCCTGCCGAATGACTTGGAGAGCTGCTCGACCGCGAGTGTGTCCGTCACAGCGTCGCTCCACCGGCCTGGCGCTGTCGGCGGTCGCGGACGATCAACCAGTCCGTGAAACGCGCCAACGGAATCGTGACGGCGACGAATAACGCAGCCGCGCAGAGATAGGCGGTGAAGTTGAACGTCGCGTTCGTATCGATCTGCGACTGCTGGAACGCCTCCACCGCGCCGAGCGTGCCGACGAGCGCCGTGTCCTTTTGCAGGCCGATGAAGTCGTTGAGGAGCGGCGGGATCACCCGGCGGATCGCCTGCGGCAAGATCACGCGCCGGAGCGTTTGCGCGCGCGAAAGCCCGAGCGAGCGTGCGGCGGCCTCCTGGCTCGGGTGGATCGACTCGATGCCCGCGCGGTAGACCTCCGAGACATAGGCGCTGTAGATCAACACCAGCGAGACGATTCCCCAGAAGATCACGGATGTCGGGACGTAGCTCAGGCCGAGCGCCGGCGCGCCGAATCCGAGCATCGCGATCACAAGGATCGTCGGGATACCGCGGAAGAGGTCGGCGTAGATGATCGCGAGCGCGCGGAGTGGAAAGAACACCGGGCCCGGCAGGCTGCGCAGGACCGCCAGGAAGAGCGCGAAGACCAGGATGAATACCTCGGCAATGCAGAAGATCTTGATGTTGAGCCGGAACGCGCGCGCGATCTCCGGGAACGTCGAGCGGAACTCGTGCCAGTTGAAGAACTGACTGCGCACCGCCGGCCACCCCGGCGCGTGCGTGATGGCGAAGACGATGATCGCGAAGAAGACGACGGTGCTCGCGAGAGCGATGACGACGCTCCGGCGGCCTTCGCCGCCGGAGCGCAGTCCATCGAGCAGGCGCGAGCGCCGGTCTACTTCAAGACCGGCGCGCCGGTCGCCTTCGCTAGCCACAGTTGCTGGAGCTTCTTGAGCGTTCCGTTCGCACGCAGCGACGAGATGGCCGTGTTGACGCACCCGGTCAGCGGGTTGCCCTTCGCGAGCACGACACCGAAGCGGTCAGTCGAGCCGCCCTTGTTTTCGAACTGGCCGAGGATCTTGCTGTTCGGCACCTGCACGGCCGTCACGTAGAACGCCGTCGGCAGATCGACCATCAGCCCGTCGATCTGCTTGTTCTTCAGTGCGATCACAGCGGCCGCGTTCGAGTTGAAGACGGCGGGCTGCTGCGAGGGCTTGATGCGGTTCTTGATGTACGTGTAGCTCGTCGTGCCGAGCTCGGCACCGAGCTTGAACGACGACAGGCCCTTGATGCTGCGAACCGCAGCGATCTTCGTTCCCTTGTTGACGACAAGTGCCTGGTTCACGTCGTAGTACGACGCGCTGAACGAGACGACCTTGGCGCGGGCTGCGGTGATCGAGATCTGGTTGATGTCGAAGTCGAACGCCTTGGCGCCCGGCGCGAACGCCTTGTTGAAGGGAATGTAGGTCCACTTCACGTGGGCCTTCGAGTAGCCGAGCTTCGCGGCGATCGCGTAGGCGACGGCCGACTCGTAGCCCTTGCCGGTCGTTGGGTCGTTGATCTTCCACGAGCTCTTCGAGCCGCCCGCGAACCACGGCGGATACGCCGGATTGTCGGTGCCGATCGTGAGCTGGCCGCTGGTCACGGTCGCGCACGACGCGGCCGCGGCGATTGACGCGTTCGGAGACGCGGC
>JANMWB010000166.1:0-2669 GCA_031393705.1 Thermoleophilia bacterium | reverse complement strand
ACGCTGCGCCCGCGGTACGACTTGAGCACGACGTTCGAAGCAATCGAGAGCGACGGCGCGACGCCGGTATGCAGCCGGTCTTCGGGCACGTGCGCGACGCCCGCGCGGATCGCCTCGCGCGGATCGCCGCCGCGAAGCGCCTTGCCGTCAACCGTGATCGAGCCGCGCGTCGGCGCCCGCATCCCCGTCACGGTCTCGGCGAGCTCCCGCTGGCCGTTGCCCGCAACACCTGCGATCGCGACGACCTCGCCCGCGCACACCTTCAGCGACACACCACGCAGGGTCTCACTGCCACGGTCGCCGGCGGCCCACAGGTCGTTTGTCTCGAGCACGGGCTCGCCGACCGCGCCGGTGCGCGGTACGCGCTCGGCCATGTTCACCTCGCGCCCGACCATCAAAGCTGCAAGCGAGCGCGGCGTCGCATCCTTGGTCTCAACCGTCTCGACGTTCTTCCCGCCGCGCAGGACGGTTACGCGGTCGGAGACCGCCTTCACCTCGTGCAGCTTGTGGGAGATGAAGATGATCGTGCGCCCCTCGTCCGCCATCACGCGCAGCGTCTCGAAGAGCGACGCCGCCTCTTGCGGCGTGAGCACGGCCGTCGGTTCGTCGAGGATCAAAATGCGCGCCTCGCGGTAGAGCGCCTTCAGGATCTCGACGCGCTGCTGCTCGCCGAGCGAGAGCTGCCAGATGCGGGCGCGCGGATCCACCGCGATGCGGTAGCGCTCGCCGAGCTCGGCGACGCGGCGCTCGATCCGCCGCGGGTTGACGACGAGCTTCTTGCCCTCGCCGCGGTGGTCGCCGAGGATCACGTTCTCCGCGACGGTGAACGGCGGGACGAGTCGAAAGTGCTGGTGGACCATGCAGATCCCTGCGTCGAGCGCGTCGCGCGGCGAGTGGAACGACACGGCGTTCCCCCGCAGGAAGATCTCGCCCTCGTCGGGCCGGTAGAGGCCGGTGAGAATGTTCGACAGCGTCGACTTTCCGGCGCCGTTCTCGCCGAGGAGCGCGTGGACCTCGCCCTCGGCCGCAGCGAAGTCGACGGCGTCGTTCGCGACGACGCCCGGGAACCGCTTTGTGATCCCTCGGAGTTCGACGGCGGCTGGCATAAAATGCGGGCGGGCGCGACTCTCGTCTCGACCGCCCCGGGAGGCGTTAGCCCTTCGGGCTCCCGATGACGCCCTTCACCAGGTAGTCCATCGACATCAGATCGCCGAGGGAGGCGCGAGAGCCTGCCTTGATGCGCAGCTTGCCCTTCTGGTCGTAGATCGGGCCGCTGAACTCGCTCCACGAGCCGCTGACGATCTTCGCCCGCTCCTGGGCGATCAGCTTCTTCGTCGCAGCGGAGACGCCGGGGCCAAACGGCGCCAGCAGCGTGAAGCCGTCCTTGATCGAGCCGTAGTAGCTGCCCGTCTTCCAGGTGCCGTTCATCGCGGCCTTGGTGCGCGCGGTGTAGTACGGGCCCCAGTTGTAGACAGCTGCCGTGAGCCACGACTTCGGCGCGAACTTCTTCGCGTTCGAGTCGTAACCGACCCACGGGACGCCTGCCGACTCGGCGTACTGGCCGGCAGCCGGGCTGTCGACGTTCTGACCGATCACGTCGGCGCCGGCGGAGTGAAGGTTCTCGGCCGCCTTCTTCTCCTTGTCCGGTGAGAACCAGGAGTTCGTCCAGATGATCTTCACCTTCGCGCCGGGATGAGCCTTCTGCACGCCAAGCGTGAAGGCGTTCGTGTGCCGGATCACCTCGGGGATCGCGAACGGGACGACGTAGCCGACCGTGCCGGCCTTCGTCGCCGCGCCGGCAGCGATGCCGGACAGGTAGATCGCGTCCTCACCGGCGCCGTAGTAGTCGGCCATGTTCTTGGAGGCGAGGTACCCGGTCGCCATCTCGAACTTGACGTCCGGGTGCTTCTTCGCCGCCGCCACCATCGCCGGCTGGTAGCCGAACGACGTCGCGAAGATGATCTTGTTGCCGTCGCGGATCAGGCTCTCGATCACCTGGGACACCTGCGGGCCTTCCGGGACGTTCTCCTTGTAGGTCGTCACGACCTTCGAGCCGAGCGCCTTCTGAACCGCGAGGCGACCGTTGTCATGGGCCTGCGACCAGCCGCCGTCGTTGTGTGGGCCGACGTAGATCCAGGCCGCCTTGAAGGCTGCGTTGGACTTGGCCGAGCCGGGGGCGGTGCTGACGGCAAGTGCTACGGCCGCAGCCGCGATCACGACAAGAATCGCGGCGAGCGCGAGCTTCGTCTTGGTCAATGTGTTCCTCTCCTTGAAGCAGTATTGCCGGGGGGAGAAACGAATCTAGCCGACCCTTCGGCCGGGTTCTAGGCTTCGCTGGGAATGCCCTGCAGAACGGGGTCTTCTGCGCTCCAGGGAAAGGTGATCCAGCGGTCGGTACGACGCCAGACGTACTCGCACTGCACGGTCGAGCGTGGCTTCTCGTAGAGGACGGCGCAGCGAACTTCGGCCACCTTGCCGGCGCAGAAGTCCTTGACCAGTTCGAGGGTGGCGCCCGTGTCGGCAACGTCGTCGGCGATCAGCACCTTGAAATCGGCGAAATCGACCAGGTCGGGCACCGGCGGCAGGATCATCGGGATGTCGAGCCGCTCGTCGACGCCGGTGTAGAACTCGACGTTCATCGTGAAGGTGTTCTTCACACCCAGCGCGTA
>JANMWB010000144.1:0-5451 GCA_031393705.1 Thermoleophilia bacterium | reverse complement strand
CACGTGGCGCGCCGCGAGGTCGAACCCCGTCACCTCGCCGAGGATCACGCGCGTGTGTGGCTGCCGCCGCACGATCTGGCGCAACGGCACCGCGACCTCCTCCGCCGACAGCGAGCCCGTCGCGACCTGGTAGGCGAGAGGCTGGAAGAGGTAGAAGTTCTGCCGGTCGATCAGCGTCACCTCGACGTCGGCGCGACGAAGCCCTCGCACTGCGAGGACTCCGGCGAAACCACCCCCGACGACAACGACGCGTTGCATCTACCCGAGCATCGCACCTTCGAGCTGGAGCAGCTGCACTTTGACGTCGAGCCCGCCGGCGTAGCCGGTCAGTGAGCCGTTCGCGCCGACGATGCGGTGGCACGGAAGCACGATCGGGATCGGGTTGCGGTTCATCACCGTGCCGACAGCGCGCGCAGCCTTCGGCCGGCCCGCCCGCGCGGCGAGCGCGCCGTACGTGTCGGTCTCGCCGTACGGAACGCGCGCGAGCTCCGCGAGCACGTCCGCGTGGAACGGTGCGACGCGCAGATCGAGCGGTAGGTCGAACACGCGGCGCGTGCCCGCGAAGTACTCGTCGAGCTCGCGGCGCACGTCGTCGAGCGGCGAGCGCAGCACACGAGAACCGAACGTGCGCGCCAGCGTCTCTTCCATGCCCTCCGGGCGATACGAGATCCGGGCGAGGCCGCGATCGGTCGCGGCGACGAAGAGCTCGCCGACCGGCGAGTCGACGATGTCGTAGCGGACGTCGATCAGTCCCTCGCGGAGCGCCGCTTCGCGGAAGCGGGTGTCGAGATCAGGCGTGACGTTCATGTGTCCTCCTCAGTCTGCGAACGCCGGAGGACGCTGCGGCGCGTGCCGCTTCCTCCGACGAGCCGAGCGCGTCGGCGATCTGGGCGTAGGGGAGGTCGTAGCCGTAGCGGAGCACGACGGCCGCGCGTTCGGTTGGCGGCAGCTCACCGGTCAGGTGCTCGAGCTCGCGAAACGCATCCCGTCTGATCTCGGTGACCGGTATCTCGTCAACGGGCGGCTGTGGCTTCACCCGTAACTCGTCCATCGCAACATTCGTCGCGATCGTGAACACCCACGAGCGCAGGTTGCGCGCGTGCTGCAGCCGGTCGTACGCGCGCAAGGCGCGCAGGAACGTCTCCTGCCACGCGTCCTCCGCGCGCTGCCCGAGCAGCCGCCGCAGGTAGCCGAGCACCTCGTCCCGGTGCTCGACGTAGAACCGCTCGAACGGCGGGATCTCTGCTTGCATGACCTCCATCATTCAGTGAAACGTGGGAGGGTGCCCGGCTGTGAGATGCGCTGTCGTTGGTCACATCGAATGGGTCGAATTCGCTCGTGTTCCGCACTGGCCGCAGTCAGGCTCGATCATCCATGCAACCGATGTCTGGAGCGAGCCGGCCGGCGGCGGCGCGGTGGTCGCGAGACAGCTGGCCCTGCTCGCGGGGCGGTGCGAGCTCTTCACGGCGTTCGGACGGGATGAGCCAGGCCGTTCAGCTGTGCGCCGCCTGGCGGAGCTCGGGATCGACACCCACGTCCAGCACCCGGGCGGCGACACGCGGCGCGCGTGGACGCACATCGACGGCGACGGCGAACGGACGATCACGGTGCTCGGCGACAAGCTGCTCCCATACGGCCCGCTGCCGCTCGAGGGCTACGACCTCGTGTTCTTCGTCTCAGGCGACGCGGAGGCGCTGCGCTCCGCCCGCCGCGCGCGTTTCGTCGCGACGACGATGCGCGAGCAGCCGCTGCTCCACGAGGCCGGCGTCCGGATCGACCTGATGTCCGGCAGCGCGAACGATCCGCGGGAGCACTATGACGGCACGCTCGACGTCGGGCTGGTCGTACAGACCAACGGTCCGCATGGCGGCACTGCGAACGGAGAGCACTTCGACGCAGTCGAGCCGCCCGGCCCGGTCGTCGATACCTACGGTGCCGGCGACTCGTTCAGCGCAGCGCTCGCCTTCGCGCTCGCACGCGGCGACGCGCTGCCGGACGCACTGCAGCTCGCGGCGCGCGCGGGCGCCGCGGTGCTCACGGGGCGCGGCCCATACACCTCGCAGCTAGCGTTAGGCGAGTGACAGCTCGCGTCGCCTGGATCTCCCGCACGCCGGTCAAGGCGATGGCTCTCCAGCACCTGGAGGAAGCTGAGCTCGGCGAAGGCGGCGTCGAAGGGGACCGCCGCTTCTACCTCGTCGGGGAGGCCGGACGGCTGATCAGCAACAAAGACTTTCCGGCGTTCCAGCTGATCCACGCTTCCTACGACGACGAACGACAGACGCTGACGTTCACGCTGGCCGACGGGCGTGAGGTGACGGGCACGGTCGAGCGCGGGGAGGACGTCGAGACGACGTTCCACAAGCGCCCTCGGCAGGCGCGGCTCGTGCTCGGCCCCTGGAGCGACGTGCTCTCGGAGCTCGCCGGCGAACGGCTGCGGCTTGTCGAACCGAGTGCGCCTGCGACCGATCGCGGGCGCAACGGCGCGGCGACGCTGCTCGCGACCGCATCGCTCGGCGCTCTCCGCGAGGTGCTCGGTGTCGACTCCGTCGACGGCCGCCGCTTCCGCATGAACTTCGGCGTCGAAGGGCTCGAGGCGCACGAGGAAGACACCTGGATCGGCCGGCGCGTGCAGGTCGGCGACGCCGTCGTGATCCCGCACGGGAACGTCGGCCGCTGCGTGATCACGACGCAGAACCCGGACACCGGGGTCTCCGACCTCGACACGCTGAAGGGCCTCACGGCGTACCGCCGTGAGCTCGAGACGACCGAGCCGCTCCCGTTCGGCGTCCACGCCGCGGTCACCGTGCCGGGCCGCGTCCGGGTCGGCGACCCGGTCGGCCTGATCTAGACGCGCCGCCGAAACTCTCGAATCTGGTTCGGCCCGCACGTCACGGGCCACTCGAGGCGTCACGTACCGCCGAATCAGGTTCGGGGCCGGGACCCGGAACCTGGTTCGCGCCACCGGGACGGGCCTCACCGCCGGGCGCGAAGCGGGCGAACCAGATTCGAGCCTTTTGGCCCGCCCGGAGTCGCGCTCGAAATCACCCTTCAGGGGTTTACAAGTGGGATGAAGTGGGGTAAGGTGGGTGAACGTGGACCATGCTGCTAGGTGAACATGAGCATTCACTCGACGACAAGAACCGTCTTACGCTCCCGGCCAAGCTCCGGGCAGCCTTCGAAGACGGCGTTGTTGTCACGCGCGGGCTGGACGGCTGCCTCTACGCCTATCCGCGCCCGGCCTGGGAGCAGCTGGCCGACCGGATCAAGAGCCTCGACCCGCTTGCGGAGGGCTCACGCGTGATGCAGCGCCACTTCTTTGCCGGCGCTGCGCAGGGTGAGCTCGACAAGCAGGGGCGGCTGGTGCTTCCGACCTCGCTGATCGAGCACGCCGGGCTCTCCCGCGAGGTCACCGTGGCCGGCGTCTACGACCACCTGGAGATTTGGGACCGCACCAAATGGGGTCAGCAGCTGCACGAGGTCGAAGGGAGCGCGGAAGATGTTGCCGAGCGTCTTGCCAACTGAGTCCGATCACGTCCCCGTTCTCGCCGAGGAGATCGTCTCCCTCCTCGACCTGCGCCCGGGCGACACCGTCGTCGACGGCACCTTCGGGGCCGGCGGCCACGCGTCCCTGCTCGCCGCGCGCCTGCGTGGCGACGGCAAGCTGATCGCGATCGACCGCGACCCGACGGTCGCACCGTTCTTCGAACGTTTCCGCCGCGAGACGGGTGTCAAGGCGCGCCTGCACCCCGGCGAGTTCTCGGCCGTCCTTGCGCACCTCGCGGAGAACGGCGTCAAGGCCGACGCGATCCTTCTCGATCTTGGCGTCTCGTCGATGCAGCTCGATCGTCCCGACCGCGGCTTCTCCTACTCCTTCGACGCGCCGCTCGACATGCGCATGGACCCGAACGCGACGTACTCGGCACGCGAGCTCGTGAACGAAAGCGACGAACGCGAGCTGGCCGACATCTTCAAGCGCTACGGCGAAGAGCGCTACGCGCGCCCGATCGCGCGTGCGATCGTGAAGCGGCGCAACGAGCAGCCGTTCGAGCGCACCGGAGATCTCGTCGAGGTGATCAAGGCCGCGATTCCCGCGCCCGCGCGGTTCGGCGAAGGGCATCCGGCGAAGCGCGTCTTCCAGGCGCTGCGCATCGAAGTGAACGACGAGCTCGGTGCAGTCGAGCGCGCGCTTCCCGCTGCGCTCGAGATGCTGCGGCCGGGCGGCCGCCTCGCCGTGATCTCGTTCCACTCGCTCGAGGACCGCATCGTCAAGCAGTTCCTGCGCAAGCAGGAGCAGGGCTGCACGTGCCCGCCGGACTTCCCGATCTGCATCTGCGGCTCGAAGCCGACAATGCGCGCAACGCCGCGCCGCGCGGTTCGCCCGTCGGCAGCCGAGGTCTCCCGCAACCCGCGCGCACAATCTGCGCGGCTGAGGGTGGGGACGAAGGTTGGCTAGCCTCTCGCACGCCCAGTCGTCGATCGCCGAGCCGGTAGTCCGCCCGCGGCCGCACACCAAGCCACGCACGAAGACGCGCAAGCGGACGCAGGCTCGCGCACGCGGCGGAATTCTCTGGATCGCGGTGAGCGGGATTCTGCTCGCGGGCGTCGTATTCGTGAACGTGGCCGTGCTCAGACTCAACCTTTCGCTCGACTCCACGAACTCGGAACGCACGAAGCTGCGCGCGGAGAATGCGGCGTTGCAGTCGAACCTGTCGCGTGAGCTCGCGTCGTCGCAGATCCAGACGCGCGCTGCGAAGGAGTTCGGCCTGACCTACGCCGACCCGTCGCAGTACGGATACGTGAACCTCGGCAAGAAGTAGGCCGCCGATGAAAGACAAGCAGGCCAACCGCCGGATTCGCCTGCTGCTCGCGATCTTCGTCCTTGTCTTCGCGGGAACGCTCGGCCGCGCGGTGTGGCTGCAGGGCGTGCGCGCCGCGAGCCTGGGCAAGATGGCGGAGCGGCAGCATCACGAGACGATCGTCATCCCGGCAGGCCGCGGGACGATCTACGACGCCGCCGGTGTGCAACTCGCGATCGGCGAGACGACGACGACCATTTATGCCGACCCGCGTCAGCTGACTGAGCCGCGCGCGATCGCCGTCGCAGCGCAGAAGTTCCTCGGCATCGATGCGAACCAGCTCTACCCGCAGCTGCTGAACCGCAAGACGAGCTTCCTCTACATCAAGCGCTTCGCGGATTCCACGGCTGCGTCGGCGTTCCTGAAGAAGGGCTTCGTCGGCGTGAACTCGTATCCGGAGGAGAAGCGCGCGTACCCACAGCTCACCGTCGCGTCGCAGGTGATCGGGTTCGCAGGCACCGACAACAAGGGGCTCGGTGGGCTCGAGGTGCAGTACGACCGCAACCTGACCGGCAAGATCGGCAAGCAGACGATCGTCCGCGACCCGTTCGGCCGCGCGATCAACGTCCTCAGCATGACGCCGGAGCAACAGGGG
>JANMWB010000069.1:0-1529 GCA_031393705.1 Thermoleophilia bacterium | reverse complement strand
ATGCCTGCTTTCGGCGAATGGCGGCCGCGATGATCCGGCGCGCGGCGTCGTCGTGCGCCGTCACCAGCACGCGCTCGAGGCCCACGGCGATCGGCTCGAGCGCAACGTCGGCGGCGATTCCGGCGGCCGGAACGACGACCGGGATGCTCGTGGGACGGAACCCGATGCGGCGCACTTCGATGCGCTGCGCACCCAGTGGGAGCTCGATCCGGTAACGGCCCAGGTCGTTGCTCAGGGTAGACGCGACGCCGCCGGCCTGCCGGACGACCGCAAGCCGAACGGGTGCCGAGGTCGCACCATTTCGGACGACGCCAGTGACGATTGCCGTACCGGCCGGCAAGGTCGCCTGTGCGCGCGCAAGGACTGGTGAAAGCTGAGCGGCGAGACCCGCGAGGACGACGACGAGCTGTCTATCGATGTGGAGCTCCGTGAGTGGCACGTCATTCTCGAAGAGTCAGTGTGCCGTCTCAACGCGGCAAAAAGGACAACGAGCTGGCGCCGCGATCAAAATGCTTGCAAACTCTCTCGAAAGTCAGATACAAGATGGCGCTCAAGCACTTCGTGGTCACCTCGCGACTTTCCCGCTGCTCATGCCACCAGATTCCGGGCTCGTCAGCCGCGTCGCCGACACACTCCTCGTGCTCGGCGAGCGCGGCGTCCGTCAGCGAGGCGTCTTCAGCGGTCGAGGATTTCTCATCGGCAAGTCCACATTCGCCATCGTGTGGAACTCGTCGCTCCTCGTGAAGACTCCGGCGGCGGAATACACCGCGCTACTTGATACACCGGGCGTCACGCCTTTCGCGCCGGGCGGAGAACGGCCCATGGGCACGTGGTTGACCGTGGACGCCGACGTCATTGCCGACGACCCGGAACTCACCGAGTGGCTGCGACGAGGGCTGCGCGGAATACGCCCCTGAGCCATCGTGGCGCGGGGCAACTCACGTGACGCGCGGTGACGGAAGGAGCCTGGGGTCACCCACAATTGCGCCGACCACGGCGCCAAAGACGAGGTGTCCGATCAGGCTTCCCATCGCCATCGGCATCGAACCCGAAAAGAGCGGCATGCCCATCATCGGAATCACCACGACCTGAGCCATGAGCCAGGGCGCAAGCGAGAAGATGGCGCCACGCACCGGCGGCGGACCTGGCAACCTCGACACGAAGAAGGCGGCGTAGATCAAGGCGAGGATCGTTCCGATCATGAAGTGGCCCAGCCAACCGAGGATCGCTACCCCGCCCATCTTGCTCGCCAGCATTTCGGCCGGATTCATCCTGGGAATTCCCATTGCGGGAGCAATCCACACCCCGACGGCCGTCATGACGAGGGTACCCGCGAGGCCTGCAGCCACCGCCCGCATGTAGTTGATTCGCATTGTCTGTCCCTTCAGTAGGAGGTGATACTGCCTTGTGACCTTTCAGTGTTATTGTTTCAGGGGGCCAATCCATTACACGATGATCATCACGCCGAGGTGGCAGTGAGGGAGCGTCCTGATCGGACGACCGGTCTTCAGCGAATGGACCCGGCAATT
>JANMWB010000043.1:0-3898 GCA_031393705.1 Thermoleophilia bacterium | reverse complement strand
TACTCCACCGACGGGACGGTCCGGCGCGGTCCCGTCACCTTGCGCGAGCGCGACGTCGCACGCCTGCGCAAGGAGCTCGCGAAGAAGCCGGCGCTCGCGGATGCGCTCGGTGAAGCCTTCGACCACGAGGGTGGTGCCTAGACGACAGCTGCGAGCGACAACCGAGCAGCGTCGACCAGCGAGCCGAGGATCAACGCACCGTCGGCGGAGCCGAGCAGCGAATCGACCGCGTGCTCCGGATGTGGCATCAGCCCAAAAACGTTGCCGTCGGCGTTCAGGACGCCGGCTACGGCGGCGACGGCGCCGTTCGGATTGGCGCCGAGGGCATAGCGGAGCAAGAGCTGCCCGTTTGCGTCGAGCTCCCCGAGCAGCTCGTCGTCGGCGAACCAGCAGCCGTCACCGTGCTTCACGGGGATCGTCAGCTCCTGTTCCTTGATGCAGCGCGAGGTGAAGGGCGTGTCCGCTCGCTCGACGTGGAGTAGCACGTCGCGGCAGACGAACGAGAGCGACGCGTTGGGCCGGAGCGCGCCCGGGAGGAGGTCGGCCTCGGTGAGAATCTGGAAGCCGTTGCAGATCCCGAGGACGAGGCCGCCGTCGGCCGCGAACGCTTCGATCGCGCGCAGCACGGGCGAGAAGCGCGCGATCGCGCCGCAGCGCAGGTAGTCGCCGTACGAGAACCCTCCCGGGAGGACCACGGCTGCCGTCCCGCTGGGCAGCGTCTCGTCGGTGTGCCAGATACGAGGAGCCTCGGCCCCGAGCCGCTCCAGCGCGAGCTGCGCGTCACGGTCGTCGTTCGAGCCTGGCCAGACGATCACCGGGATCACCGGGCGCGGCTCGCTCACGCGCGCTCCGGTTCCGGGCCGTTCAACAGCACGCCGTTCAATACCACGCCGTTCAAGACCACGGTGTAGCTCTCGATCAGAGGGTTCGTCAGCAGCTGCTCGCACATCTGCTTGATCTGCGCGAGGGCCTCGGCCTTGTCGTCGGTAGCGACGTCGACGTCGACGAGGCGGCCGACGCGCGCGTCACTCACCTCGAAGCCGAGGTGGCGAAGCGAGCTCTCGACCGCCTGGCCCTGTGGGTCGAGAATGCCCGGCTTCGGCCGGACGAGAACGGTCGCCCTCATCGAAGTACCACGCTCGGATCTGCGACGTAGTCGTCGAAGCCGATCCCGGTCAGGCGCTCGAACGCCTCGACGTAGCGAGCACGTGTGCCGGTGACGACCGCGTCGGGTAGCTCGGGGCCTGGAGCGGTCTTGTTCCACCCGAGCGACTCGCAGTAGTCGCGTACGAACTGCTTGTCGTATGAGGGTGGTGTGCCGCCCGGCCGGTACTCGTCCGCGGGCCAGAAGCGTGAGGAGTCGGGTGTGAACGCCTCGTCGCCAAGCACGAGCTGGCCACGGTCATCGAGCCCGAACTCGAGCTTGGTGTCCGCGAGGATGATCCCGCGCTCGCGTGCGTAGTCGGAGACGAACGAGTAGAGCGCGAGCGCAACGGCCTCCACCTCGTCGAACCGTTCCTCACCGACGAGCTCGACGGCCGCGACACGGTCGATGTTCTCGTCGTGGCCTGTTTCGGCCTTCGTCGCCGGCGTGAAAATCGGGCGGGGAAGCTGCTGTGACTCGACAAGGCCCTCCGGCAGCTTGTGGCCGCAAACCTCGCCGGTTGCGAGGTAGTCCTTCCAGCCCGAGCCCGCGAGATAGCCGCGTACGACGCACTCGATCGGCAGCATCTCCAGCTTGCGGCACTCGGTCGACCGGCCGTCCTCGCGGAGCGCGAGGAGATGGTTCGGCACAAGGTCACTCGTGCGCGCAAACCAGAATCCCGACACGCCCGTCAGGACACGTCCCTTATCGGGGATCTCGGTGGGGAGGATGACGTCGAACGTCGAGATCCGGTCGCTCGCAACGAGCAATAGACGCTCGTCGTCGAGCGCGTACAGCTCGCGGACCTTGCCGCTACCGACGTGCGTCGCTTCAGACATGGGCTGGCTCCTTTTTCGGAAAGAGTCGGTGGACACGGTCGAACGTCGTGTCGAGGTGGGCGATGGTGGCGTTCAGATCGAAGACGTTGGCGAGTGAAGCCTCGTCGAGGTGCGCCGTGATCTCCGGGTCGGCGCGGACGAGGTCGGGGAAGTCGCGCTCTTCGTCCCAGGCGCGCATCGCGTTTCGCTGCACGAGGCGGTAGGCGTCGGCACGCTCTTGCCCACTCTCGATCAGCGCGAGCAGCAGCCGGTGGGAGAAGAACAGGCCGTGCGAGGCCCACAGATTGCGCTCCATGCGCTCCGGATAGACGACGAGCCCGTCGATGATCCACGTGAAGCGGTCGAGTACATAGTCCACCGCGAGAAACGCGTCCGGGATGACGACGCGCTCGGCCGACGAGTGCGAGATGTCGCGCTCGTGCCAAAGCGGGACGTTCTCCAGCCCGACAATCGCGGCGGCACGCACGACCCGGGCGAGGCCGGAGATGCGCTCAGCGACCTTCGGATTGCGTTTGTGTGGCATCGCAGACGACCCCTTCATGCCTGCCGCGAACGGCTCTTCGACTTCGCGCACCTCCGTACGCGCGAGATGCCGGATCTCAGTCGCGAAGCGGTCGAGCGACGTCGCGCAGATCGCAAGCGCCGAGAGCAGCTCCGCGTGCCGGTCGCGCGCGATCACTTGCGTCGACACGGGGTCCGGCTCTAGGCCGAGGCGCTCGCACGCGATGCGCTCCACCTCGGGGTCGATCGCGGCATACGTGCCGACGGTTCCAGACAGCTGCCCGACGCGACACTGCTCGAGCGCGCGCTCGAGTCGCGAGTGGGCGCGGTCCAGCTCGAACGCCCAGCCGGCGAGCTTCCAACCGAACGTCGTCGGCTCGGCATGAATGCCGTGGGAGCGCCCGATGCACACGGTCCCCCGATGCTCCTCGGCGCGCCGAACGACCGCCGCAAGCGCTCGCTCGATACCGCGGAGCACGAGCTCGCCCGCCTCGCGCATCTGGAGCGCGAGCGCGGTGTCGACCACGTCCGACGACGTTAGGCCGTAGTGCACCCACCGCCCTTCCGGCCCGAGTTGCTCCGCGACCGCATCGACAAACGCCGCCAGGTCGTGGTCGGTGGTCTGCTCGATCTCGGCCACGCGCTCGGGCGTCGGAGTCACGGCCTGCGCGCGGATCGCTGCAACGTCGTCGGCGGGGATCGCTCCGATCTCAGCCCAGCCGTCGAGCGCCGCCAGCTCCACATCGAGCCAGCGCGCGAGCTTGCCCTCCTCCGACCAGATCCTGCTCATCTCTGGGCGGGAGTAGCGGGCGATCACTCCAAACAGTGTAGAGCCGCCCCAGGCGGTCATCGGCACCCAACCGCAGGTTGGTCAGGAACACAGTGCCGCCGCGACCGCCGCGTACACGTGACGGCAGCGTTCGAGCGAGCTGACGTCGACCCATTCCACCGCCGCGTGGGCGCCTTCGCCGGCCGGCCCGAACAGCACGGTCGGGATGCCGGCTGCCGCGACGAGGGCCGCGTCGGTCCAGAACGGGACGCCGATCACGCCGCTTACTTCGGCCGCTGCACTTACCGCGTGTACGAGCTCGTGACCCTCGTCCAGCTCGAACGGCTCACGCGAGACGAGCAGCCGAACGTCTGCATCGCCGGCGGCCGCCCGCAGGTCGGCTTCGATCTCCGCGCTGGTTTCGCCCGGCAGCGTGCGCCGCTCGCCGGTCAGGAGACAGCGCTCGGGGTAGCTCGAGAACTCCTGGCCGCCTTCGATCAACGCGGCGTGCAGCGAGCCTGCACCGACAAGCGGGTGCCGCCGGCCCGACTGCAGCCGCAGGTCGAGCTTCTCGAGCGCGACGAGAACGTGCCCCATCTTCGCGATCGCATCGACGCCGAGGTCCGGCCGAGAGCCGTGCGCCGC
>JANMWB010000036.1:0-11262 GCA_031393705.1 Thermoleophilia bacterium | reverse complement strand
CGTCGGCTCGTTGATGATGCGCACGACGTTGAGGCCGGCGATGCTGCCCGCCGTCTTCGTCGCCTCGCGCTGTGCGTTGTTGAAGTACGCGGGAACGGTGATCACCGCGTCGCTCACGGTCTCGCCGAGGTAGGCCTCCGCATCGGACTTCAGCTTCTGGAGGATCATCGCGCTGACCTCTTCGGGCGCGTACTCCTTCCCGCCGGCCTCGACGCGCACGTCCGCGTTCGGGCCTTCGATGACCTTGTACGGGACGATGGTCATCTCTTCGTTGACCTCGTTGAACTTCCGGCCCATGAAGCGCTTGATCGAGAACACGGTGTTCTCGGGGTTCGTGACCTGCTGCCGCCGCGCCGGTGCGCCGACGAGCCGCTGCCCGTCCTTCGTGAACCCCACGACGGACGGAGTCGTGCGCCCCCCTTCGGCGTTCGGGATCACGGTCGGCTCGCCGCCCTCGAGGGTGGCCATGCACGAGTTCGTCGTGCCCAGGTCGATACCGATCGTTTTTGCCATCGTTTCGGGTCTCCTTCGTGGGTAGTGCTGAACGTACTCAGAAAATCTAAGTGCAGTTGTAGCAGATCAAGGAATGGGCCGCTCGGCCCATTGACACTGGTGGCGCAAATGGGTTCAGCTAGCCGCAGGGGCACATTCACAACAAGGGGGATGCGGCAAATGAGGCGGGTCTTTTTCGGTCTGGTGGCGCTGGGCGCTGCCGTCCTAGTGGCGGTCGCGGCAAGCGCGACCGGCAACCTTCCCGGCGGTACGTCGATCGAGGCAGCGGTGAGCTCACCGGCCGATCACGCACTCCTGCCGGATGCACCGTTCACGGCGCACGGGACGGCGGCCGTCGGCCAGGGCCAGGCGGTCGCGAACACGACGCTGATCTACATCGTCGATGTCTCCGGCAGCACGAGCGCACCGACGGGCGGCACTTCCTGCCCGCGACAGAACGTCTACGACCTGCAGGCGAACACCACGCTCGACTGCGAGCTCCTTGCCGTGCGTGACCTGAACGCCGCGGCGATTACCACAGGAACGGTCGCGAAGATCGGGTTCATCGCCTTCGCCGGCACGAACAACGACACGCCGACCAACATCACGTCAGCCGCAGCGCTCGACCTCGATCCGACCACCGGGCCTGCGACAACGCTCGTCGCACCGAACCTCTCGAACTTCACCCCGAGCCCGTCGCAAGCCGCAACAGCGCTTTTCCCGTTGGGCGACAACCTCAGCTGGGTCACCCAGTCGGCCTATTACGCGTTCAGCCCGATCTCAACACCTGCCGGCTGGCCGAACAAGGGCGGCGCCGACGGCTTCACCCTGTTCACCGCCGACGACGTCGGGCAGGCGACGAACTACTACGCGGCGCTGCAGACGCTCCGTGACCTGCTGACGAAGGTGACGACCCCGCGAACGCAGGTCGTGTTCCTCTCGGACGGTTTGCCGAACGAGACCGTCCAGGGCCAGCAGCTCTCGAATATCCTCCTGCAGCTTCACCCGGCTAACACTGCCGTCACGATCGACACCTTCGCCGTCATCGGCTCCGGGTCGACGTGCGGCTCGCCCTCCCCGGGCACGTTCGGTTCACTCGAGCAGATCGCGAACGCCTTCGGCAAGCACTGCGTTGGCCTCAGCAACCCGGACTCGGCGGTCACCTCCGTCCCGGCAGCGATCGCGTCGAAGCTCACCGTTGCAACGCTGAAGGTCGACGGCACCGCAATCCCGACCACGGTCGGACCGACGGTCGTGCCGACGCTCCCGCGGACCGGGCCTGTGAACGTCACCCTCACCTCGAGCTCGCCGCTGAGCCTCGCTGTCGGCGACCACACGATCTGCGCCGACGCGAACGGCCAGGACGGCGGCGGCCCCGGGCTCACACCGGTCGAGGAGTGCCACACGATCACGATCAAGGCGAAGCCAGCTGTCACGATCACCGGTGACGGCCCCGGCGGCACCGTCGGCGCGACCTACGAGGGCACGGCGTTCCCCTTGACCGCAACGGTCGACGGCGCAACGTCCACCGCCTGGACGTCGACCGGCGGCACCGGCAGCTGCTCGTTCGGTGACCCCTCGCAAGCCTCGACGTCCGTGACGTGCACCGACGACGGCATCTATGCGCTGACCCTCACGGCGACCGACCAGCTCGGCCAGGTAACCACGGCGACCGAGCACCTGCTCGTGAACAACGTCGCACCCACGGCGGTGCTCACGCTGCCTCCCGGCGTGCACCCGCTGGCGAACACGATCACGGCGAGCGTCGCGATCTCCGATCCCGGCGCGGATACCTTCACCTGTGTCCTCGACTGGGGCGAAGGCGCGCCGATCGCAGGCACGGTCACCGGGAACACCTGCACTGGCGATCACATCTACGCAGCGGGTGGGTCGTACACCGTGAGCGCGACCGTCACCGACGACGACGGTGGCGCAGGCTCGGACAGCCAGCCGATCGTGATCGACGCGCCGCCGACGGCTGAGGTCCAGCCGGCGAGTGGCACCGAGGGGACAGCGTTCCCGCTCGTCGCCGTCGTGACCGACGACCACAGCACACCAATCGTCCAGTGGTCGATCAGCGGCGGCACCGGCACCTGCTCGATCGCCGACATCCACGCCGCGTCGACCACCGCGACGTGCACCGACGACGGCCCGTATACGGCGACGATCCTCTACTCCGACCAGGTCAACGGGGTGTTCTCGGCCACCGGGACACTCAACGTGGCAAACGTACCCCCGACGGTCACCGGCGTGCCGCTGGCCGGCCGCGTTGCGCTCAACGCTCCGGTCACAGCGACCTACCGGTTCACCGATCCCGGTTCGAACGACACGCACACCTGCTCGATCGACTGGGGCGACACGACGAGCTCGGCCGGTGTGGTCGACGAGGCTGCCCACACGTGCGTCGGCACGCACTCGTATGCCAGCGCGGGCTCCTTCAGCGCGGTCGGCACGGTCTCCGATGACGACCACGGCAGCGGAGCCGGCACCGTCGTTGTCACCGTCGACGCACCCCCGACGGTGACGATCGGAACCGGCGCGGGCGGGCTCGCCTTCACCGACGAGGGCACGGCGTTCGTCCTGAACGCCGTGGCGAACGACGACCATCTCGGCGCTCTGACGCTGCACTGGTCGGCGGCGCCGTCGGGGCCGGCCGGCACGTGCGTGTTCGGCAACGCTGCTTCAGCGAATACGACCGTGACGTGCAACGACAACGGGACGTACACGCTGACGCTGACGGCGAATGACGGCATCAACGCGCCGGTGTCTGCTTCGCTCGAGCTCCACGTCGCGAACGTGGCGCCGACGCTCTCGCTGACGGGCAGCGTCAGTGCGCTGACAGCGTCTGTGACCGGCGCGGTGACGGACGTCGGCGCAAACGACACCCAGACCTGCACGTTCGACTGGGGTGACGGAAACTCGACCCCGGGCGTCGCGGTTGCCGGTGGCGTGTGCCAGTCGTCGCACCCCTACGCCTCAGGCACGCACACGGCGACGATCACCGTCACCGCAACAGATGACGACGGCGGTACGACGCAGCGGACGATCACGCTGACGCTCAACCGGCCGCCGTCCTGCACCGCGGTGACGCCGTCGCTCACCGAGCTGTGGCCGCCGAATCACACGCTGCAGTTGATCGTGCTCGGCCACGCCACGGATCCCGACGGCGACCCGCTCGCCTACGCGATCACGAGCGTGCGCCAGGACGAGCCGACGAACGGTCTCGGCGACGGTGACACCGCCATCGACGCCGTCAACGCGGGTCCGGGCGCCGTCCGGCTCCGTGCCGAGCGGGCGGGCGGCGGCGACGGTCGCGTGTACACGATCGTCTTCACCGTCTCCGACGGGAAGGGCGGCTCGTGCGGAGGCAGCGTCCAGGTGACGGTGCCGAAGAGCGCGTCGAAGCCCGCCGTGCTGACGCCCGGCCCCGGCTACGACTCGTACCACTAGGGGCACAATTGGTCTCGCCGTCGGCACACACCGGCGGCGAGACCGCGCTCCTTCCTAGCGGGTCGCGCCGATCACCGCGCTGCCGATCACGACGAGCAGCGCGCCGAAGGCGAGCTTGCGCCCCACGCCCTCGGTGTGGCGGATCAGGAGCGCCGACAGCCCGACACCCCACAGCGACTCCGTGGCGACAAGCGGCGAGACGACGCTCACCCGGCCGCGCCAATACGCCTCGAACAGGCAGACGTACGAGAGGCCGAAGAACACGCCCGCCGGTGCGAGGCGGCGAAGCTCCTGCGCGGACGGCGCCCGCCGCGTCCACGCCAGCGCGACCAGCGTGCCCGCGACCAGCGTCGCGGCCGCGGCGGTTTCCGGGCTCGCGTGCGCATGCAACGCGCGCACGACGTTGTCACGCGTTGCGAACAGCGTCGCGGCGCCGGCGGCATAGAGCAGGCCGCGCGCTCGCAGATGCCCCGGCCGGTCGCGTTCCGCTGCGAGCAGGATTCCGCCGCTGACGATTGCGAGCGCCCCGAGAATCAGCGGCGCGCGGAGCGGCTCGCCGAGGAAGATCAGCGCGATCGCGACGGCAACGAGCGGCGCGGCGCCGACGGCGACCGAGGTTCGTGACGCGCCGATCTCCCGTACGGCGAGCGTGAAGAGCAGCTGCGAGCCGCCCGGCGCGAGGAGCCCTGCAAGCAGGAACGGCCACGCGTGATGGAGGTCATGTCGAAACGCCGCCGCGATCAGCGCGACCGCGAGCGCGGGGATGATCGTCGCCAGCGCGGCGCCTCTCGCGTCGGTCAGTTCGCGCAGCGCCAGCCGGACGGCGACGGTCATCGCGCCGAAGAGCGCCGCGGAGGCAAGTGCGAGAAAGACGATCGTCATGTCCGACGCACGAGTCTCGCGAGCACCCCGGCTGCCGCCGGTTCCGCGACGACGATCCCGGCCATGATCACACCGCAGCCGAACCAGCCCAGCGGCCCGAGCCGGTCACCGGCGAGCGTGAACCCGAAGACCGCCGCCCAGACCGGCTCGAGCGAGAACGCAAGGGCGGTCTGCGTCGCGGTCGCGCGCCGCTGTGCCCAGGTCTGGGCGAGAAAGGCAAGCGCGCTCGCGAACACGCCGGTGACGATCAGCGCACCCCACACCGTCCAGCCGTGTGGAACGTGCAACTGGCCGAGCGCGAGCGCGATTGCAAGCAGTCCGGCGAACGACGTGAGCATCTCGACGAGCGTGAAGGCGATCGCGTCGTAGCGCGGCGCGTAGCGCTCCATCAAGACGATCTGCAGCGAGTAGACCGCCGAGCCGGCGAGCACGAGCAGGTCGCCGAGCACCGAGCCGCCGTGGATCCCGGCCAGAAGTCCGAGGCCGATCGTCGCGAGCGCGACGCCGATCCAGGCCGATGCGCCGACACGCGCGCGGAAGAGCACAAGCCCGAGCAGCGGTGTCAGCACGACGTACATGCCGGTGATGAATCCCGTCGAGGAGACCGAGGTGCGCTCGAGCCCCGCCGTCTGGAGCGCGTACCCGGCGCCGAGCAGCGCGCCGGCGTACGCGGCGGCAACCCAGCCACCGCGACCGAGTGAGCGCAGCCGGCGTACGCCCGGCGGCGCGAGCGTCAGGCTCGCGATCGCAAACCGGATGGCGAGGAACGCGAACAGCGGATAGAGCGCGACTGCGTCCTTCACCTGCACGAACGTCACGCCCCAGACCGCGGTGACCGCGATCAGAACGAGCAGGGGCTTGAGCGCGGCCATCCGACGATTGAACACGTGTCCGATACGGCCATGTCCCGGGGACTGTCCCCGGGACATGGCCAAAGCGGTCAGTTCTTGAGGTCGTCGAGCTTTGTGCGGGCGGCGTCGGCTGCGCTCCCGGCGGCATCCTTCGCATGCCCGAGCGCGTCCTGCGCCTTGCCCTCGGCTTCTTTGTCCTTGTCGCCGGTGAGCTTCCCTTCGGCTTCCTTCACCTTGCCTTCGACGTGATCGTTCATCTGACCCCCTTTTCCCGTGTGACAGCTGATGCGAGCTACGGTTTCCCGCATGGACGCGCTTGACACCTTCGGACGGCCCCTGCGCGACCTCAGGATCTCGGTCACCGACCGCTGCAACTTCCGCTGCGTCTACTGCATGCCGAAGGAGGTCTACGGCCGTGACCACCGCTTTCTCGAGCGGCGCGAGCTGTTGACGTTCGAGGAGATCACCCGCGTCGCGCGCACCTTCGTCACGGCCGGCGTCAAGAAGATCCGCATCACCGGCGGCGAGCCGCTCGTCCGCCGCGACCTCGAACGCCTGATCGCACAGCTCGCGGAGCTCGACGTCGACCTCACGCTGACGACCAACGGATCGCTGCTGCCCCAGAAGGCGCAGGCGCTCGCCGACGCGGGGCTGCGCCGGATCACGGTCAGCCTCGACTCGCTCGACGACGCGATCTTTCGCGCGCTGAACGACGTCGACTTCTCCGTGGAGCGTGTGCTCGACGGGATCGACGCAGCCGCTGCGGCGGGCTTGCCGGTCAAGGTCAACGCCGTGATCAAGCGCGGCGTGAATGACGACCAGGTCGTGCCGCTCGCCGGTTTCTTCCGCGAGCGCGGCCACACGCTGCGCTTCATCGAGTACATGGATGTCGGGCATACGAACGGCTGGCGCCTCGATGACGTCGTGCCGGCCAAGGAGATCGTCGCGCTCCTCGACGATGCGTTCGGCGTCGAACCGGCCGAGGCCCTCTACCGCGGCGAGGTCGCTCAGCGCTGGCGCTACAAGGACGGCACCGGTGAGGTCGGCGTGATCGCGTCGGTCACGCAGCCGTTCTGCGGCGACTGCACCCGGGCCCGCCTGTCCGCGGAAGGAAAGCTGTTCACGTGCCTGTTCGCGGTGCGTGGTCACGACCTGCGCGCGCTAGTCCGCGGCGGCGCCTCGGACGAGGAGCTCGAAACTGCGTTGCGCACCGTCTGGGGCGGCCGCGCCGATCGCTACTCCGACCTCCGCTCGGCCGCGACAGCCGGCCTGGACAAGGTCGAGATGTCCTACATCGGCGGCTGAGGTTTGACAACCCGCCCCGGCGTTTGAGATAACGCCAGGGCGAGAGGGACAACGGGAGCGTGAAGAACGCCCACGGCGCGCCCATCCGGGGGCCTTCTCGAGCACAGCCCAGCCGCCACCCCGACAAGTGAGGTCCAAATGCTTTCCTTCGCACGCAGCGTCGTCTTGACGACCGCGCTGGCGCTGCTCGTCGCCGGCGCCGCCGGCGCGACACCGCACAGCCTGAGAACGGCCGCGGCCGTTCCCGATTTCGGCCCGAACGTCAAGATCTTCGACCCGAGCATGTCGACGAGCACGATCAAGGCAACCGTCGACGCGATCGCGGCCCAGCAGGTGTCGAACGAGTTCGGGACGCAGCGTGACGCGCTCCTCTTCATGCCGGGCACCTACGGCTCTGGCTCCGACCCGCTCAACTTCGACGTTGGGTACTACACCGAGGTCGCCGGTCTCGGCGCCTTGCCGGGCCAGGTGAACGTCAACGGCACGATCGACGTTTACAACCAATGCAACGCGGACGGCTGCTTCGCGCTGACGAACTTCTGGCGGTCGCTCTCGAACCTGACGATCAACATCAACACCAGTCACAAGTCGGGCTGCAAGGCCGCCGGCGAGTTCTGGGCGGCGTCACAGGCCGCGCCGATGCGGCGTGTCCAGATTAACAACGGCTTCACGACGCTGATGGACTTCTGCACAGGGCCCTCGTTCGCGAGCGGCGGTTTCATCGCCGACTCGGTGGTGCCCGGCTTCGTGCTCAACGGTTCGCAGCAGCAGTACCTCGTCCGGAACAGCTCGATCGGCACCTGGAGCAACGCCGTGTGGAACCAGGTGTTCGCAGGCGTGCAAGGAGCGCCCGCGCAGTCGTTCCCGAGCCCGCCCTACACGACGCTGGCCACCAACCCGGCATCGCGTGAGCGGCCGTTCCTCTACGTCGACGCCAACCGGCATTTCAACGTCTACGTGCCGGACGCGCAGTCGAACAGCTCCGGTGCGACCTGGGCGACCGGTCAGACCCCGGGTCACTCGATCCCGATCGAGAGCTTCTTCATCGCCAAGCCGACCGACAGCATCCAGTCGATCAACAACGCGCTGTCGCTCGGGCAGAACTTGATCTTCACGCCCGGCGTCTACAACGTCGACAAGACGATCAAGGTCAAGAGGGCCGACACGATCGTGCTCGGGCTCGGGATGGCGACCCTGACAGCAGAAAACGGCGTCGTCCCGATGACGGTCGCCGACGTGCCGGGCGTCGAGATCTCCGGCCTCATCTTCGATGCCGGGGAGACGCCGTCCCCGACACTGCTGCAGTACGGCGACCGGCATGTCGAGGGCCAGAGCGATGCCCACCATGCGTCAACCGACCCGAGTGACCCCGGCGCGCTGCACGACGTGTTCTTCCGCATCGGCGGCCCACATCTCGGTAAAGCCGTCACGGCGCTCGAGGTCGGCCGCGACAACACGATCCTCGACGACATCTGGGCCTGGCGAGCCGATCACGGCAACGGCGTCGGCTGGACGCAGAACACCGCCGACACCGGCGTCGAGGTCACGGGCGACAACGTCGTCGCGACCGGCCTCTTCGTCGAGCACTTCCAGAAGTACAACGTCCTCTGGGCCGGCGAGAACGGCAAGACGGTCATGTTCCAGAACGAGATGCCGTACGACCCGCCGAATCAAGCCACGTGGCAGCACGACGGCATCCTCGGCTGGGCCGCCTACAAGGTGGCAGGCTCGGTGAAGACGCACGAGGCGTGGGGACTCGGGAGCTACTGCTTCTTCAACGTCGATCCCACGATCCACGCGAGCCGCGCCTTCGAGGTGCCCGTGACCCCGGGCGTGAAGATGCACGATCTCCTCGACCTGTCGATCACGAACCACGGCACGATCGACCACGTCGTCAACGATGTCGGCGCGCCGACGAACGGCCTGACGCAGACCAGCACTGTGGTCTCGTACCCGTAGCTCGACCTGAACCGAAAAGGACTGAGGCCCGCCCTGCGGCGGGCCTCAGTCCCGGAATCTGCGGAAATCTCCTCCTCGCGGTGGATTCCCAGCCCCCGCTGCTGCCACTAGAATCAGCGGCAGTGTCTGCCATGGTCGCAGCGGGGCGGCGGCATTTGCCGCGCGGTTGGTCGGATCTGGGTCTCCAGCTGGGGATCTGGTTCGGCTTCGCCGTGCTCTATCAGCTCGCCCGTGGCATCGCCGACCGCAACCCGGCGAAGGCGTTCAGCAACGGTCAGCGGGTCTTCGACTTCGAGATCCGTGTCACCCATCGCCTGTACGAGCTGACCTTCCAGAACTTCGTCGACCAGCGGCACCTCCTCGCGACAATCGTCTCGTGGACGTACTGGAACTCGGAGTTCACCGTGGTCGGCCTGGCGATCCTGTTCGTCTACGTGCGCCGGCACGAGGCGTTCACGCGCTTCCGCAACGCGATCCTGCTCGCCAACGTGATCGGGCTCGCCGGCTACATCTTCATGCCGACCGCTCCCCCACGCCTGCTGGGCATCGGTTTCGTCGACCAGCATCGCGACGGCCTCGTCAGCCTCGCCGCAAACCCGTATGCGGCCATGCCGAGCCTGCATGCCGCGGACGCGCTGATTGTCGGCATCGTGCTCTTCAGCGTCTGCCGCAACCCCTGGATCAAGGCCTTCTGGGCCGCCTGGCCCGCCTGGGTCTGGTTCGCCGTGATGGCAACCGGCAACCACTTCTGGCTCGACTGTGTGGCCGGCATCGGGGTCGCTCTGGTGGCGATGGCGATCGTCTACAACGACCGCAGTCGCCTCCTGCTTGCCGCTCGTCGGGCGTAACCGACCGCCTGCCGACCCGAAACGGGCGGAAACACAGGGCGCTGGTACGGTCCGGGTCGTGACCAGAGCGGCCGCGATCAAGCAGGGCTACACCACCGGTGCCCGCACGCTCGCGTCCCGGTCCGTGCTGGGGCTCGCCCGCACGCGGGTGACGCCGAATGCCCTCACGACGAGCGGCGTGCTGCTCTGCGGCATCGCCTCGGTGCTCGTGCTGTTCGAGGGCCGCAACGAGCTTCTTTTCTACTGGCTCGCCGCGCTCGTTTTCGTCGTGGGCTCCGTCCTCGACATCCTGGACGGCGCGCTGGCCCGGGCTGGAGGCAAGACCACGCCGTTCGGCGCGTTCCTCGACTCGACGACCGACCGCATCAGCGAAGGCTTCATGCTGACCGCGATCGCCTACGTCCTCGCGACGCACCACCACCCCATTTTTGTCGCGGTCGCGATGGCCGCGGTCGCGGGGTCGTTCCTCGTCTCGTATACGCGCGCGAAAGCCGAAGCACTCGGCCTCCGCGGCGACGTGGGCATCGGCTCACGCGCTGAACGCGTCGTTGTCATCACCGCAGGGCTTGTGCTCGCACCGTGGGGCGTGCTCCCCTGGTCGCTCGTGCTCCTCGCCGCCACGGCGTGGATCACCGTCGCTCAGAGGGTCCTGCACGTCCGTACGCAACTGATGGAGGCTTCAAGTGAGTGAATCGAACGGCAACGCCGTTGAAAGCAAGGGCCGCGGGCGCCAGCAGGAAAAGGTTCGCGTCGCCATTATCGGCGTCGGCAACTGCGCGAACTCGTTCATGCAGGGCCTGACGTACTACAAGGACGCCAAGCCCGACGAGTTCGTCCCCGGGCTCATGCACGTCGACCTCGGCGGGTACCACATCCGAGACGTGGAAGTCGTCGCGGCGTTCGACGTCGTCAAGGGCAAGGTCGGCGTCGACCTGGCCGAGGCGATGTGGGCGCACCCGAACGACACGATCAAGTTCGCCGACGTGGAGAAGACGGGCATCACCGTCAACCGCGGCATGACGCTCGACGGCATCGGCAAGTACCTCTCGGAGATCGTGGAGAAGGATGACGGTCCGACCGACGACATCGTGGGCATCCTCAAGGAGCGCAAGGTCGACGTCGTCGTCTGTTACCTCCCGGTTGGTTCCGAGGATGCGGTGAAGTGGTACGCGGAGCAGATCATGGCCGCGGGCTGCGCGATGGTGAACTGCATGCCGGTGTTCATTGCGCGCGAGGACTACTGGAACAAGCGCTTCCAGGATGCCGGCGTGCCGATCATCGGCGACGACATCAAGTCACAGGTCGGCGCCACGATCACGCACCGTGTACTCACCTCGCTCTTCCGCGAGCGCGGCGTGCATCTCGACAAGACGATGCAGCTGAACGTCGGCGGCAACTCGGACTTCCTCAACATGCTCGAGCGCGAGCGCCTCGAGTCGAAGAAGATCTCGAAGACCAACGCCGTCACGTCGATG